>PLQC01000158.1 GCA_003159675.1 Limisphaerales bacterium
GGGGGCGGCTTCTGAGCCGCAGTTTCACCAATTAAGACCCGAACGGGACCGGCAAAGCGGGTTATCTTCGCTCAAAGCTCGATCCAATGCGGGATGGGGCGGGACTGACACTTCGCAGCCTGCAAAAATAATCACAATTTCACTTGCCTCGAAGCGCGCGCAGCTTACCGTTCTCACAACCACTCGCATCGGCCCAAAACGCGGGAAACAATTATGTCCATTAGACCAATCAAGCGCTTGATCAAGGCCAAGCCGACACTCGAGGGCGCAGGCGTCCATCTGCGCCGCGCGTTCGGCTTCGGCAACACCTCCGACTTCGACCCATTCCTCCTGCTGGACGATTTCCGCAACGACATTCCGGGCGATTACCTGGCCGGCTTCCCGTGGCACCCTCACCGCGGCATCGAAACCATCACATACGTCCTCGCCGGAACCGTCGAGCACGGCGACAGTATGGGGAACCGCGGTGCCATCGGCGCCGGCGACATCCAATGGATGACGGCGGGCCGGGGGATCATCCACCAGGAGATGCCCAAAGGCGACCCACTGGGCCAGATGCATGGATTCCAGTTGTGGGCGAACCTGCCGTCGTCGCTGAAAATGACCGCGCCGCGCTATCAGGAGGTCAAAGCGCCGGAAATCCCCGAGGTCATCGATGACGATGGCACGCGGGCCCGGGTTGTTTGCGGCACATTCTGGGGAAAGAAAGGTCCGGTGGACGGGATTGCCGCCGACCCGACGTACCTCGATGTGACCGTGCCGCCCAACAAGCGCAAGAAGCTTCCCGTTGAGACGACGCGCCATGCCTTCGCCTATGTGTTCGCGGGGAGCGGCAAGTTCTGCAACGCGTCCGGCCCGTTGTCGGTGCCGACCGAAGGCCTCGGCTGGGCCGACACCGCGCCGCTCAAGGAGGCGGACAACCGTTCGCTCGTGTTGTTCGACTCCGGCGACGACATCGAGGTCCAGGCCGGGGAGGACGGCATCCGATTCCTGCTCGTCTCGGGCAAACCGCTCCAGGAACCGGTCGCGTGGTACGGCCCCATCGTGATGAACACGCAGGAAGAACTCCAGCAAGCCTTCCAGGAACTGCAGAAAGGGACGTTCCTGAAGCCGACCTGAGCCGGCATCAACGAACCCTCGGCTGTAAACCTCAACCATCCAGACACTCTGGGGAGCGCACCCGAGACGGGTGCACTCCCCACTCGAACTGAAACGCTCCTGCCGGGCAGTGGTATTTACGGGGGCTTTGCTCTTGAATCCGTTCGAGCCCGCGGGATACTCGCTGTATGGACCGTCGAACTTTCATCAAAAGCAGCGTCATGAGCGCTGGCGTGGCAATGGCCGGCCTGAATTCCTCGCGGAGCGAACCCGCGCCGGCTTCCACCGCACCCAAACCGTCCTCCACGACGATCGCCCTGCCAATCTGCATTGCTCCGTTCGCGCAGCGGGAGCTGGATCCGATGTTCGACGACATGCGGGAGCGCGCAGGTGTCAATGTGCTGTTCCCGTTCATCTATTCCCACGAACCGCACCGGGCCGGGTCGCCGGCGGAAGGATTCCACGGCGGGAACTTCGCGACGCCGCACATGCAGTATTACCGGGACATTCCGCTCACTTACCAGGACATGCGCGCGCCCGAGTTTGGCGACGTTGACGTCCTCGCCCGCGTGATCCCCGTCGCGCTCAAGCATGGGATCCGGATTTTCTGCTTTGTGCTCGAAGATAATGTTCTTCCCGCCGCGGTGCCGCACTGGCAAGCGCTTTACGAAATCGACCATCATGGCCGTCGCACCGATCGTCACCCCGGCGGACCGTGCTATAACAATCCTCTCTACCAGCAGTTCACGCTGGGCCTCATCGAGGATTACGCGCGCTCCTACGAGATCGGCGGCATCATGTGGGGTTCGGAGCGCCAGAGCGGCCTGCTCAATGCGCTCAGTCTTTCGCAGAGCAGCGGGGAGGATCCCGGCCGCACCACGTGCTTTTGCGAATTCTGTCAGAAAAAGGGACGCAATCGAGGCATCGACGTCGAGCGCGCCCGCCGCGGGTTCGGCGAGGTGGAGAATTTCGTGCGCGAAGGCCGGGCCGGAAGGCGTCCGCGCGACGGCTCCTTCACCGCGTTCTGGCGTCTGCTCCTCAATTATCCCGAGTTAATGGCCTGGGAAAACCTCTGGGTCAGCAGCCGCCACGAATTCCAGGCCGCTCTCCATGCCAGGGTGAAATCCATCAACCCGGCGCTGCAGGTCGGCTGGCATGTCTGGCAAAACCTGTCGTTCAGCCCATTCCAGCGGGCCGAGGAAGACTTCGCCGGTCTGGCCGGGTTCGCGGACTTCATCCGGCCCGCGCTTTACAACAACGTCGCCGGCGGACGATTCGTGAGCTTCGTCAAAGGCGCGCAAAGCTCTGTCTATGGGGATCTGTCACCCGAGACGATCCTGAACCTGCTGTACCGTCAGTTGAACTACGACGAGGCGCCCCGCGACAAGCTCGCCGCGACCGGTCTTTCGGCGGATTACGTGGAACGTGAAACGCGGCGCGCGGTGGAGGGCGTAGCCGGTCGCGCGACCCAAATCTGGCCGGGTGTGGGAATCGATGTGCCGGCGGAGCCAGGCATGGCACATTCCACGCCGGAGAGCGTGAGCCGGGCCGTGAAAGCGGCTTTCAAGGGCGGCGCGCACGGCATCATCCTCTCGCGCAATTATGTCGAGATGAAGCCTGAGAACCTGTCCAGCGCCGGCGCCGCGCTGCGCGAACTGCACCTGATTTAAACATGTTGCTTTACAAGGACGACGTCTTCCAACAGATGCTCGAAGGTCCCGAAGCCCCGGTTAAATCTCTCGTTGCAGCAATAAAGTCTGATCCACGTCATCGCGGCGTGATCCAAGTGCTCGAAGGCTTTGAAGACGAACGCCAGTTTCCCGACTGCTGTATAGGTTTCTCTCCGTTTAAGCTACACATTCGGCGTCGTTTCGAGTAGGATCTCGACCGCGCCGGCTTGAGATCAAGCTTGTGCGACTGATAGAATGTTTCAGTTCAAGTTTCTCGCTTGTTGCAGGATTTGTGGGCGGACGGCCTCCGGATGCAGATTCGTTCCCTGGCTCGCCGTTCTGTGGCTGGCACTCTGCCACGAACAAATCAAAGCCGGACAATTGCCGCTGGCGTCGGTGAAGTATTTCAATCCGTATCAGAATCCCACCAACTGGGGCGGCTGGGGTTCGGCGATCTATCAGGGCAGCGGCGCCTCGGTCCGCAACGTGAACGGAACGGTGCCGGTGGACAATCTCGGCGGCACTCAAGCTTTGGTGCTGGATGCCGTCAATCCGCCCGGCGGATGGTGGAACGTTCTTTTCAAGGTCAGCGGCAATACTCTCAATTACCTGCGCACGGGCACAAATCCGGCCATTCACTTAAGATTGAAATGGAGCGCCATCCCGACCAACGGCGCCTGGGACATGAATATTGGACCACTCAGCCTGACGCTGCTTCCATTGAGCCGCTACGTGTCCGCTTCCACCAGCGTCTGGCAGGATATTTACATCCCGGCCTCGGATTTCACGGCCGCCAATCCCAGCCTGGATCTCACGCACATCTGGGATATCGCTTTGATTGCCACGGGAAACTATCGCGATCATTGCACCCTCGACATTGCCGCTTTGGACTTGGTGCCTTCCGCGACCCAACTCCAATACACGGAGTTCGCCAAGGTTGATCAGCTCGGTTACGCCCCGCTGATGCCGGACAAGCTGGCGGTGGTGAGTTGGGAACCGGGGACCCTCAGCACTCCTCCAACCCGGTTCCAAATAATCAACGTCGCAAACTCGCAGATCGTGCTCACCGGTGCGGTCACCCAGTTTGTTCCACCCAACATCTGGCAGGCGCCAGGTTGGCCACAGGACGGCGACGTGAACTATCAAGCCGACTTCGGGGCTTTGCGAACGCCTGGAGTCTATCGCTTCGAACTGCCTGAATTGGGGGCACAATCACCAAATTTCTTCATTGCCACAAATGTTTATCACGGCCTGTTCCGTGACACGCTGCGGTTTTTCTACTATTCGCGCGCCAGTGTGCCGATCGTCGCGCCGTATGCAGAAGGTTACAACCGTGCTGCCGTTCACCCCGACACCACGAATGCGACCTATAACTACGATCCGAACCATGGCCATTTCAATTTCGGCGCCAACACCAACCGCGACGTTCATGGCTGCTGGTTCGATGCGGGTGACACGCACATTGATGTTCCGAACACGGCCACGGCCTGCTGGTTCCTGCTGGAAACCTTGCGCGACTTCGGCCAAAACGTCCCGGGAAACAGTCTGAATCTTCCCGAATCCAATCCTTCCCAGACCGACCTCGTTCCGCTGATCTCCTGGGGACTCGACTGGCTCAAGCGAATGCAAAACGCCGATGGCAGCGTGAACAATTATTTGCTCGGCAACCCGAACACCGTCACGCAACCGCCCCAGGTTTCGGACATCAGCTCTTTTGCCACGGCCTGCGCCGCAGCGGCATTCGCGAAGGCTTACGCGGTGATGGGCAGTGCGCTGCCGTCGGACCAGAGCGCCGACCTGCTTGCGCGCGCGCAACTCGCCTGGTCGTGGCTCCAGGCCAACACGAACCTGGTGCAGCCGCGTCTGCCCCTGACGAACGGCGTGGATCCCGGCAGCGACGATCCATCATGGGGCGATGCGACTTTCGACCAGCGCTGCCGCGCCTTCGCAGCGGTTGAATTGTTCGAGGCCACGGGTGATGCCCAATTCAACAGTTTTTTTACCGCCCAGTTCAACCAGAATGGCGGCTCACCACTGAACGGTCCCGTGTTTGGCGCCAACACCACCGGCTTTGGCAGCGACAACGTCATCACCTACCTAAACCACCCGTTGAACTTTGCGTTCATGGATTATGCGCGGAGCTCCCGGGCCGTGGATGCCACCATTCAGGCGACCCTGAAAGGCGCATTCCAGCATCAGGCGGACGTGCTCACCAATTATGTCGCCCTGTCAGGCTACTGCGTGCCGATGCTCTATCCGTTCCATCTTTACTGGGGCTCCAGCGGCGGTGTCCTGACGCCATCAGCCATGGTGCTGACTCGCGCCTTTGAATGGACGGGAAACTTCTGCTACCCTCGGACCGCCATTCAGTCGCTGCATTTCGTCTGCGGCCGCAATCCAGTGAATCGCGTGTTCGTCAGCGGTTACGGCGATTACCAGCACGGATCGGATTTCTATTCACAGTTCTGGACCAACCTGCTGCAGCAACCACCCGGTTATCTGGGCGGCAACATTAACGTGGACGGCTCGGCTCAAATGGTCGTTCAGTATCCCTGGAAGCGCTTCTTCAACTCCCAGGATGCGGACATGACCGAGCCGGGAGTGTATTGGAACTCGGCGTTTGCGTGGCTGGCCGGATACGCGGCCAACGATGCCATGCCACCCTCGCTGCAGGTGGCAACGGCATCCGGCGGAGTCACTGTCGCATGGCCGCTCCGTTCCACTCCCTTCGTCCTCGAATGCGCCACAAACCTCGCTCCGGGAACTGCCTGGACTGCTGTTGCCAACCCGACAGCTCTGTCAAACCGCAGTTGGCAGGTCGTCCTGCCTTTCCAGGGTGCGAGCCAAGGTTTCTATCGCCTCCAGGCTCCGTGAATGAAAGAGGGGATCTGTGGCGCAACTGCGAGCAAGCTGCCACAGACCTGCGGTCCGGAGTGCGGCTCCCTTCTGAAAAACGGCCCCGTGTTTAACAGTGGTCACTGTCACGAAAACAAGGAGGTTTTTGGCCGGTCGGGCGCCAACCAAACATTTTTTGTCGGATTTCGTTTCCGGCGGGTTCTGATCATTAGAAAGGCGATGATGGACGACGGACAACTGCTGCAGCAATACAGGCGAGAAGGCTCCGAACCAGCCTTTGGCGAACTGGTGACGCGGCACATCGACGTGGTCTATTCCGCTGCGCTCCGAGTGGCCGGCGGCGACAGCCATCTCGCCCAGGACGTGACCCAAACCGTGTTCATGGATCTGGCGCGCAAGGCGCGGAGCCTGCCGCGTGATGTGGTATTGGCCGGCTGGCTGTATCGGCACGCCTGGTATACGGCGGCCAAAATGGTGCGAACGGAACGACGCCGTCAAACCCGCGAACAAACCGCCATGGAAATGAGAGCGCTCGACGACAACACAGGATCACCGTGGGACCTGATTGCTCCGCATCTCGACGAGGGCCTGAACCAACTGAGCGCATCCGACCGCGACGCGATCGTGTTGCGCTTCTTCAAGCAGCAGGATTTTCGCGTGATCGGGGCGTCCCTCGGGGTGAGCGAAGATGCCGCGCAAAAGCGTGTCAGCCGGGCGCTGGAAAAACTACGGGGCGTTCTGAGCAAACGTGGCGTCACATTGACCGCGACTGCGTTGGCCTCGGTGCTTGCCGCCGAAGCCGTGACCGCCGCGCCGGTCGGTCTCGCCATTTCAGTGACTACGACTGCGCTGGCTGGAGCCGTCACGGTTGGAACCGGCCTCAGCCTGACAACAATGAAAATTATGGCTATGACAAAACTACAAATCGGTGTCGCCGGCGCCATCTTGATTGCCGGCATTGCAACTCCACTGGTGCTCCAGCATCAGTCTTTGAACCGGATGCGTGAGGAAAGCAACCGCATGCGCGAGGAGAACCGGTCCTTGCAGCAGCAGGTGAGTCAGATGGCTCAATTGGCGGCGCAGAACCAGCGCCTTTCCAACCTGCTCGCGCGCGCCGGCAATTCTCAATTGCCCAAACAGGATCAGCTCAGCGAATTGCTGCGGCTGCGCGGTGAAGCGACCCGGTTGCGGGCGGACGCGCAGGCAAACGCGAAGCCGGCCAATCCCATGCTCGAAATGCTCAAGACCCCGCAAGGGAAAGAGATGATGAAGGCGGCCATGAGGTCTATGAGCCTTGTGGTGGTTAAGAGCTATGCAAAACTTTTTGCCGACCTGAACCTGACCGCGGAGCAGACTGCTACCTTGAAGGATTTGATAATAAACAAGCAAATGGCCAGTGCGGAGATGGCGGCGACGGCGATGGCAGGCCAGGCCGATACGGCCCAACTGAAAGAACAGGCCGCCCAGGTCAACGCGGAGCAGGCCGCGATTGATGAGCAAATCAAGCAACTGCTCGGCGACGACAATTATGCCCGATACCAGTCATACGGAAAGAATCTTTCAGAGCGGGTGACCGTCACGGAATTCGAAGATCAACTGGCCGGCGGCCCGAGGGCGGTCAGTCCCGATCAGGATCAGCAGTTGATATCGGAGATGATCGAGGAACGACAGAACTTTAAATTCACCACAGACTACTCCGACCCTTCCAAGTTCACGGGCGATATTGCCTCCTATTACACTGAGGATAGACTGACACAATTTCAGCAGGAACTAGAACAGCTAAACCAACGTTATCTGGAGCGTGCGCAAGGCATTTTGTTGCCCGAACAACTCGGAGCATTCCAAACATCCCTGACGAGCCAGCAGGCCAGGCAGGCCGCAAGCCTGCAGATAGGGGCAAAATTGATCGCGGCAAAATCGGCCGGGAAGTAATGGAACGGCTGAAAGCATTTCGAACGGAATCACCAGGCCGGTCGAAAAGGTGTCAATCCCGGCTATTGTAGAAATCTCGAAGATCAAGGGTGCGCGCGATCAGGCCGCGCGACAAGGGTTCCCGTTCGAGTCCAGGCAGCAGCACGCCGTCCGAACCGGAAATGGAGGTGAAGGTGCCCCACTCGTGCAGAGTGAAGCCGGCAGAGTCAACGGCCGGCGCGGTGAAACCGGTCGCCAAAATGAAGCCGATCAAGCAGGGCAGGCGCATGGATTCTTCTTTCTTTGTTTAGTGACGGTGATTCTGGTTTGACAACCAGTTCAATACCTCGTTCAACTCCGTGATAGGATCCTGGAAACGTGACATTTCTTAACCTTATGACTGGACACTAGTGAGGTGCCTGGGCAAAAAGGGTTGGCGATATTTCGCTTTACCTTTCACCCAAAAAGCTTAGCCATCTCGTGAACTTGGATCGGTGAAATCAAACCAACCAACCTTGAAAAAAATCACCTGGCTTGTACTTCCGTTATCCGCTGTCGGACTCGGCCTTCTGCTGGCCAATGGCTGCAAAAAGGAAACCGCTTCAACCCCATCAACCCAACCGGTCGTCTCCGCCGAAAAGAACAGCTTCAAAGAAGTCACGTCGCGTCTGGATCCGGGCGGCAGCCTTTACCTCTACCTCAGCACGGAACAGTTGCTGGCCAACCTCTCAGACAGGGTCTCAGCGTGGCGCCAGACCGTGCTATCCATGCCAAACCTCAACGACGAAGCGCGGGGGAACGTTGCCAGGGCGTTCGATGCGGCAACGAATCTTATCGCCCAAAGCGGCGTGGAGGACGTCTCCGGTTTTGGGATGAGTTCGATCGCCACGGAACCGGGGCTGTATCACTCCAAAGCGTTTCTGCATCACTATCCGGACAAGGGGACGGGCTTCCTGTGGAAGATCATGGGCCAGCAGCCGCACCCTCTCACCGGGTTGGAGATGCTGCCGACAAACACCGCCATGGCCACCTTCTCTGATGCAGACCTGCCGCTGGTGTGGTCGGTGATTCAAAAACAAGCCAGCCAATCCGGATTCCCGCAAGCGCAGGACTTTGTGAACAAGCTGCCCGAGGAATTCCAGAAAGTCACGGGCCTCAGTTTGGAAACGGTCCTGAATTCGCTGGGCGGCGAATTTGGCTTTGTGATTACGCTCGATCCGTCGAGGATGATTCCGGTCCCGCTGCCGACCAGCGAACCGCTCCAGGTTCCCGAGCCTGGCCTGATGCTCGTGGTGAAGGTTAAAGACGACACCGTGTTCAACCGCATCGACCAGGAACTGAGCAAAAGGAACCGGCAAATCGTTCGCATAGACAAGTCCAATCTCAAGATGCGCACCATGCCGCTTCCACTTCCGCTTCCAATTCAACTCCGGCCCACGATCGCCAGCAGCGAAGGCTATCTGTTCGTGGCAACGACCGACACCCTGATTCAGGAAGTGCTTGCGGTCAAAAGCGGGCAGAAACCCGGGCTGAAAGCGACGGATGAATTCAAGCATCTTGCGAAGGACATGCCTGTGGAAGGAAACCGGTTCGTGTTCATGAGCGAGCGTTTCGGCCGGACGATCCTGCAGATTCAACGCGAGACGCTCCAAAGGAACGGCAAGGTCCAGCCCGCACAACAACAATTGCTGCAGTCGTTGTTTCAGCCCGACACAGCCGGGTTCTGTTATTCTGTGAGCGCGAACACCGACGAAGGCTGGCTTACGGTTGGAAACAGCAGCCAGTCACCGGCCAACACGCTGGTGGCGTTTTCGGCGGCGGTGCCCGCGGCTCTCGCCGCCATCGCCATCCCCAATTTTGTCAAGGCGCGAGAAGTAGCGCAGAAAAATGCCTGCATCAACAATCTGCGCCAACTGGATGCCGCCAAGGCCCAATGGGCGTTGGAAAACAACAAGACGGGCAACGACATGCCCACCATGGATGATTTGCGGCCGTTTCTAAAAGGGAAAATCTCTTGTCCGGCTGGCGGCCATTACACGTTGGGGACAGTGGCAGACCGGCCAACCTGCAGCATTCCGGGGCACACCCTGGAACACTGAGTTCCAGGTTGCCAAGGCTGAACGCTGAATTAAGAAACTGGAAGCGAACATCCAACATCCACTGTGGATAAAGCGCAGTATTGACGCGAAAGGGGGTCGGTCCCGGCAACCGGGTAGCGGGTTTCTGCCTTGACCCCCCGGGATTGGTGGACAATGTCATGGCAACGCGAACTAAATGGGAAGATCGAGGCCGTGTTTCCCAGAAACATTGTTATGGCCACAGATCACGAGCACTCCCTATTCAACTGAACTCACGGAACCGCCTATGGACTGGAAAGCACTTGGCATTGGCATTGCGGGAAGTGTTCTAACTGAGTGAGCGTTGGTCACACTCCCCGCAACTTCCGCTGCGTCAACGTGCGCGCCTTCGTCGCTACCAAATACCGCAGGGCATCCGCCGGATCGTCTCCGCCGACTCCATCCTCATCGGCATCCACTTTCAACACATCCTCTGGCCGGTTCGGATCGTGCTGCAGCGACGGCAGACATTCAATCAGCCGGGCACAGCGCCCGTGAATGAACAGCCTCGGCGTCCGCTGAGTGTAATCCTTGCTGAGATGGCGATCCTTCCACACCCGCACACCCCTAACTGCGTCAGCAGCCACACCGCTTCGCGGAAGCCCGCGTCGTTTTTCACCGTATCAAACGCCAGACCCCAGGCATGGGCCGTGGCCTCAGCAATCCTGGAAGCTTCCGCTCCTTCGGCTATCAGACCGATTACGTCTTTCCACCGCCGTGTCGCCGGCAGCGGACCCATCCGTATGCGCCCCCATGAGACGAAAACAGAACAAATAATACGAAAACAGTCCAATATTATTTCTCCTAGTGATTAAGTGCCCGACGCAGCACACTGCAGCAGAAGGAAGTATTTGCTGGTATTCCAAACTTGACACAAAGTATGTTATAGCATATATGACATAAATGCGAAATAACGACGGCATTGGGGCGACGGTTCGACAGCTCCGCACCAAACTGCATTTGAGCCAGGAAGAACTCGCCCAGCGACTCAACGTCTCGTTCGCCACCGTCAACCGGTGGGAGAATGGCAAGGCCCAGCCGCAGGGCAAGGCACGGGACGCCATCAATGAACTGTTGCAGGAAACCGGCGTCGAGGCCCTCGTCAGTCGAGACCCGGCGGAAACCGCCGTTACCGAAGGCGACCAACCGCGTCGCCGTAGGCGCGGCACCGCCCGTAGCGCGGTCCTCAGTCACAAATCCATGGAGCAGATGCTTTGGGATGCCGCGTGTTCGATCAGGGGCGAGAAGGACGCCCCCAAATTCAAGGATTACATTCTCCCCCTCATCTTCATCAAACGCCTGTCGGACGTTTTCGATGATGAAGTGAAGCGCCTCACCGAAACTTACGGCGACGCCGCGACCACGATGGCGGTACTGGAGGCTGACCATTCCCTCGTCCGCTTTTATCTCCCACCGGAATGTCGCTGGCCTGTCGTCAGCCGCCGCGAGCAATTCAAGTGGCCCAAGGACAAAACGCCCAAAACGCTTGGCGAACAGCTCACCATGACCGTCCGCGCCATCGCCAAGGCCAACGCCGAAAAACTCTCCGGCGTCATTGACATCATTGATTACAACGCCGCCCCACACGGCGAACGTGAGATCAGCGACCAGGCATTGTCCGGCGTCATCGAAACGTTGTCCGATCCGCGCTATCGCCTCGGCTTGAGGGATGTTGAACCGGATTTCCTGGGCCGCGCCTATGAATACTTGCTCCGCAAGTTTGCGGAAAGCCAGGGCCAGAGCGCCGGTGAGTTTTTCACCCCGCAGGAAGTCGGCTGGATCATGGCCTACATCGTCCGGCCCCGGCAGGGTGAGGAAGCCTGTGATTTCGCGTGCGGCTCGGCGGGCTTGCTCATCAAATGCGAACTCGCCCTGATGCAGACCGAGCGCAAGGTGTCGCGCCCCCTCAAGCTCTACGGCCAGGAACTCACCGGTTCCAGCTACGCCATCGCCCGGATGAATATGGTCATCCACGACATGGAAGGTGAAATCGTGCGCGGCAACTCCATGACAAATCCCAAATTTCGCGAGAGCGACACGAGCCTCAAAAAGTTCGATATTGTCGTCGCCAATCCCATGTGGAATCAGCCTTTTGACGAAAAGACGTTTGAGAAAGACCCGTTTGACCGCTTTGATTCCGCCGGTGGCAACACCAGCGGCAAGGGCGATTGGGCCTGGTTACAGCACACACTGGCCCTATTGAAAGACAACGGCCGCGCCGCCGTGGTGCTGGATACCGGCGCGGTCACGCGCGGCAGCGGCAGCAAGAACCAGGATAAGGAACGCAACATCCGCAAATGGTTTGTGGAAAAAGACCTCGTTGACGGCGTGATTCTCCTGCCGGACAACCTCTTCTACAACACCACTTCCGCCGGCATTATCATCGTGTTGCGGAAGGACAAATCCAAAGATCGCAAGGGCAAAATCACTCTGGTGAACGCCGGCACGGAGTTCAAAAAGGGACAGCCCAAGAACTACATCCCGCAGGAGAGCATCCAGAAGATCGCCGACGCCTTCAACGTTGGCAAGGACGTGGACCTCTTTGTCAAAGTGATCACCACCGCCGACGCCGCCAAGAACGACTTTAATCTGTCGCCGTCTAGATACGTCGTCACAAACGGCGACACCAAAACAAAGGACATTGGGATGGCAATCGCGGACTTCGAACTCATCAGCAAAGATGAAGAAGCCTTGAGCAACGATTTCACGCGAGTCCTCAAACAAATCAAATCGCTGGCATCGCGCACAAAACACCCTGCACCATGAAACGTTTTTCCGATTTATGCGTTTGCGTGAATGACCAGTGCGACCCCGCCACCAGTAGGGCGTCTGTTTACGTCGGCTTGGAGCACATCACAGGTGGCACCTTTCTTTTGACGCGTCACGGCAAGCCGTCTGACGTGCAAAGCGCAAAAAGTCGCTTTCAAAAGGGCGATATTCTTTACGGGAAGCTCCGCCCCTACCTCGACAAAGCCGTGATTGCTCAGGGTAACGGAATTTGCTCCACCGACATTCTTGTCTTTCGTCCCAAGCCCGAAGTCTGCGGAACATATTTGCTCGGTCTAATTCACTCCACTGAATTTCGGACGCACGCAGACCAAACCACAAACGGCGTGAATCATCCGCGAACGTCCTGGAATGCTTTATCTGAATTCTCATGGGATGTTCCCGAAAAACCTGAACAGGAAAAGATAGCGGCGGTGTTATGGAAAGTTCAGCGGGTGATTCAGTCCGAGGAAAGGCTGGTGGCTGCTGCCCGTGAGCTAAAACGATCCGCCCTGCGGCAAATCCTCACCTACGGCCTCCACAATGAAATCCAAAAAGAAACCGAAATCGGTTCCATGCCAAAAAGTTGGATGCCGACTCCGGCTGCAGGGATTTTCAAACTCACGAGCGGCAGCAAGCGACCGGCCGACCTTTCTCCTCTGGCGACATCAGACAAGCCATTTCCCGTACTCGGCGGTAACGGTGTAATGGGCTACTCATCTGAGTGGTTTCTGGATACCAAAGAATGTCTCGTAATTGGCCGCGTTGGGGAATATTGCGGCGCGGTCCATCTTGCGCGCGGCAAAGTTTGGATTACAGATAACGCGCTGTACGCGAAGGAGTGGCTGAACGATTCTATCCGCGTGGACTACCTCGCGGGCTATCTTGATATCTATGACCTCAACCGGTTCAAGCGGGAAGCGGGACAACCACTGGTTACTCAAGGTCTCATCAACGAACACACCTTTCCTATTCCAGCACCAGACGAACAGCGCGAAATCGCAGACATCCAACTTACATTAGACCGGAAGATATCCGTTCACGAACGGAAGCAGTGGGTATTGACGGATTTGTTCCAGACCCTGCTGCGCGAGTTGATGACCGCCCACATCCGCGTCCATCGACTGGACATTGACACGAGCGAGGTTGTGACCAAAACCTGAACCAAAGGCCACCCTATGAAATTTGACGTTTACTGCGACGAGTCCCGGCCGGATTTGTTTTGTTCCAAAGCGCCGCCCGCAACGTTTTTGGTCATCGGCAGCGTGTGGTCTCATCGCGAGGATCGCGACAAGCTCAAGGCGGAGATTCATGCCCTACGGGATCGACACAAGATTGGCGGCGAGTTCAAATGGCAGAAAGTCTCCCCCTCGTGGCTGGCGTTCTACCAGGAACTCATCAGCCTGTTCTTCAGCGAAGGCGATCGGCTTCGCTTTCGCTGCATCGCCGTGGATCGAACCAAGGTGGACCTGCTCAAGTATCACCAGAACGATCAGGAACTTGGTTTCTACAAATTCTATTATCAATTGCTCCACCACTGGATTCTCGATTTCAACGAATACGCCATCTTCTGTGACTTCAAGCGCAATCGGGACATGCGCCGGCTGGCGGTCCTGCAACGTTGCATCGCGTACTCCAACCTGTCCGCCTCCGTTTCCTCGGTGCAGGCGACCCGGTCCGAAGAATCCGTGATGATCCAGTTGGCGGATGTTCTGGTCGGCGCGGCCTCCGCCAGACTGAATGAGTCCCTCGTCCCAGGTTCGGCAAAAAGTCAACTCGTTGAGTATATCGAATCCAAACTCGGACGCCCCATCGCTGCCACCTTCAAGAGCGAGTCGAAGTTTAATGTGTTCGTGATCGACCCCCAAGGAGGCTGGTAAGGTGAACATGCCGCCCCTCAAAGCCTTCGCCGATAGCGTGGAATGCTTCGAGCATTACAGGAAAGTTTATTGCTCGGGACCAATCCCAACCTTTGATGGTATCATGGTTCGCTTTCGTAAGGAGGATTTCCTGCATTGCTTTTTTGAATCCAGCAATCGGGATGACCAGAAAGATACGTTCTCAACCCGGCGGGCCGAGCGCATTGACTGGATCAAGGCGGCCCTGCAAGACCCCAAGGCGGAATTGTTCGCGGGTTGGGATAGAAAGAGGAAAATTCACGACCGCGACCGGCGAGTTTGCGTGGTCAGTGGTGATTACGTCGTCATCATTGCCCTTACCGACAAGGATAAGGCGTACATCATCACCGCCTTTGTTATTGACGACCCAAGAGTCCTCGAGTCGATAAAAAGATCGCCCAAATGGAAATGACCGGTAAAAAAGAAAAACCGCAGATTCGCCAGGCTGGCTCTGCGGAGGCCTTTGTAGGTTCTGCTGCCACTGGCAGAGAACTGTATTACAATCGGCAATTTTCAGAAAAAATGCAATTAAATTTAAACGGCTCACGCACAGTCAGTTGCGAGCTATGGCGGCAAAAGTCTGGAAAATCCAGCCGGATTTTTCCCGGTTTTTCCAATTTTCCAGGATTTCTCCTCCGTCCCGCATGTCCCAACCCCCGGCCAACCTGATGTATGCCCGCGAACCTCGGAACTGAATCTGTCACCGTCCAGCACCCCCTCACGCGCTACGCTCGCGATGCCGGCTGGACCATCGTGTCCCAGGAACAGGCCACCACGTTCCGGCGCGGCGAGTCCGGCCTGTTTTTTTACGACCTACTGAAGCAGAAACTACAGGATCTCAATCCCGGCGTCGTCACACCGGAACGGGCGGATGAAATCATTCATCGGCTCGAATCCGTCCGCAACAACATCGAAGGCAATTCCGAAATTCTAGCCTGGCTGCGGGGTGAGCGGTCGCTCTATATCGAGTCGGAAAAACGGACCCGTAACATCACCCTGATCAATTTCTCGGACGCGACCAAAAACACGTTCCACGTCACCGAGGAATGGCAATACACCAACGGCAACCACACCAACCGGGCAGACGACGTTTTTCTCATCAACGGCATTCCCGTCACCGTGGTGGAAGCCAAGAGCGCCAAGAAGCACAACGCGATGGAGGAAGCTCTGATTCAAATCCGGCGCTACCACAAAGAGACGCCGGAAATGGTCACAATACCGCAGGTGTTCGACTTCACGCAGATCGTCGAGTTTTTCTATGGCGTGACGTGGAATCTCGACCGCAAAAACATTTTCCCGTGGAAGCACCTCGACAAAATGAATTACGAGGAGAAGGTAAAGACCTTCTTCGCTCCGCTCCGCATGTTGGAAATGATCAAGGAGTGGATTCTGTTTTTCGTCAAAGACGACGAACTCCAAAAAACCATCCTGCGCCAACACCAGACGCGCGCGGCCATCAAGGTCATGGGCCGTTGCGCTGATGACACCAAGAATACCGGCCTCGTCTGGCACACGCAGGGGGCGGGCAAGACGTTCACGATGATAACCGCCGCCCGGCTCATCCTGCAGCGGCAGGATATTTTCGGGAAGGCTACCGTCATGCTGGTCATTGACCGCAACGAATTGGAAGGCCAGCTCATGGGCTGGGTGGAGCGGTTGCTGGGTGAACTGGAAAGCAACGACATCAAGATTGAACACGCCAACACCAAGGCGCGGCTGGTCGAATTGTTAAAAGCCGATTTTCGCGGCCTCATCGTCACGATGATTCACAAGTTCGACAAGGCGGACGCCAATCTGTCCACGCGCCCGAATGTCTATGTGCTCATCGACGAGGCCCACCGCTCCACCGGCGGCGACCTGGGCAACTTCCTGTTGGCCGCGCTGCCCAAGGCCACGTTCATCGGCTTCACCGGCACGCCCATTGACCTCATCGCCTACGGCAAAGGCACATTCAAAGTTTTCGGCAAGGAGGACGAACAGGGCTATCTGGACAAGTATTCCATCGCCGAATCTATTGAGGATAAAACAACGCTCAAACTCCGTTACACGCACGCGCCGAACGAAATTTCCCTGCCCAATGAAATCCTGGAGGAAGAATTTCTAGCGCTGACCGAGGAAGAGGGCGTCAAGGATGTTGAAGATTTGAACCGGGTCTTGGATCGCGCCGTCAAACTGCGCACGTTCCTGAAATCCGATACGCGCATCCTTGCTGTCGCCAAATTTGTTGCGGAGCATTTCAAAACGAATGTTCAACCGCTCGGATACAAGGCGTTCCTCGTCGCGGTGGACCGCGAAGCGTGCGCCCTCTACAAACAGGAATTGGACAAACTCCTGCCGCCGGAATGGTCCGCGCCTGTTTACATCCACACGCACAACGACGAGGAGAAATGGCCCCTCGTCGCCAAATACCAGTTGAACGAGGCGGACGAGAAAACCGCCCGCAAGGAATTTCCGAAACCCGACAAGCAACCGCAGATTCTCATCGTCACCGATAAGCTCCTGACCGGCTACGACGCCCCGATTCTGTATTGCATGTATCTCGACAAGCCCATGCGTGACCATGTGCTGTTGCAGGCCATCGCCCGCGTCAATCGGCCCTACGAAGCTCAAAATGAGGACGGCGGTGTTCGCGAAAAGCCGTGCGGCCTCATCGTGGATTTTGTCGGCGTGTTGGGCAAATTGAAGAAGGCGCTGCGGTTCGACTCCAAAGAAGTGAGCGGCGTCGTTGAAAACTTGGACGTGTTGTTTGCGGATTTCATCCGGCGCATGACCGGACCGGCCAAGGATTACCTGGCGCTCGCCACCGGCAAGATGGATGATAAAGCTGTCGAACGCGCCATCGATGCGTTCGCGGACAAGAAGGTCCGCGATGCGTTCTACAAGTTTTTCAAGGAACTCGAAAATCTTTACGAAATCCTCTCGCCCGATCTCGGATTGCGGGATTATGTCGAAAACTACGGCAAGCTCGCCACCCTCTATGAAGTCGTGCGGAATGCCTATGGAGTAAAGACCACGTTCCTGGGCGACGTGGCGAAAAAAACCGAATTGTTGATCCGCCGCGAAGCGTCCTATGAAGGGCTGAATAAACTGAGCAAGCCCGTCATCATTGACGAGAAGATGATGGAAGCGCTCCGCAACAGTCAGTCATCCGACACCAACAAGGTCATCAATCTCATCAAAAACAT
Organism: Limisphaerales bacterium; assembly: GCA_003159675.1. GTDB lineage: Bacteria > Verrucomicrobiota > Verrucomicrobiia > Limisphaerales > BOG-1460 > BOG-1460. Next base: position 17,502 of record PLQC01000158.1, read on the forward strand.
TCAGGCCACCGTCAATGAGAAAGGCACCGTTGCGCCGTATCTCATTTCCATTGGCGAGCGCGCCGATGCCATCCGCGACCAGTTCGACGAGCGCCACGTTACCTCCGAGCAGGCGCGGCAGCAGTTGGAATTGCTGGCCGAGGAAACCATCACCGCCCAGCAGGCGCAAAAAGACAGCGGTCTTGATGACCTGACGTTCACCCTGTTCTGGGAATTAAAGCGGTACCTCTACAAAGAACCGAAATCGCTCGCCGTTGCGCTGGCCGAACCGTTCAAGCGGTTTCCGAATTTCCATTCCAACCCGGATGAAATGCGGGAGCTCAAAGCCCAAATATACAAAATCCTGCTGCCGGTGGTGCAGGGCAAGAAAATGGTCGAGGTCGCCGATCGCCTCATAAGAGTCCGCACGCCATGAAATCGAACACGCCAGCCCCGGCAACGGTTACCGCGTTCAAGTCCCAGGTCATGCAGTGGGCCGAGCGGATTCGCGTGCGTCCGCGTCAGGTGCGCATCCAGCGTATGCGCCGCAAGTGGGCGTCGTGCTCCACCAGCGGCACCGTGTCGTTCAGCACCGAAGCCCTCTCCCAACCCTCCGACTTCCGAGAATACGTCATTGTCCACGAGTTGCTTCACCTGAAAGTCCCGAACCACGGCAAACTTTTCAAAACCCTGCTCCGCGCCTACATCCCCAATTACGAGTCCATCCGCCCCCGCCCGCCCTTGGACGCCCCTGTCGCCGGCCGCACCCTGTGACCCGCCATGCCTAAGACTAAGTGGCCGCCCAAGGTTGGAAAGTGGACCCCGACCGCGAATATTGGCAGAGGCGGTAACGGTGAAGTGTGGCGTGCACACAGCGAAGGTGGGCCGGACATCGCCATCAAGTATCTCCGGCGAACATCCGATGAGGGTTACAAAAGGTTCCGATCCGAAGTCGCAATCATGGGGAAGCTGAAGGATGTCGGCGGTATCCTCCCGGTAATTGACTCCGGCCTTCCTGCACGCCCATCGCTGGCGGTCCCGGCTTGGCTCGCCATGCCCTTGGCCGAGCCTCTGAGCAAAAGCCCCGCAATCGCCAGTCTTGAGGCTCTGGTCGAAGCCTTCTTTGAGATCGCCGCCACTCTTGCTCAGCTCGCGCGCCGTGGCATCGCCCACCGAGACATTAAGCCTGACAACCTCTTCTGGTTTGCGAACCGTCCTGCCGTGGGCGATTTCGGCCTGGCTGACTTCCCCGGTAAAGAAGCGCTTACGGTTTCAGGGAGGAAACTAGGGCCAATGTTCTACATAGCACCCGAGATGCTGAACGATCCAGACACCGCAGACGGATGCCCTGCCGACGTTTACTCGCTTGCCAAATCGCTCTGGGTAATGGCCACAGGCCAGACTTACCCACCACCAGGCGAGCACAGGGAATCTGTTTATGGGATGCGTATCAGTACATACCTAGCTCATCGAAAGGCCCGCTACTTGGACAAATTAGTTTCGAGTTGCACCGCGTTCGACCCCGATGCACGCCCTACAATGGAGACTGTCACAGAGCGGCTGAAAGCGTGGCCCGAGCAGCCAGAGCCGACTGGCCCCATCAGGCCTCGCCACTTTGCAAAACGGGAGCTGGCAAAGGTCGGCGTACAAATCGCCGATCCGCATCGTATCATTCTGCGGTGCTCCCGGTGCGGTCAAGGTTGGTCACCCAACCTCAAAAGCGGAGGGAAGTTACCGCGGAATTACTGGAAATGTCCAAACCACTGCAACTACTGAAGACGGGTTGCTCTTAGAGTTGTGAATTGTTCACTGCGGTTTCCCGTCGCTCCTGGACATCTCACCTTCTGCAGCCTCCGCATGTTCCCGTTGCCTCTAGCCCTAACCCGACTTTCGCAGAA
>PLQC01000074.1 GCA_003159675.1 Limisphaerales bacterium
AAGAATTTTGTCTCACACCCGGTTCACGGCCTCATTTTGTTTCATGCTTGCATCGGCTGTTAAGTTGACCTTGTATTAGCCCCAGCGAACCGAGCGAGGCCTTATGATTATCTACGCATTGTGTCTGGTTGTCGGAGTCCTGTTCACCTTCGGCAGCGCCATCGCGGGACATTTCTTTGGGGGCCACGATTCGGGCATTGGAACAGGCGGTCATGCGGAGGCCGGATTCGACCACAGCGGGATGCCGGGGATCTCCTTTTTCAGCCCGACAGTGCTGGCCAGTTTCGTCACGGCCTTTGGGGCGTTCGGGCTGGTCTTCAGCCGGATCGATGCGACCCGGAGCCCGTGGGTCAGCGCACCCCTGGCGCTCATCGGCGGCGGCCTCATCGCCGGCGCCGTTTTCTGGCTCTTCAACACCCTGTTCAACAAAACACAGAGCTCCAGCGAGTCGCACGTCGCCTCGCTGGTCGGGCAAACCGCCTCGATCCTCACCCCGATTCCTCAGGACGGGGTGGGGGAAATTGCCTACGTGCAGGGCGGCTCCCGCTACAGCGCACCGGCCCGCTCCGAAAAGGGCGTGCCGGTCGCCGCCGGCCAGACCGTGACGATCACGCGCGTGGTGGGCACCCAGTTTTACGTCCAGGCAATACAATAGTGCGCAGCATCAACCCAACAACCCCATTCCTCCATGAATCCCTATCCGATCCTCGCCGTCGCCGGAGACATTCCCTGGATGACCATCATCGCGAGCGCAGTGGCTCTCATGCTGGTCTTCTTCATCTTCGCCGGCATCTGGGCCAGCCGCTACACGAAAGTGGGGCCCAACCAGGTGCTGGTCATTTCGGGACGCAAACACCACATCCTGGACCCGGACGGCCAGGCGCATGATGTCGGCTTCCGCGTCGTCAAGGGCGGCGGCGTGTTCGTCTGGCCGGTGTTCGAGAAGGTGGACATTCTCTCGCTCGAGCTGCTCACCATCGACGTGCAGACGCCCGAAGTTTACACCAGCAAGGGAGTGCCGGTGCGCGTGGATGGAGTGGCTCAGGTGAAGGTCAAGGGCGATGACATTTCCATTGCCACCGCCGCGGAGCAATTCCTCAGCAAAGGGGTTGACGACATCAAAAACATCGCCATGCAGACCCTCGAGGGCCACCTGCGCGCCATCCTCGGCACCATGACGGTGGAGGACATCTACCAGAACCGCGACGCCTTCGCCTCCAAGGTCCAGGAAGTGGCGGCAGGCGACATGGCCAACATGGGCCTGCAGATCGTCAGCTTCACGATCCGCGACATCCGTGACAGTCAGGGCTACCTGGATGCATTGGGCAAACCGCGCATCGCACAGGTCAAGCGCGATGCCGTCATCGCCCAGGCCGAAGCCGACCGTGACGCCATGATTCGCTCTTCCCAGGCCACGCAGGCAGGACAGGAAGCCAAATTTGTCGCGGATACCAAAATCGCCGAGGCGCAGCGCGACTACCAATCGAACGTGGCGCAATACCAGGCCGCGGTGAACCAGAAGAAGGCCGAAGCCGACCTCGCGTACGACCTGCAGAAATTCAAGACCGGACAGTTGGTGAAGGCCGAGGAAGTGCAGGTGCAGATCATCGAAAAGCAGAAGCAGATCGAACTGCAACAGCAGGAAATTCTGCGCAAGCAACGCGAGCTCGAAGCGAACGTCCAGAAACCCGCCGATGCGGAACGCTACAAGGTCGAGACGCTGGCCAACGCCACGAAATTCCAGCTCGAAACCGAAGCCGCCGGCGCCGCGTCCGCAACGAAAGCCAAGGGTTTTGCCAACGCCGATGTGGCCAAGGCCACGGGCATCGCCGAGGCCGAAGCGAACAAGGCGCGCGGTCTGGCCGAGGCGGCGGTGATCGAGGCGCAAGGCAAGGCGACCGCCTCGGCCATGCAGCAAAAGGCCGAGTCGTTCAAACAATACAACGAAGCCGCGGTCATCGAAATGATCATGCGGGTGCTGCCGGAAGTGGCCGGCAAGATCAGCGAGCCGCTCGCCAAGACGGAGAAGATCGTGATCATCAACAGCGGCAACGGTCCCGGCGGCGGCGCCAGCAAGCTGACCGGCGACGTGACGCAGATCATCAGCCAGTTGCCGCCGGTGATCGAGAGCCTGACCGGGGTGAAGTTTGAGAAATTGCTGGAACAGGTGCCGGCAATCCGGAAGGCGATGGGTAAAGACGATGCCACCAAGAAATAAATCAACGAGAGGAAACACTTATGTTTGCGATCATGGCGATTGGCGGACTGGCATTCATTCTGGCGCTGCTGATTCTGGCGCCACTGGCATTGTTGTTGATGGTATTCTGGATCTGGATGCTGGTTGACGCGATTCAGAACAAAGGACTCAGCGACGGGGAAAAAGTCGGCTGGGTGCTGGCGATAGTGTTCCTTCATTTCCTGGGGGCGCTGCTCTACTTCTTCATCGGGCACCCGAAGCGAAGACCGCCGCTGGCCGCGACTTGAATGGAACGCATGATTTCCGGGCAGTCGAGTTAAAGCTCATGCGCCTGTTTGAATCCATTATCGATGCCAATCACCGGGCGATCGCGGGTGATGCCACCGCCGGTGTCCACATCGCGGATTTTGAGAATGAACTGCCGGTGATCGCGTTGACATGCGTGGACCCGCGGTTGAACGCCCTGTTCCCGAACGTGCTCGGCTTGCCGGGCGACCAATTCATCTGGTTGCGGAACGCGGGTAACATCATCACCGGCCCGTTGAGCAGCACCCTGCGCTCGCTGGCCCTGGCCTGCTCGGTCAAGGGCGGAAAGGAAATCGCAGTGATCGGGCACACGGATTGCCAGGTGTGCAAGACGAGCACGATCCAGTTGCTCGACAAGTTGAAAACGCTCGGCATCGATCGCAAATTGCTGCCGGAAAACCTCAACGAGTTCTTCGGGCTGTTCTCCAGCGAACGGCAGAACGTCATCAAGGGCTGCGACATCGTCCGCCACAGTCCGCTCATCGGTCCCAAAATTCCCGTTCATGGCCTGCTCGTGGACGTCGGGACCGGAAGCCTCGAATGGATTGTCAACGGGTATCAGAACTGGGAAACCCTGGGCGATCGATGGAATGAAGTCGCGAAATCGGCCGGTCAGACGGTCGATGCGCTGAAGTCGCTCGCCGAGTTCAAGATCGGTGAGATGAAATTTCCGGAAACAAAGATCGGCGAGACGGTCACTCAAGCCGGGGATTGGCTTGGCAAAAAGATCCAGTCAATGGAAATCAAACCTCCCGCGGCCGCGCCACCGGTTGCTCCTCCTGCCGCGCCGCCAGGTCCCCCGCCGTTGCCGCCGAGGATTCCATTGCCTCCGGCGGTGCGGTCGCGGCTGAAGAAGCCCTGGGGAGGGGGGTAGTTTTTATTTTACGATCTGGAGAAGTTGCGAAAGACCTGGAAATCCTCCGCTCGCCCACCCACCGCAGATCCCCGTTCAGCCGCCTGTTCACGTCGCCTCAAACAATCGCCGGTGTTCCTGGATCGCATACCGGTCGGTCATGCCGGCGAGGTAGTCGCAAATGGCCCGGCGCAAACCGTCCTTCCGGACCCGTTTACGGCTCAGGGTTCCAAGCCGTGAAGGCATTTTCAGATAATAATCAAATAAATCATCGAGCATCCGCACGGCACGCATATTCGGCTCCTGGACCAGCGGGTTGAAATAGAGGTTGGTGTAAAGGTATCGCCGTAATTCCAGGTTCAGGTCGCGGCGTTTCGGGCTGTAACGCACCAGCGGACGCGCCTGCCGGCGCACATCTGCAACGCTCTTCACACCCGCCTTGCCGATCAGTTTCTCCGTGATGATGACGACGTCCTTGACTTGCATGTCGATGATGCAGCGGATGATGAAACACCGGCGGCACTCGTCGGGCAGCGCGCCGAATTCCCGTTCCACGGTCCGCGCCGCGTGACGCCAGATCCGCACGTCGCGATTCAACTGTTTTTCCGAGAGCAAACCCGCATCCAGCCCGTCATCCAGGTCGTGGCTGTAGTAGGTGATTTCGTCCGCGAGATTCGCGACCTGCGCCTCGAGGGACGCGGATCGGTCGGCGAACCCCCGGCGCCCAGCGGGACGGTCGTACGCCGTGCGGTGTTTGAGGAGTCCCTCGCGGACTTCCCACGTCAGATTCAAGCCGCGAAAGCGGGGGTACTTTTGCTCGAGTTTCTCCACCACCCGCAAGCTCTGCCGGTTGTGTTCGAAGCCGCCGTGATTTTTCATCAGGCGGTTGAGCGCCGCCTCACCCCGGTGCCCGAAGGGCGAATGGCCGAGGTCGTGGGCCAGGGCGATGGTTTCCGCAAGGTCCTCGTTCAACTTCAGCGCGCGGGCGATGTTCCGCGAGACGGCCGCCACTTCCATCGTGTGGGTCAGGCGCGTTCGCAAATGATCGCCCGTTCCGTTCAGAAACACCTGGGTCTTGTATTCGAGGCGCCGGAATGCGCGCGAGTGAATCACCCGGTCGCGATCGCGCTGATACTCGGTGCGCCAATCGGGAGGAGGCTCCGAATACCGCCGTCCCCGGCTGTCGGCGCTGAATTGGGCGTAGGGAGCCAGGCAGAGTCCTTCGAGTTGCTCCAGTTCAAGCCGGGTGCGGGGCATGACAGAATAGTCGGATCAATTCGTCAATAAATGTTGGATGCTGATTCCGCGGAGCGCGAAAAGACGGCGGATGGTCTCTTCGATCAGGTTGTTCGGGCAGGAAGCTCCGGCGGTGATGCCGACGGTGATTTTGCCCGATGGCAGCCAGTCCGGAGTTTCCACTTCCGTCTGTCGATCCTGTCTGTAGTGGACGATCTTGTTCGGCTCCATTTTCGCGGCGTTCTTGATGAAATAGGTGGGAAGCTTGGCTTCACCCATTTCCGCGAGGTGCGATGTATTGGACGAATTGTAGCCGCCGACCACCAGAAGAAAATCGAGCGGATCGCGCAACAGCTTTTCGAGCGCGTCCTGCCGGTCCTGGGTCGCGCCGCAAATGGTGTCGAAGAACCTGAAGTGCTCGTCCACTTTGTCGATCCCGAATTTCTGGATCATCGCGTCCTTGATCATGCGCTGGACCGTCTCGGTTTCACCCCGGAGCATGGTGGTTTGATTGGCCACACCCACGGCCTGCAAATGGGAATCCGGATCGAAGCCGACCGAATAGGCGCCTTTGAAGTTTTCCAGGAACTCCTGTTTGTTGCCCCCGTGCAGAATGTAATTGCAGACGTCCTCTGTTTGCTTGAGGTTGAAGACGACAAGGTAATGTCCGCTGCCGTAGGCCCTGGCTTGCGACGTTGTGGCTTTGGTTTCCTCATGTTTGGCTTTGCCGTGAATGATGCTGGTGACGGAATCCTTCGAGTACTGCCGGACCCGTTTCCACACGCTCATCACGTCGCCGCAGGTGGTGTCCACGAGAATACATCCCTTTTCCTCCAGCCGTTTCCGCGTGCCGACTTCCGTGCCAAATGCAGGAATCATCACCACATCACCGGCGTTGAGCCTGGCGATGTCCGCCTCGGTCGGCTTGGGTGAAATGATTTGAATGCCCTGGTTGCTGATCTGGTCGTTGACTTCGGGATTGTGAATGATTTCGCCCAGCAAATAAATCGGCGTGCTGGGAGAAACCTCGGAAAAGTATTTTTTCGCGGCATAAGCCAGGTCGATCGCGCGCTCGACGCCATAGCAAAAGCCGAATTCCTTGGCGAGCTTGATGGTCAGGTCCCCCGCCGAAAGCACGCCGCCGTTGGCGCGGATGCGCTCGACCAGCTCGCTGCGGTAGTGCGACAGCACCTGCGCTTGGACGGCTTCCATGATGTCCGGCCGGCGCAGGTTGATCTTTTGGGACGCAACGGGGGCTTCGGTTGACATGAGCCAAATCTATCACGGGGATGCAAAGCGTCTAGCACGATTTAGGTTGCGTGGTGGCGGATTCCTGCAATGATTGAAGCGTCAATCGGAGCGTAGCTCAGCCTGGTAGAGCACTTGGTTTGGGACCAAGACGTCGCAGGTTCAAATCCTGTCGCTCCGACCACTTTTTTATTTGGAAAAGGAGAAACTTGTTGATCTGTTGACATAATCGACAGCATGAAGGGAATAATAGGGGTCGGTTGCTTCGGGGAGGTCGAGGAGACCTCAAACATCATCGAAATCAATCCAGCGACGGCCTGTGCTCAGGAGGAGAGTATGCCGGCGGAGGTTATTCCGGAAAGCGAAGATACCCGCCAGACTCTGCGTCACCAGTTCGGCATCGCTGGAATCCATCGTTTTCATTGCTTGTGTCGTCATCATGTCAACAAATAGGTCTTGAAACGAGCCAAAGAGGTGACAAAGAAAAGAAGCCACTTGACCATGAATTTACGGCCCACGCGGACAATTCTGAACTGAAGCTGGGTTCTGGCCAGCCAATGGCAAGGATTGACAAACTTTGTTGGATGGTGGATTTTATCTCATGGCGACTAGGACAAGAAACATTTCTTTGCCGCCCGCACTGGATGCTTTTGTTGAGCAAAAGGTGAAGGGCGGACATTACGGCAATGCGAGCAACGTCGTTCAAGCCGGTCTCCGCGCCCTGGCAAGGGAAGAGCTTGGCGAGAACGTGAAGCGGTTTAATGAAATCATGGCCGCGCTGCCGCAAGACCCAATCACGCCGGAAATTGAGCAGGAGATTGAGCGGGACATTCGCGCCGCCCGCTCCGCTGAACGGAGAAAGGCCGCGAAGTGACGCCCGTCGTATTCGACTGCGGCGTCATCTTGTCCGCTATTGGATGGAGCGGCAACCCGCGCCGCTGCTTGTCGCTTGTGGCGCATCGGCAGATTCAGTTCTGTGTCTCGGCGGACACTTGGAGCGAATACGAAAGACGGATTCCTGTTGAAATGGCAAAGAAGCGTCCCGGCGCGAACACACAGGCAACGTTGGATTGGCTTCTAACCGTCGCCCATTTCGTGGGGCCAGCGCCGCTTGGAAAGCAACGGAGCCGCGATTTGAAGGACGACATCTACCTTGCTTGTGCTTTGGGCGCTGGCGCAAAGTTCATCGTTTCCAATGACCGCGATTTGCTGGACTCCAAAAAGCCGTTCGGCATTTCCATCATGACGCCGATCCAATTGCTTCTGCACATCCGCAAACAGGCTGGAATCTGACCCTGCCTGCGAATACCGGGAGAGTTTAACCGCTTTTCCCCCCTCCCGCCCCACATTCCCGGACATTTTCAATGATGGACGGATGGACGCGGACAGCGAAAACTTATCCGGCCAACCCGTCCGGGATTCATGTCCGTGTTTCCATGCTGCACTGACTAATGTTGTTGTATTGTTAATGCTGTCGCGAAGAAACACATTGAACCGACACGGAAGCACGGAATTATTGTTGTTCGTGAGCGTCAGGTTGTTCGCCGTGCTGGCGAATAAAACATAGCGCCCGTCCTTGCTGATAATTGAAAGCCCTGAATCCCCACTGCCGCCAAGTTTGGATTTAAAAGAAGATCCGCATACTGATACAAGTTGGGCTGCTTCTGCCGCCGGCAAAATGGAACAGACGACGAGTAGAGGAAGTATTATGAATGTCCGATTCCGGCACGAACTCTTCGCTCTACTTTCCATACATGCCTTCTGTCAGATATAGTTCAGCTCCCTATGTAATAAAACGGCTCATGTCAAGATAAATGAAGCAAGGATATTCAGGGAACAACAACCAAAAGAATGTTTTGCGAGTCACGCCGTTTGCCGGTTTGGAGGCGCGGGAAAGCGGCAAAGGCAGCGAACCAAACCAAACACCGGCAGGCGAAGCCGGCTTCATTGACGAAACTTTTCTTGGCTTCTGTTGCTCCGACCATCTTCACTCGTTTTCGTGCGCCCGCCTCGAATCGCTTGTCTTGAACGGCGGCAAATCATTCCGATCCAGCCGCATCCCGGTGGCATGGTTGCGGCACAAGCGGCAAAAGGTTTCTTCGGCGAAACTCATTCGGCGGGCTGACAGGGACATGAGCGACCACCGGCGGTAAAGCGGCTTGGGCCCGAGCGGGCGCATCTTCAACGCGCCCTGACTGAGTTCTTGTCCCATCGTCCACGGGGACATGACGGAAACGCCGAGGCCTAATTTTACCAGCGCGATGATCGCGGCCGTGCTGCCCATCTCCATCGCGGCGCCCGGCACGATGTGGAGACGCCGGAAATAGCTTTCCAGCATCTGTGCCGTCAGGCTCGACCGCTGATAGATGATGAACTGCTGATTGCGGATTTCCTCGCGCGTGATTGGGCGTCCATCCATCCATGGATGCGTGGGCGCGAAGACGAACATGAGTTCATCCCTAAAAGCGGGGCGGAGCGTCAATCCGGTCGGGTTGGACGGGGTCAGCCCCAGCGCCACCTCCACCTTGCTTTGGTGAAGCAGGTCGATCAACTGCGGTGTGTCGCCCGATTCGACGCGTAGTTCGAGCGAGAGATGGTTTCTCTTCAATTCGCGGATGACTCCCGGCAGGATGTGTTCGCACGCCGCGTGAGTGGTTCCGATGCGAAGACGGCTCTGGCCCCACTTGCCAAGATGCCGGACGGCTTCCGCGGCGGAATCCAGCGCGGCAAGAGGTCCCTGGACCTGTGCCAGCAGTTGTTCGCCGGCGTGGTTCAAAACCATCCGCTTTCCGACCCGTTCAAATAGCTGCATCCCCAGGTCGGTCTCCAGGGATTTGATGCTGTGGCTGATCGCCGAAGGCGTCAGATGCACCTTCCGGGCAGCGGCGACGAGGTTGCCGCTTTCAGCCACGGCGCAAAACACTTTCAATACCCGCGTTTCCATCAGTTGTTCAGGATTCCAGGTTCGCGTGGGGCGTAGGACAACAGCCGGTTCGATTATAACCAGGGGAAGATGGCGTGGTTTCCATGGCAGCGGTTCAGCAAATCACGCGCCCTGCGACAAAAATCTGCCGCCAAACTCGTCAAGAATCGTCTGAAATCCGGGAATCTTTCACCCGTACATCTCCAGTCGCTCTCCTCAAAGCGCCTTTCCATATGACACTTGCGCGCGATGGGGGTTGCTCGCTGATGGTGTAAAAATTTTCATCAAAATGTGCGGATCTGTTGACGCTCAGGGGCAATTTCATCGCGCTGAACCCGGGTTTTGTGCCGGGAAATGTGCTGATTGGATAAATTCAAACAAGGAATTCATTAATATAAAATTAATACGTAGCTTGGGAGCATAAACAACTCATAAACACAAAGGCTGGTTGATTTTGTAAGATGTTCATCTCGTGTTGTTTGCGAGACCATTAAAAAGCGATGGCATCACTGGTGCTTAGGGGGATCGAACCGAATGGCAAACCGCTATTGCAAAGGCACGTGAGGCCATTCAAAAGCAACATGAAAAAAATCGAAGCCATCATCAAGCCATTCAAGATCGAGGAGGTCAAAGACGCTCTGGCCGAAATCGGCATTGAAGGGATGACCGTGACGGAAGTGCATGGATTTGGGCGTCAGAAAGGTCATACGGAGATTTTCCGCGGCAGCGAATACACCGCGGATTTTTTGCCCAAAGTGAAAATTGAAGTCGTGGTGCCGGATGCGAACGCTCAGGCCGCGGTGGACGCCGTGGTGAAGAGCGCGAGGACGGGAAAAATCGGGGATGGAAAAATCTTCGTGGCTTCGATCGAACACGCCGTTCGCATTCGCACGGAAGAGACCGGGGACCAAGCCATTTAGAAACCAACCCAACAACACAACAGAACAGCAGAGTAGAAACAGTCAAAAAAAACCAATAACTATGACAAACGGACCAACACCATCAGGGGGAGGGACTAAGAACCCGACTACCAGCAAGGCAACTCTTGGGTTGACGGGGTTAACCATCAATGCCATGGCGCTCATCGCCCCGGGAGCATTCTTGTGGCTGACGTTTCAGGAGCAGGCGCTGTATGGCGCGCCTGTGGCTGGCTGTGCCATGTGGTTCGGACTCTTGGCCGCGCTGCTGTTGTGCTTTGCGACGGCGGTCAGTTATTCTGAACTGTCAAAACTATACCCTGGCGCCGGCTCGTCCTACCTCTATGCCGAACAGGCGTTCGCCTCAAAAACGAAGGCGTTCAGGTTCGCGCGCGTCGTCAAGTTCTTTACCGGCTGGGCCAGCCATCTTTACTATTGGGTCTATCCGGGCTTGATGGTGGGCGTGACGGCGATCATAGCCAGTTACCTGGCGAGCATCTTCTGGCCGGACACATTCAGCGGCGTTTATAACAGCCCGCTGTTCATGTGTCTCTTCTGCGTCGTGTTCTCGCTGGGCGTTGGATACATCGCCTTCCGCGGCGTGAACGGCACCACCGCTGTCAACATGGCGATCAACGTCATTCAAATCACCGCGCTGGTGGTGTTTTCGGTCATGGCGATTTCCTATCGTACAACCCACAAGGAAGGCGCCCAGGCGATTCATTTGTCCAATGGCACCGCCATCAATTACAATGTGGATTCGGTCAACGTGACTGATGACAAGGGCAAGCCGGTGCAAGACTCGTGGGCGGACAGTTCTCCCAAAACCGATGACAAGAATCAGCCGGTGTTCAAGACCCAGGATCGCCAGGTCACTAAGGACGACCTGGACAAGGACAAAAACAAGGATGCAGCGGTACTGGGCGCTCTGACGGCAATGGGGCTTGGCGAAGGCGATCCGTATCCCGTGTTTCAGAAGGATGACGCCAGTAAACTGAAACTGGATAAGGACGGCCACGCCATTGCCGATCCATTCACCATCAGTTATAAAGACGCGGTCACCGGCAAATCTGGCGACGCGAAGGATCCGCTGACGTTCAACAACCACGACTCGGCCAAGTCGGTTATTTCGCCGCACGGCTTCAGCTTCGTAATCATCCAGGCGTGCATCGCGATCCTCCTGCTGGTGGGTTTCGAGTCCGTCACGGCAATGGGCGAAGAGGCGAAGAATCCGAAGAAGGACATTGGCCGGGCGGTGTTGCTGTCGCTGGCGATTCAAGGCGCGGTTTGTTACTTGTTCGAGTATTTTGCCGCGAATTACTTTCTCAACAGCGGTTACACCATGTCCAATGCCGGCGCCTCGGGCGCGCCGCTGGGAGATATGATGATGATTGTCGGCACGTGGGCGTTCGGGAGTGCTTCGGCGGGCAAGGCATTTATGCTCGTGCAGGCCGGCACTGTGTTCCTGGCGCTAATTGGCACCACGCTGTCGTGCTTGAACACCGGCGCCCGCGTGACTTACGCGATGGGCAAGGATGAAGAAGTTCCTTCGCACTTCGGTTTGGTGCATGGTCGCACGCTCTCGCCGCATCGCGCGGTCTGGACGCTGGCCATCATCTCCATCTTCATCGGCATCGCCACCGTAGCCATTTATCTGGGTGGCACAACCCCGGCGGCATTGGACAAGCACAACGCGTGGTACAGCTTCGGCATCTTCGCGCCGGAGACGTACGCCAAGTTGCCCAACACACTGGTCCTCATCACGTTGATCAGCAACTTCGGCACGTTCCTGCTCTACATGACCACCTGCCTGGTCGCCATCGTGGCGTTCAAGGAACATCACAGTTTCCAAGGGTTCAAGCACTTCGTGGTTCCCATTTTTGGGCTGGTGGCGAACCTGGCGTGCATGTTGTTTTACCTCATCGGGCCATTCATGGTGCCCGGGATGAGTATTAAAGAGCCGTATATTGCGCTGGGAGTGGTCGCCGTCTGGGGAATTTACGGAACCATTTACTTCGTCCGGAGAAGCACGAAGTTGGGCAAGCCTATGCTTCTCACCACGAGGCCGGCGTAGGGACTGGATTTAGGGGGAATCACAAACAGACCCGGCCAATGTCGCAGATGGCCGGGTCTGCCTTTTTTGGCGGCATGAGTTTAGCCGCAGATACAGACTTCCTTTTGCGACCCAATACCCGTAACTTCATACCCACCAATGAAAGTCAAATGTTACCAGCTTTCCAGTGTTGGCTCCGTTCGGGAACATAACGAGGACTTCATCGCCTTCTGGGAACCGGATGACTTTTATGTGCGTAAAGACATTGGAAGCATCGCGATCCTGGCGGACGGGGTTGGCGGGATGGGAAACGGCGAGGTGGCGAGCCGCCTGGCGGCGGAAACGGCCTTGTCCATCTTCCGTGAATCCAAGCCCGAAACATCGCCGACAGACCTCGTTCGCCAAGTGTTCGACGAAACGGCGAGCCGGGTTTTCCAGGCAGCGCAGAAACAGGGGCAGGGGCAGATGGCGACAACCTTGATCACCTCGATTTTCCGGCATGACAAGGTCACGGTCGCGCACGTGGGAGATTCCCGTGCCTATCTGATTCGCGCGGGGAAGATCAAGCGGCTGACGACGGACCACTCCTACACTTCACTGCAAGTGAGGCTGGGGCTGCTGCTCGAGCGCAATGCCATGACCAGCCCGCATCGTTCCACCCTGACCCGCAGCGTTGGCACCGAGCCCATCTGCCACTACGACGTTTCAGACGAGCCGTTGATGAAAGGCGACGTCATTCTGCAATGTTCGGACGGACTCTACGGCTACGTTCTCGATGATGAAATCCTGGACCTTGTCGTCAAGTTTCATCCCGGTGAAGCGTGCAAACGCCTGATCGCCCTCGCCGATAAACGTCAGGTCAGCGACAATGTCTCCGTCCAGGTCACACAAGTCTGGGACCTGGACCAGGCACCGGCTCCCGGTCCGACGGCGACGGCGCGCCCGGCCGGGAAGGAACTGAATGTGGGCAGCCTGCTCGACGACCGGTTTGAGGTCACCGACATCATCGCCAAGAGCGGCATGGCCTCGCTGTTCAAGGCGAACGACCGGCTGACGGGCAAGGCGGTTGCGCTCAAAGTGCCTCTGCTCCAGATCGAGAGCGACCCCGCCGGGTTCGACCGCTTCCGGCGTGAGGAAGAAATCGGGCTCCAACTCAACCATCCGGGCATTCTGAAAATACTGCCCGTCGAGAAAAAGAGCCGGCCGTACATCGCGATGGAATACCTCGAAGGCCAGACACTGAGCGAGCTGCTGAAAAGCATCCGGCCTCTGCCCGAACCCGACGCGGTGAAAATCGCCAGCCGCGTTTGTGAAGCCCTGGATTACATGCACAAAAACGGCGTCGTCCATCGTGATTTGAAACCTCAAAATGTGATGCTCTGCAACGACGGGACCATCCGCATCATGGATTTCGGGATCGCCAAGGCGGAGAAAGCAAGGCGCCTGACGTTCGTGGGTTTCACGCCTACGATGGGAACGCCGGACTACATGGCGCCCGAACAGGTCAAAGGCAGCCGCGGCGACGAGCGGACGGACATATACAGCCTCGGGGCGATCCTCTACGAGATGGCCACCGGCGAGACGCCGTTTGGCGGCGACAGCCCTTACGTGATCATGAACGCCCGCGTCACGGGCGATCCCGTCGCGCCGCGGAAGGCCAACCCCAAGTTAACGCCCGTGCTGGAGGAGATCATTCTCCACGCGATGGAACGCGATCCCAAGCGCCGGTATCCCTCGGCCGCCGCCATGAAGGGGGAATTGGACAACTACGAATCGGTCGTGATGACGAGCCGGCACAGCCGGTTACAGGCTCCGCAGATGTGGAAGTCACGCTTCCGAATGCTGCCGATGATCCTGGCTTTTGTTGTGCTTCAAATCGTCCTCTTTTTCCTGTTTATGCGGCACTTCCGCAAGCACTGAGGATTCAGGCCTCGACGAAACGATACCCCACGCCGGGCTCCGTGAGCAACAGGGCAGGGGAGGCCGGATCCGCCTCGAGCTTTTCGCGCAGGCGTGTGACATAAACGCGCAGGTATTGCGTATGCTGTTCGTGTTCCGGCCCCCAGATTTCGCGCAGGATGTGCCGGTGCGTCAGGACCTTGCCGGCGTGTTGAATGAACAGCCGCAACAGGGCGTATTCCGTCGCCGTCAATTTGACCGGCTGCCCGACTCTCGTGACCCGCCTCCTGCTGAAGTCCACGGCGAGGTTGCCAGCGCGAAAGACCGGTTCCTCCGCGCGGCCCCGATCGGCCCGGCGCAGCGAAGCGCGCAGCCGCGCCAGAAGCTCGCCGGTGTTGAAAGGCTTGGTGATAAAATCATCGGCGCCGCTGTCCAGGGCCTCGATTTTGTCCGCTTCCTCGTCCTGGACGGTCAGGATGATGACCGGGGTCTGGGTCCATTCCCTGAGTTGTTTCAAAACCGCAATCCCGTTCAAATCGGGCAGACCCAGATCCAGAATGATGATGTCGTGCCGGCGTTGGGCGGCGGCGGCAATGCCTTCCTGCCCGCTGGCGGCGGTGGCCACCCGATACCCATTGGCCTCGAGTGTGATGGTCAATAATCGGAGAATTTGCGGCTCATCGTCGATGAGCAGCGCGGAGATCGGTGTCTCGGTTGTCGCTGCAGTCACAAAGTCTCTTCCGGGAGATCCGGTGCGTCGGCCGCAGGCATGCGGATGGCGAAGAGGGCGCCGCCGCCAGGGCGGTTCGCCGCCAGGACACGCCCTCCTTGAGCCTCAATGAATCCTTTTACAATTGCCAATCCCAAGCCTGTGCCGCCCGGTTTCGCAGTTGGGGCGCGATGAAACAAGTCAAAAATGCGTTCCAACTGGTCCGCCGGCAGCCCCGGCCCGCGATCGGAAACTTCCAGCACCAGATCCGGTCCTTCAATCCGGGCGCCCACTTCGATGGGCGTCCCCGGCGGCGTGTGGACGGCGGCATTCGTCAACAGATTTCCAAGGGCCTGCTGCATCAAAACAAAATCCAGCTTCACCAGCGGCAGATCTGGCCCCTTCCGCACTTCGATCGGATGGCCTGCAGTGAGGTTTTCGACGTCTCGAAGCGCCGTCCCTAGAAGGTCGGCAACATCGCACCAGTCCGGGTTGGGTTGTACCTGGCCGGATTGAAGGCGGCTCGCGCTCAACAAGTTTTGGACCACCCGGTTCAACCGGGCGCCGGCGGACTCGATTTCGGTGGCCAGATTTTCCTGCACGGCGGAGAGTCCGGCCGTAGCGCGCAGGCCCTCAGCGGCTCCGATGATGGTTGCGATCGGGGTGCGAAATTCATGCGAAACGGAATTCAACAGGGTCCGTCCAAGCCGTTCGGATTCAAGCAGCAGTTTAGCTTTGATCTCCGCTTCGCGTTGGGCACGCAATCGGGTGGTCAGTTGGCCGACGGTCAACGCAACGACGAAGTAGGTGACCAGCATCATCTTGTCGTAGGATCCCGCGATGTGGAACGAATAGGGCGGGGGGTCGAAGAGAAAACTCCAGCCGATGGCCGTCAATGCGGCGCTAAACAGAATCGGGCCGCGGCCCACGAACAGCGCGAGCAGAACGATAGCGAGCAAATAAACCAGGGCGATGGCCTGGTAACCGATCCACTTCTGCAGCCACAGGTTCAGCAATGAGACCGCAACGAACGCACCGAATGCCACCTCATAATGCCCCCAACAGATCCCTTGCGGCGCAAGGATCCTCTGCGCGCCGGTGCCGGCGTTCAAAGCGGATTTCTCATGTCTCGGGGCCATTGTGCCGCTCATCTGTCCGGCCCGGGGAGCTAGCCCTGTTCCGGCAACGACTTCGCAAACATCTCTAATCCATAATGCCTGGCTCGGCTCAAGGCGACACTTTTAACCTGTCAGCCGCGAAAGAAAAAGAACCACACAATCACCAGCATCGGCAACATGAAGGGAATGGTATAGCAGGCTACGTAACCTACGAAAGTCGGTGTATGGACCTTTTGATGGTCGGCGATGGCTTTGACCATGAAATTCGGCCCGTTTCCAATGTAGGTATTCGCGCCATGGTCAGGTGGACTTCGCCGGCTCTTCGGTGGTGCACATGCAAGGCGGCGTGATTGCGCTCATCTTCGCCTGGTTGATTGGACCGCGCCACGGTAAATACGACAAAACGGGCAAGCTGGTTCACCCGATTGCTCCGCACAGCATCCCCATGGCGATGCTCGGCACGTTCATTCTGGTGTTCGGCTGGTTCGGATTCAATCCTGGCTCCAGTCTTGCCGGCACCGAACTCCGCATCGCGGTCGTCGCCGTGAACACAATGCTGGCATCGGCCACCGGCGCATTGGGCGCGACGCTATGGATGTGGTGGGTCAAAACCAAGAAACCCGATCCTTCCATGATGTGCAACGGCATGTTGGCAGGCCTCGTAGCCATCACCTGTCCTCCAGTTGCGGCAGCGTTTGGCCCAGCGCAAGTGATGCCCAGGCCCGCGGCCGCGGAACGGGAATCCCTCAGATCCGCCCTTGAAAGCATGGCCAAAAAACGCTTGTCAGAATCGCGTCGGCCAAATCAGAATGCCTGATGATTCTGGCTGGAGATATCGGCGGCACAAAAGTCAACCTGGCATCCTTCAACGCGGAGGATCTCCGCCTCGCTCCGGAACACCTCAGCACTTATCCCAGCCACGAGTACGCAAGCCTGGAGGAGATGGCCCTCCGCTTCGTCGCCGAACATCGCGTCAAACCCAAGCATGCCTGCTTCGGCGTTGCCGGGCCGGTGAAAAAGGGCAGGGCGGAGGTGACGAACCTCCCCTGGATCGTCGATGCGCAGGACCTCGCCCGCGCATTGAACCTCAAACAAGTCTGGCTCATCAATGACATCGAAGCCAACGCCAACGGCATCGCCGGGCTGGTGTCCGAGGATTTCGTCGTTCTCAATCCGGGCGACAAGGACGCGGTTGGCAACGCGGCGATCATCGCCGCCGGCACGGGCCTGGGCGAGGCGGGGCTTTTCTGGGACGGCAACCGCCATCTTCCGATCGCTTCCGAAGGCGGCCATGCCGAATTCGCTCCCCGGACCGACCTGGACATCGAGCTCCTGCAGTATCTGCGGGCGCGTTTCGGCCAGGTGAGTTGGGAACACGTTCTCTCCGGACCGGGCACTTTCCATATCTACCAGTTTTTGCGCGACACGGGCCGGGGCGAGGAACCGGCCTGGCTCGCGGAACAACTTCGCACGATGGACCCTCCGGTCGCCATCACCCGTGCCGCGCTCGAAGGCAAGTCCGATCTGTGCATCCAAACCCTCGATCTTCTCATCGCTTACTACGGCGCCGAAGCCGCGAACCTCGCGCTGAAGATGCTCGCCACCGCGGGCGTCTATGTCGGAGGCGGCATCGCGCCCAAACTCATCAAGAAAATCCAGGACGGATCATTCCTCAAAGCGTTTGTCGGTCAGGGCCGCATGAAGAATCTCCTGTCGGCAATTCCCGTGCGCGTCATCATGAACGACAAGACCGCTTTGATCGGCGCGGCCCGATACGCGGCCCTGAAATCAGGCCGGATCCTGTAATGCCTCGTATTCCATGATGCTGCTGAACTCTTGGGGCCGGACGGTCGCATGCCTGGCGCTGGGCGGCTGGTTCCTGGGGATTTTATCCGGCGCCGGGGCGGCTTCGCAGGCTGATTCCCCGTATATCGTCGAGCGGGTGCCCGAGGAATGGCTGCCGCAAAGTTCCGTCATTGCGATCACGCAGACCCACGACGGCTATCTCTGGCTCGGAACCCTCAACGGTCTGGTGCGTTTCGACGGCATGCAGTGCACGGTGTTCACCGAGGCCAACACCCCGGGTCTGAACAGCAGCCAGATCGTCTGTCTCCATGAAGACAGCCGTAGCAATTTGTGGGTGGGAACCTCATCCGCAGGCATCGCCCTCATCGGAAATGATGGGTCGGTCCGAGCCTTGAAAGCGTCGGGCGCGGACGGAAGCGCACGTCTGACATCGATTTTCGAGGACTCCAACGGCACCGTGTGGTTGAACACTGTGGACGGCCAGGTGGCGCGGTATCAACACAATCAACTCGAAGTTCTGTCCGTGCGCGCCCGACCCATCACGGCGGAAAAATCCGGGCTCCTGTGGCTCACCGTGTGGGTGGACGGGGAACAACGCCTGTCGGGCATTACCTGCCTCTCCAACAGCTCCACGTTCGCCCTCCAGTGCGAATTGCCGGTTCGAAAGGTGGATTATCTTTTGGCCGGCAAGAGCGGCGGTTTCTGGTGTCTCGCAGATGGCCGGGTCCAGAAGTGGACGAACGGACGTCTGGACCGCGATCTCGGCCCCTATCCGTGGGCTTCCGTGGTCGTCAACGCCGCTTGCGAAGATCAGGACGGAAACCTCATCGTCGGCACCCAGGGCGCCGGAGTTTTCTGGTATGATTCGCAGGGAAAAGCGGACCACATTTCCGGCGCCCAGGGATTGTCTCACGATACCGTGCTCTCCCTGTGCATGGATCGTGAAGGAGATCTGTGGGTCGGAACCGATGGCGGTGGGCTGAACCGCGTCAGACGCAAGCTCTTCAGCGTCCAGGACGGCTCGCTGGGCCTGAACATACGTTCGGTGTCAAGCGACGGGCAGGGCGGCCTTTGGTTCGCCAATTTCGGCGGGAAGCTCAACCATCTCGGCAACGGCGGTCTCGAACACTATGGCGTCACGGAAGGGTTGCTGGATTCAAATATACGGTCTGTGCTCGCAGACGGGAGCAATGTCTGGGCCGGCACAACCTTTTGGGGCATCTTCAGCCTTCATGGCAATGTCTTCCGACAGGTCCTCGGCCAGCCAGCCTCCGTCAATCCATTCGTCTCAGCCCTCTGGCAGGGTCGCGACGGCCGGTTGTGGGCCGGTACCCAGGCAGGACTCGGATGCTGGGACGGACATGCCTGGAAGGTTTTCACCACCCGTGACGGCTTGTCGGCGAACGATGTCCGCGCCATCGCGGAAAACTCCAAAGGCGACCTGTTCATCGGCACGGTCGGCGGAGGATTGAACCGCTTGCGGGACGGTCACTATGCTTCCGTCAGCCAACCCAACGTCCTTTCCACGAATGACAGCATTTCTTCGCTGTTCATGGATGATAACAACGTCCTGTGGATTGGAACCTCCGGCGGACTGGTTCGTTTCGACGGCGCCCGATGGACCTCTTACGGCAACACGGCGCGCGACGGCCTCCTGAAAAACCGGATCGGTTATTTGCTCGAAGACGGGCAGGGTTATCTCTGGATCGGATCTTATGCCGGTCTCATGAGGATCTCAAAGAAGTCGTTGAACGACTTTGCCGAAGGATTGATCCGCGACGTCCCGTTCCGCGTCTATGGAAAAGCGGACGGCCTGCCGACGCGCGAGTGCGCGCAAGATTCCCAACCCGCCGCGGCCCGGACACCGGACGGAAAACTCTGGTTTGCCACCATCAAAGGTCTGGTCTTCGTCGATCCGTCCGAACTCAAGCCCAACCCATTCCTGCCGCCGGTGGTGATCGAGTCCGTGCGGGTGGACGACCAGGAGCAGAACACCAACGCACTCTATCCCGCGCTCTTGGCGCCCGTCACGCTGCCCGCGAACAAGGAGCGACTGGAAATCCAATACACCAGCCTGAATCTTGCCGCTCCGGACCGCGCGCAGTTCCGATACCGGCTGGAAGGACACGAGACGGCCTGGACGGACGCAGGCGGCACTCGCGTGGCCCGCTACAGTAACCTGCCGCCGGGCCACTACCGGTTTCATGTCATCGCGGCGAATGAAGACGGGAAATGGAACGAGACGGGCGCTGCACTGGCCGTCACGGTGCTGCCGCCTTTCTGGCGAACCTGGTGGTTTCTGGGTCTGAATTCCGCCCTGCTTCTGTCCGTTTTAATCCTCGTCGTCCGTTACGCGTCAACTCAGAAGCTGCAGCGCCAATTGGCCACCCTCAGGCAGCAGGAAGCGTTGGACAAGGAACGCGCCAGGATCGCGCGCGACCTGCACGATCAACTCGGGGCGAATCTGACCCAGGTGACGCTCCTGAGCGAAATGGCCGACGCCGACCGGCACCTGCCCGATGAAGTCGGAGCGCATGCCCAACAAATCGCGCAAACGGCCCGCGAGACCACCCGGGCCCTGGATGAAATCGTGTGGGCCGCCAACCCGCTGAACGATACACTGGAAGGATTGATCACGTACGCCTGCAAATATGCCCAGGACTATTTCGCCATGGCCGGATTGAGCTATCGACTGGATGTGCCGACGGATCTCCCTCGCATCGACATTCCTCCGGAACTCCGGCATAATATCTTCCTCGCGTTCAAAGAGGCGGTCAACAACGTGGTGAAGCATGCGCATGCCTCCGAAGTCTGGATCCGGCTCGTGATACAGGACCGCGGTTTTACTATCGAAATCCAGGACAATGGCCTCGGCCTTGGGAGTCTGGATCAAAAAACGGGAAGAAATGGATTGCGGAATATGAGGAAACGGATGGAGGATGTCCGAGGCAGTTTCTCAATCACCCCCGCGCCGGAACGCGGTGCGGTAGTCCGGCTCCGCGTGCCGATCGAGAAACCCTGAACAAAAAATGAGCCTCACGGTTTCCATTGTTGAAGACAATGACAAGCTGCGCGAGACGCTGGCTCGCGCCTTAAACCGCGCCGAAGGATTCCGCTGCCCCAGCCAATACGCAAATGCCGAGGACGCCTTGAAAGGGCTGCCGAAGGACCCTCCGAATGTGGTCCTCATGGACATCAACCTGCCCGGAATGAACGGGGTCGATTGCGTCCGCCACCTCAAACACCTCCTGGCTGAAACACAAATCGTGATGCTGACGGTGTACGAGGATACGGACAACATCTTCAATGCGTTGAAGGCCGGCGCGACGGGTTACATGCTCAAACGCACAACCCAGGCGGAATTGCTCGAAGCCATCCGCGAGGTGCACCGGGGAGGCTCGCCGATGACGACCCACATCGCCCGCAAAGTCGTCCAAGCCCTTCAACATGTTTCGCCGACCGCCCTGCCGGCCGAGATCCTCTCTCCCCGCGAACAGGAAGTGCTCGATTGCCTGGCCAGGGGCTTCCTTTACAAGGAAATCGCCGAGAAACTTGGCATCAGTTACGAAACGGTCCACACCTACATCCGCCGAATTTACGAGAAACTCCAGGTCCGAACACGCACGGAAGCCGTCGCGAAGTTCCTCCGACGTTGAGACCCGCTCGAAAGGTGAATCCCGATGCCCGTAATTTGGGGAAAGCTCCTTGTGATATGTGTTGCAATTGATTGCCGTGATGTGGTTTATGACAATATCGCTCTGTCACCAGTACTGGTGACTAGCAGGAAATTTGGGAATTGGTATTGTGATCGCGTCGTTGCGATGCAGAAATGCAGTTGATCGTGTGTGATGGAACGGCGTATGTCTGTGGCGCCGCATCGAATGGTGGGTGTTAGTGGTCAGCGCAAGCCACTCAAAAAGCCCTGAAGCGCTTTGTTCTCGGAGAAGGCCGGACGAAAGTCCGGCTCTTCTTTTTTTCGCTGCTCCATTTCCTCCTCTTTGCAGGAAAAAACACCCGGAGGCGTTTTCTTGAAACAAAATTGCCATCCACCGGGTTATTCCTACGAGATATGATGCGCTGCATCCCCTCAGCTTATTATGCAACAGCTTTGCATTCGCCAACCCTCCGCGCCTAGAATCCGCCGCGAACCACCAAGGTTTGGCCATGACCAATGCGCAACAGTTCGAGGCGTTCCTGCGAAACTACCAAAACATGGTATTTAGCACCGCCATGCGCCTGCTCGCCAACCAAACCGAAGCCGAAGATGTCACGCAGGAGGTCTTTCTCAAGGCATACCAATACTTCGACAGAATCTGCGCCAGTCCGACCGCCGCCGGCTGGCTCAAAACCGTGGCCACGAATTTAAGTCTGAATCATCTCACTCGCTACCGGTCGCGCTGGAGTTTTTTTTCGGAATTGTCGCTCTCCGGCCGGGATGAAAGCCGGGAATTGGAATTCCCCGCGAACGAAAATGTCGAAGAAGAGATGGACAAGGCTGAGCGATGCGCCCTGGTCGAACGGGCCCTGCAGGCATTGCCCGCCCCTCAACGTGTCCCGCTGGTGCTCTTCCACTTCGAAGAACTCTCTTACGATGAAATCGCCGAAAAGCTCGGCGTATCGCTCGGCAAAGTGAAAACCGACATCTTTCGCGGACGCGAAGCCTTGCGAAGGAAGCTCCGCCTCAAGTTGGGATCGGGAGAGCCCTGACCCTGCCGAATGAACGCGGATTACGAAAAGCAGTTGGAAGCCGGCATCAGCCGGGAGCTGAAGCGTTTGCCGGAATTGGCCGCGCCGGATTCACTCGTGACCAGGATCATGTCGGTCCTCGATCGGCGCTCGCGATCTCCTTGGTACCAACGTTCCTGGCAGACATGGCCTCCGGCTTTGCGCTGGACATCTTTCGCCGTCCTCCTGGCGCTGTTTGCCGGCTTTTGCGTGGCTGGCTCCGAAATGGCGCACTCCCGGACATCCCAGCTCGCCATGCGCAGAATGGAGGAGCATCTTTCAGGACTTGCCACGATCGGGAACACGCTGGAGGCGCTCGCCGGTTCGGGGGTCCTGGTGTTGAAGAAGTTTGGCGCGAGTTTTCTCATCTCCTGCTCGGTGGCACTGGCCCTTGGTTGCTCTCTGTGCCTTGCGGCCGGCACAATTTATCTGCGACTCGCGTTCGCAAAACACGAAAAGGCTTTATGATGACAAATCCAAAGCGAATCTGGTTGGTGTTGTTTGCCGCCGCCTGCTGCCTCCGGCTCGCGCCGGCTGTCCCTGCCCGGGACGCGAATGCAAACGTTTCGACAAACAACCCCGCGCCCGGCCAGGCGTCCGCCGGCGTCCTTGCTCCTTCCTCCAATGCGTCCGCTGAGTTGCTCACAAACGAGCCGGCTGTGAACGAAGATGGCGAGACGCCGTATGAACCGCGCCAGATTGTGCTCATGGGGCAGAATGCGGAATTGAAAGCCGGCGAAACGGCCGATGCAGTGGTCGTCATCGGCGGCTCGGCAAAAATCCACGGGAAAGTCAGGAACGCCGTCGTCGTAATCGGGGGCACTCTCGAAGTGGACGGCGAGGTGGGAGATGCGGTCGTAGCCGTTCTGGGCAATGTCAGGCTGGGAAAGGGAGCCCTCGTGCACCGGGATGCCGTCGCGGTCCTGGGCGGTGTCGCGGTCGCCCCGGGAGCGGTGGTGGAACATGATGCCGTCTCCGTTGGAGGCAAACTCGACATCGCCGAAGGGGCGGTGGTTCATGGCCAGAGGGTGAATGTGCGCTCGCCGATCGCGTGGCCCAGCCTCGAATGGCTCCGGAAGTGGTTCAGGTATTGTGTCCTGGAGCTTCGCCCGCTGGCCCCGCAGGTCGGATGGGTCTGGATTGTCGCGGCCATGTTCTTCGTGGTTTATCTCCTGGTGGCCGCCGTGTTCCCGCGCCCGGTCCAGGTGTGTGTGGACGAACTCACCCGGCGTCCGGCCACCACGTTTTGCCTGGGGTTGCTGACAAAGCTCCTCGTGCCGGTGGTGCTGTTGCTCCTCGCAGCCACAGGCATCGGCTTGATTGTCGCGCCTTTTCTGATCGCAGCCGTCTGCTTCGGAGCGGTGATAGGCAAAGTCGCCATCCTTGAATGGCTGGGATTGAGGATAGGAGGCCGTCGGGGAGGCGTGCTTCAAAAGCCTCTCGTGGCCTTTCTGATCGGCTCAATTCTTCTCACCCTGCTCTACATGGTGCCCATTCTGGGGCTGACCGCGTATGCCATCACCAGCGTCTGGGGCCTGGGTTGCGCCGTCACCGCAGGCTTCCGCCGCCTGCGCAGGGAAATACCCGACAAACCAATCACACCGGCCCCACCGTTTGGATCGCCACCCACCATGCCCGCTCCAGTTCCGTTTCAGCCTGTGACCGCGCCAGTCTTCCCATCGAGCGCCGTCCCGACGCCGGGCGCTGCACCCATGCCTGATCTCGCGGCTGCCCAACGCCTGGCCCCGCCTCTGATTGTGCCACCGCCCGGGATGGCGGGGGTCGCGCCTCCCCTCCAACCGCCGCTCCCGCCCCAGTTGCTGTCGTTTCCACGGGCCGGCTTCTGGGAACGCATGGCCGCCGCGTTTCTTGACATCGTCATCGTGGGCGTTCTCAGCGCCATCGTCGGCGGACTGCCTCTCGGTTTCATTGTCGCCCTGGCCTATTTCGTCGGAATGTGGACGTGGAAAGGGACCACGATCGGCGGCATTATTCTCAAGCTCCAGGTCGTGCGCACGGATGGCGCGCCTCTGACCTTCGTCGTCGCCCTCGTGCGCGGCCTGGCCGCGGGTCTTTCCGTCTTCGTATTTTTCCTGGGGTTCCTGTGGATCGCGTGGGACAACAGCAAACAGGGATGGCACGACAAAATTGCCGGAACGGAGGTGGTGCGTCTGCCCCGTGCCACGCCGCTTGTGTAAATTTCCTTTTCATCAGCCGGAATGCCCTTATCTTGGAGGACTAAACCTGGTGAGTGACAGGTGATAGGTGACGATTCGCGGTAGGATTCGGGTCACTTGCACCCGGCGCTCGTCGTATGATTTTTCAGAATGGACGCGGCGCACATTAGAAACTTCAGCATCATTGCCCACATCGATCATGGGAAGACGACCCTCTCGGACAGGCTCCTGCATCGTACCGGCACCATCTCGACGCGCGAGATGGAAGATCAGTTGCTCGATTCCATGGACTTGGAGAAGGAGCGGGGGATCACCATCAAGGCACATCCCGTCACGATGCTCTATCAGGCCGCGAACGGCGAGACTTACGAGTTGAACCTCATCGACACCCCGGGGCACGTGGACTTTTCCTACGAGGTTTCGCGCAGCCTCAGCGCCTGCGAAGGCGCCCTGCTCGTCGTCGATGCGGCCCAGGGTGTCGAGGCGCAAACGGTCGCCAACGTGCACCTGGCGATGAAGCAGAACCTCGCCATCATCCCCGTCATCAATAAGATCGATCTGCCTCACGCCGACGTGGCCCAGGCAAAACAGCAGCTCGAAGACATCCTGGCGATACCCGGCGACACCGCCATCAAGGCCAGCGCAAAGGAAGGCATAGGCATCGATGAGATCCTCGAAGCCATTGTGGCGCGAATTCCAGCGCCCAAAACGAACGTGCCGTCCTCGCTCCAGGCCCTGGTGTTCGATTCGTATTTCGACACCTACAAAGGAGTGGTCATCCACGTTCGCGTCTTCAGCGGCGAACTCAAGCCGGGAATGCAGGTCAAGCTGCTGCATTCGGGCAAAAACGTTGAGGTGAAGGAAGTCGGGAGCTTCAACCCGAAGCCCTACGTCCGGGCCAAACTCGAGGTCGGCGAGACCGGATACATCACCGCCAATATCAAAAGCCCCCAGGAAGTGAAGATGGGCGATACGATCACGGACGCGCGCCACCCCGCGACGGTGCTTCAGGGCTTCAAGGAAATTCATCCGATGGTGTTCAGCGGGATTTACCCGATCAACACCGCGGATTACGAACACCTGAAGTCCAACCTCGCCAAGCTTCAATTGAACGATTCCGCGTTCGTGTTCCAGTCCGAAACATCGGTGGCGCTCGGTTTCGGCTTCCGCTGCGGATTCCTTGGCCTGCTCCACCTGGAAATCGTCCAGGAACGACTGCGGCGCGAGTACAACATGGACATCATCGCCACGTATCCCAGTGTCATTTACCGGGTGACGATGACCGACGGAAGCGTCAAGGAGGTCGATAACCCGGCCTTTCTGCCCGAGCCGAATTACATTGGCAAGATCGAGGAGCCCATGGTCAAGGCGTTTGTGATCTGCCCGAATGAAAACATCGGTGACATGATGTCGTTGATCTCGGAGAAACGCGGCAACGTGGACCACACCGAGACCCTGGACGCGCGCCGCGTGATGCTCACCAGCGCCCTGCCGCTGAACGAGATCCTGATTGACTTTCACGACCGGATCAAGAGCATCACGCGCGGCTACGGATCCATGGATTACGAACACGCGGGCTATCAGGAATCCGACATGGTCAAACTCGACATGCTCGTCAATACGGAGTCGGTGGATGCGTTCTCATGCATCGTCCACCGCGACAAGGCGGAGGGCAGGGGACGCGCCCTGGCCGCCAAGCTCAAGGAGGTCATCCCGCGCCAGCAATACGCCGTCGCCATCCAGGCCGCCATCGGCGGCAAAATCATCGCCCGCGAGACCGTGAGCGCCCTCCGCAAAGACGTCACCGCCAAATGTTATGGAGGCGACATCACCCGGAAACGCAAACTCCTGGAAAAGCAGAAGGAAGGCAAAAAGCGGATGAAATCGTTCGGCTCCGTGAATATTCCACAGGAAGCCTTCATCGAAGTGCTGAAAGCATGACATTATGATCCTGCAATGGCTCCTTTCACGGACAGTTCGCAGGGCGTCCGCCATGCGCAAACACGTCCGCAGAATCCTCTCGCATCAGCGCGACGTCCTGACGCCCCAGACGATCCAGGAAGTCGAGGCGGCGATGCGGCAGATGGATGGCACCCTGGCCGGTAACGCCGACAAGGCCGCGCTCGAAAAGCAGATGGAAAGTCTGGAAGCCGTCGCCAATAAATGTTTCAAAACCTATCCCGATGCCGCCTGGCGCGAAAATGTCGAAGTGCTGCTCGTT
Organism: Limisphaerales bacterium; assembly: GCA_003159675.1. Lineage (GTDB taxonomy): Bacteria > Verrucomicrobiota > Verrucomicrobiia > Limisphaerales > BOG-1460 > BOG-1460. The sequence goes on from PLQC01000074.1 coordinate 26,389, forward strand.
GCCCTGACGGTCGCCATGGGCGTCCGCACTTTCTTCCTGCAGCCCTTCAAAATCCCCACCGGGTCCATGCAACCCACGCTCTTCGGCGTCACCTCGGAGAACCTGATCGACAAGCCGGACTTCAAAATTCCCGGCGGCTGGGAGCGGGTCAACGAGTGGTTTCAGGGAACCTCCTACATCCATATCGTGGCCGACCATGACGGCGAGATCCAGGGGGTTGGACGGCCGCTGCGACTCCTGATCTTCAATATCAGGCAATCAATCCTGGTCGGAGGCAAATCCTACAACATCTGGTTTCCGCCGGACTTCGGCGCGCCTCCCAACGGAACTCTGGAGGCCCGCGCAGAACTCCACCGGGGCCAGTTTTTCCACACAGGCGACGATATCATCAAATTGAAGGTCAGTGCGGGCGACCATCTCTTTGTGGATCGACTGACGTATAATTTTCGTCCGCCGAAGCGGGGCGAGATCATCGTTTTTGAAACGCACGGAATCTACCGTCTGCCGCACGATCAACAGGATACCTTTTACATCAAACGACTCGTGGGACTCGGCGGCGAGACGCTGTCGCTTCACCAGGACTATGTCGTCTCCGGTGTTCCAGGATTTGGCACGCTGCCGGTGGGACACCTCGTGGTCGATGGCCGGCCTGTGACCGCCGCGACACCCCATTTTGAAAATATCTACTCGTTTTACGGCGCACCCGGGGTTTCCGGCATCGTGCCTTACCAGGAAAACCATTACTTCGGCCACGCCTTGATCTGGCTGTTCAGCCCCGGAAATGAATACGAAATCAGGCCAGACGACCTGCTGGTAATGGGCGACAACACGATGAACAGCCTGGATTCCCGCTCCTGGGGAGATTTCCCCGCCGCCAATGTCATCGGCAGGGCCTTCTCAGTCTATTGGCCGGTGACGGACCGGTTCGGCTGGGGCTGCATCAATCACTAGACCGTCCTGACGATCCGGAACCGGGAAAAGAAAAGGAGCGGCGGGAGGATTCGCCGCTCCAGGTTCGTTCGCACTACCCCTCTGAAATCATCTCACCGCCGAACCGCTCCCATCCTTCACGACGCCTCTCGAGCGTTCGCCAGCAACGCTGCCGGAGTTGTCAAATCTCGAACACGGCAGCCGGCTTCACCGCTCCGACGCTGTCCTTATGGAGCAGCGCGGTATCGATGGCTGTCAGGAGCTGCTCGTTGTCAATCGGCTTCTGAAAAAACGCGGCGGCGCCCGCAGCCGAAGCCCGCTGCTTATATTCCGCGCGATCGGCGGCGCTCATGACAATGACGGGAAGACTGCTGGCGTCCGAAAGGCGGCGGAGCCATTCGATGATGAGAAACCCGTTCCATGGCACGCCGCCGCCGTGCGCCACGTCCGGCGGAAAACAAACGTCCAGCAACATCAAGTCCGGCTTTTCCTTGCGCGTGACCGTGATCGCTTGGGAACCGTCGCTGGCCGTGACTACCTGATAACCCTTGGATTTCAGTTTGAGCGACAGAGTTCCGAGGATGATCGGGTCGTCATCGACCAGCAAAATCTTCTTGGAGGCTTCCCGCGGTTCGGGGGCGGTCACGGACTCCGCCGTCACGCGAGCCGGATTTTGACTTGCCACTGTAGGTGATGTTTTTCTACGAAAAATCATACCTTATAATCACTGCGGCAAACAATTCTTGCAATTCCAGTGACTACGGAATTTGACCGGGGAATTCCTTGGATGACTATTATGAAAAATCCTGGTTGATGTCGCGCGGCCGCTGGGGAGATGGGCGGCTCGAATGGTGAAGGGCAGGGGATTGGGGAACGAACTGCTGCTGTGGTGCAAATGAGGATTGCCCGGAAAACTGCCATCCCGGAGTGGCGAGCCAAAACGCAGTGGTGGACTGGCCGCTTTGGAATTCGAGTCCGCCGGGATGCTCGTAAACATCCAGGATCTCAGCGTCCACAATCTGCGGCACAGCCCGGACCTGCGAAGATTCGCGGAGCTTAACCACCATTGCGGCCGAGTTCAGCAGCCGCACACAAGCCATGCACACGGCGAACACAAAAATCCCCATTATCCACGCAGAGGCGAGGCCGGGAGAAATCAGGAAGCGAATGACAGGAACCACGGTCGCGATGGCAAGAACCGAAACAAGCGTACCATCCGCCTTCTGCCTGGCCTGCCACACATCGAGGATATACCGGAAGTCGGAATTGGATCGCCCTTTCATGCCTAAACAGATACACCGAAAACCGCGATCTGAACAGTAAAATATGCCTTTAAACAGGACAAAAGTGTCCGATTACGAGTCAGTAATTTAGCGGACGGCTGCGATCTAAGCCATATCCATGCAGAAGAAAAACCAATAAACACTTTAGCGAGGCGAAGCCGGAACCAAAGGAGCGCGGGCCTGTGACCCGGAGCACATTGGACACGCAAGAAACCAAGGACGCTGGCGTAACCTTTCCACATCACAGAGATGGCCAACCCACTGCGGCTCACAGAGCCGCGCCCCGAGAATTTGGGCACTATGCGGACATTTTTGTGGATAGACAGAAATCAGATTGAATCGCGGCAACAAAAGGCCTGAAATACAAACCCCTCGAATCAAAGCCCCTATTTATGTCTCACAATGTATGGAAAGTAGTCAGTAGAGTTACTCATTGACGTGGCATCGGTGTTGGCTTACCGTTTCGTGATTGTGGCGCTTGTTGATGAGGTGCTTTTGCATCGATTGTGGGCGGAGAGTTCACGGGTTGTTGAGCAACTGTCACGGTTGGTGGCTCAAGGCAAGTCGGTGGATGCGGCGTCGTTGTTTGGTCGGTGGTTGGTGTTTTCGGGAGTGTTGGAGATGTGTGAGAGAAACCCACAGGTGGGGTTGGTTGAAGTGCGTGGTCGGGAGTTGCGCCTCGGTGTCGAGGCGTTGGTGTTTGAGTGTGGCGAGTTGTATCGCACAGGCAAAGCCAACCCTCGGTATGCGGAAACGGATATTGCGGAGATCAACCGCAAGTTGGATTTTGTCCTCGGTCGGTTGGGTGAAGGATCGTTGTCGGGTCCGCTGCTGGTCGATGACTCAACCACGCGGCTGTTGACAACTGGTGATAACCCCCATCAGTTGCCCGATTCCAATGGTGAATGACTCCACCAGTTGCCGGTGGTATGGTAAGCGAGGCGTCGGGAGCGACACGTGTGTTGCCCCGATGCCTCGCAATCGTTGTAGGATGGGTGTGGGAGCGTTCCACCCTTGACGGTGTGCCCTGATGGTGGTAACACTATTTCAAGGCCGTTGGTGAGTCGTTGGAGAGAAGGGACCCCTAGAGGGGGTTGGGGGAGTGTCGGGAGGATGAGAGCCTCACTGCTAAACTTGACTCATGGGAACATAGGGGCACAGCGCCCCTCATGTTCGCACCCCCACCCCCCACCCCCACCACGATTTTTCATTCATAGAAGCAAGGATGTGTCGTTTCCCCTGTGGCCGTAACCACGCTGCGGAGCAAGTGGCCCGTGGTGTGTGGATGGGGGTGAATCCCAGTATGTCATTATGATAAGATGTGATGATGTAAGTGTATTCACCGCAGTATGTTATTGTCGCACAATGTATGTTATATTTAAAGTGTGCCTCAGCGGTCGGAACCTTCTGAGACGTTTCCCAGGTGGGTTCAGATTGCACTTGACACGTGAACAGGATTCTGAATTACTCGCGCCAGGACGCAGTTGCCGTTCATCAGGGTTGGCGGCAGTCGGTGCTTCCTGTGCGGCTTAAGTCGGTAACACGAAGAGCGGCACACGCTGTTTGGGAGCCGGTCTGGTCGATCAAATTGCAGCTCAGCCTGTAATTTGATGAGCCAAGATTCGGTCAATTTGCATCGGATTTGGAACGAGACGTCCAGCCGTCTTGAATCCTTGTCCAAGCGCGTCGCTGAAAACCGCGACGTCATGCCTGCTTTGGAGTTCGCCCGCTTCGTCATCTGGTCGGGCATTTGCGAACTACTGGAAGCCAATTCCTCTGACGGTCCTCTCAAGGTGGACGGCTCGCATTTGCGTTGGCAGTGCCGCGAGTTGCAGACCCAATGCACTGAACGCTTTCGACTCAACGACAGCGAACCTCACATCGAGGCGCTACAGTTACAGTCAATCCATGAGAAGATTAACACTATGGCTGGCTATCTCTCAAAGCTGGTCGTTGCAGGTCCGGCAGTGGTGCAATCGTCGGAACCTGAGTTGAAGATTTTACCCGGTGGCTTGGATGACCCGGAGCGCGGGGACCAGGTTGTGCGGGCTGTAGCAGAGGCAAGGACGGGCGATTGATAACGTTCCTTGGCAAAGTGCCTGTCCTGCTCTGTGAACGCTGGTGGTAAGAAGTGTAAGACACTTTGACCTGACCGCCTTCGTCTGGACGAGCTCGTTCGAAGGCTGTTGTGCTTGAAAAGGATCGCTGGCATGGGACGTCCTTGCTACCGAACCGGCTGGACGGATGGAGTCGGAGTTTGCCGCGCGCCCCGCGCGCGGCAAAGAACCCATCCTTGTCCCACAATTGCGTACAGGCAGCATTTTTTGAATGGGATATGTACGGAGCGTGGCTGGTTTGCGGTGAAGTTTTCGGGGTCCGGACTGGGCGATACAGTGTATCCGGCTGACGAAGCACGTCCGATAGATGATGATTTTTCAACAGCTGAAACTCGCTACCCCTGATGGGGTAAAACTATAGTTTGACCGGTTCGAGCGGCAGGCGCATTCAGCCGTGACGACAGCCAGCGAAGGACGCGGCCCGTCAAGCCGGGAACTAAGCTTTTACCGGCGTGACTATGCGGCAGGCGCCAGATGTCAGGTTGCCCCCACGCGTGCCAGAGTGCCTCCATGGATTTCCTGTCCACAAACAGATCGTGGATGGCTTCAATCAACAGTATGTTCTCCTTGGGAATGCACGGCCTGAGGGTGGTCAAGTTCAATGCCGTCCGATTCAATGCCTCACAGGCCGGCTGCTGCCTCTGCAATTCCTTTCGAAGGTGAGGCCAGACGATGTGTTTTGCGGCGGAGAGAAAAACATTCATGTCAAGGCCAGGCGCGGCCAGAACGACGGCAGACAGGCGCGCGTCACTACAGGCCGTTAATCCCGCCAGCGCGCCGCCGTAGGAGTTGCCCCAGAGCGCCACGGCGGGACAACCTTCCGCCAACAGCCACCCCGCCAAGGCGCGAATTTCGGCAACCGCCTGCGCGTAGTCTATCTCCGCCATGAGCAGGTAATCCGGCCAATTCAATCTCTTCTCAAGCTGACGTGGTCGGCGTTGAAATTGGAAAGGCGACATCAGCGTCGCCGCGTTGAATCCCACTCGATTGCAGTGGCGAGCCATTAGTGGAAACTCGAAATGATAGTCCGGGTCGCCACCGGCACCGTGCAGCAGAATAATCACCGGTCGTTTTTGCCAGTCTTCCGTGCAACGATAGAGCCGGCCATAAACCACGTTGTTCTCAGCGAATTCGCCCGGTCGCGGTGTGGGAAACCGGAAGTGCAGCCCTGACCGGGCAGGATTGAATTCAAGCCGCGCCGGTGGGCTTTCGACGGGAATAAAGTCCGGCCCTTTCAGGAATTGGAGTGCTTCTTCCAGTTTCGGACTTGGCGTAGGACTCTGCAGTTTCAGCAGGGATTTGACACGAAAGCCCCACACCAACTGGATGGCCAGCCAATCCAGCAATTTGGCCAAGGGCGCGATCACACCTTAGTTATTTGAGAGATTTCGTGCCTATCGCAAGGAAAATCGGCGGAATGAAGGTGGAGTCAAGCGGCCTGAGCGACTGCTTTCTCCCTCGCTTTGCTGCTCGCCCACGCCGCTGGCGTGAACAATTTAATGTCGGTGATCTTGGCGGCGGGCAATCGAGTGAACAAATCCGTCAGATAATCAAATGGGTTAAGGCCGTGCCGCCGGCAACTACCCAACAAGGTATAAATCACGGCACTGCGTTCCCCGGCTTCAGGATGCCCGAAAAATAAAAAGTTCTTTTTTCCGAGTGCGCTGGGCCGAATCGCATTCTCAATGAGATTATTGTCTATCTCCAGCGCGCCGTCCTGCACGAACTGCGTCAAAGCTGACCATCGTTTCAGTGTGTAATCAATCGCCTGTCCGAGCAGCCCCTGTGGTAAAGTTTTTCTCCGTATCAACTCCATGGCCCGGTGCAGCCGATCCAATACGGGTTGCGTTTGCCAAATCCGCATCGCCTGCCGAAGTGCCGGTCCAGCCTTTTGCTCGCGCAGTTTCTTTTCCATCGCGTAAAGCAGTCCTATCTGCCGAACAAACCACGCCGCCAGTTTGGTCTCCGCCAACGCTTCGTGAAAACCTCTGCGAACGTGTGCCCAGCAACCAACCAGAGTCAGATCACCACGGCTTTTGGCCAGTGATTCATAAGCTGAATATCCGTCTGTCTGGAGTTTGCCCCGGAAGTTTTTTAGAAATTCCTCTGGGCCTGCCCGCGCTCGGCTCACCCGCCATTCAAATAGCACAGTCGTTTCGGTCCGGACCTGTAAGATTCATGAGGCACAGGCACCAGGTCTGTATGTTGGAGAGTGTTCGGGTGTTCTGTGCTGCGCGTGGGTTGGCACTCAGCGTGCATCAGCCTGGATCGCGGACGCTTTACGGCAAGGGTCGCGAAGCTGGGGTGACGCTTCGGCCGGCTCGGTCATCGGTGCAGGCCGCCCTGCCCTGCTTGGGTTAAGGGAGTGTTCTGCGCTCTTCGCGTTGCTCCCTGAACTGGCGTTGAAATTCTCGCTTTTCTTCGCGTGAATTGTGGGCGTGAAACTCAATGCAGATGATTGCGAGGGCAAAGGCAACCCAGAAGTACCATAGAACTTGCACTGTCAGTACTATTCCAGGATGTTCGAATGCGAATCGGAGTAGTGGTGTAATGCCGGAATCGCTCATAACGTGCGAGAGGGTTTGCTAGTATTGCTCGGGATTTTCCCATTCCAAGGCGAGAAGTGTAATGGTTTCTGGGTCTATTGTCGAGCAGGACTTGAGTCCGTGATTTAGCGGACTGGATTCACGGTCATTTTTAAGAGAGCGCCGGCCATACCCGGGATCTGGCAGCCAGACAGGTTCGCCGGCGCGTCTCTCTCTGCCCTGTCCGGGCTGAGGACTCAAAGCAGGCTGGAACAAGCGCGGCGTGCGGCTCGGGGCGTCGAGCCTGGCGGGGCATTGTCCGGTCGGAACCAAGCGCCACGCTAAAAGCCTCATCCTGGGATTGTCCGTTACGATGCGTAATAGCCTGTGCTGAGGCGTAGCGGCGGTTCGCTGGAGCGCACTCGTTAAGCAATGATAATTTTTGGACGTCGGCTTTGCATCTCCAGGATATTCACTTAGCCTTGCACCCTGCCCATTCCCTACCAGCCGAATGGCGGTCCAGGAGACGAGCCAAATAGGACCATCCAAAGGACACCGAGAACACAAACAACCCCGCCCACCATGAGTATCCAAGTAACTGGTGGCGAAGGCACAGTCCTATTCTGTAGTTCGGCCAAGTGTTTCCTGGCTTGTGCCTTTTCTTCGGCGAGTTTCTTTCCGGCTGCCGTCTTTTTGTCGATTCTGTTGGCGATGAAGATCAACAAAATGGCTACTAAAAGCAGGACAAGAATCGGCCAGACGCGGGTCATCGAGATCGAATATGATATGGCTCTCATGTTGCCAGCAAGGTCGTATTGCTCGACCACGACGCCGTCTCTCTGTCCCTCCACGGCCCCCTCCAGTGTGGGATCGCGGCGTGCGCCGCCTGCGTAGATTATCTGGAGGACAGCGCCATCGCCTGGTTCCAGGATCACCCATTTGAGGCGACATTTGCCCGACTTGAAATCCTCTTGGTTATCGAGACACTCGAAGCGGCAGATTGGGCGACTGGTCTTCCTCACTCGGACGCTGAGGATCGGCGACCCATCCGGCATCACCAGACGAAAAGGGTCGAGGACATCGCTATCCCGGATGCTCCTCGTTCCGGCGTTCCAGATGGACGCTTGGACCGATGTAATGCTCGCGGACTCGACTGGCTTGCCATTGTAAATGAATCCGAGTTCCTTAGCGTATTCCGGGCGCTGCAACTCCGTCTTTAAGGGATGAACGCCGAAGGTCAGCAGCGGCTTGATCTGCGATGCCTGATAGAAGTACACGCTCAGAACAACGCCGAGGAGCGTGCCTACCGTTCCACCGATGCCGAGCCAGAAGAAGAAGATATTGCTGCGCCAGTCTCCGACTCCTTCGGGCGTGGGAGCAACTTTGTCCGGTTCCCTTTGGCGGTTCATTCTGTCCTCAGATGGTGGCCACTGGAGTCTGACTCACGCTTGGAATAATGACAATCAAATTTCTATTCCTTAACCATCTCAGGACGCGATGAGTCTTTATGTCGCGGCGTGGCACGGGAATGGAAATGACCGGACGGCAGCGAGTTGTTGAAGTTGTTCACAGAGTTACTCACAACGCTTGACAAGTCTGTATGTTGTAGAGCGAGGCGGCAGAAGCGCTTGCCGCAGGCATTGGATTCAGGTTTCGAGTATCCGCTGATATAACCTCGTGTATTCCTGCGCGGTTCTGTCCCAGGAAAAATCCACGGCCATGCCGTTCAGGCGATAATGCTCGAGGACTGCGGGTTCGGCATACAGCGCGAGGGCCTTGCGAATGCTTTTGGCCAGCGCGCGGCTCGAATATTCCATGAATTTAATCCCGTCCGCAGTCCCTGGATCTTCCGAGACGTCGGTGACGGTGTCGTCGAGACCGCCTGTCACGCGCACAATCGGGATCGTGCCATAGCGCAGGCTGTACATTTGATTCAGCCCGCAGGGTTCGAAGCGGGATGGCATGAGGAAGAAGTCACAGGCGGCCTCGATGCGATGGGCCAGGGCCTGATCGTATCCAAAGCGGACGGCGACTTTTGAAGGGTATCGCTGGGCCAGATTCCGGTAGCCGCGTTCGAACGGAGTGGCGCCGGCGCCAAGCAGGACGAATTGCAGCTTGCCGCTCAGCATCTCCTCGAGCGCGCCCAATTGAATGTCCACGCCTTTCTGCTCGACCAGTCGATTGATGCTGCCGAAGAGCGGGATGGCGCCGTCCACGGGAAGATCCAGCTCCTTCTGGAGAGCGAGTTTGTTGGCGGTTTTTCCGCTGAAATCCTCGCTGGAGTAGGGATACCGGATGTAGGGGTTGTGCGTCGTGTTCCATTCTTCATAATCAACCCCGTTCAGGATTCCCGTGATCGATGCCTGCCGGCTGCGCAACAGGCCGTCGAGTCCGCAGCCGAATTCCTCGGTTGTGATTTCCCGCGCATATCGGGGGCTGACGGTTGTGATGGCGTTGGCGTAAGCGATGCCTGCCTTGAGGCAGTTGAATTGCTTGTAAAACTCCACGCCCTCCGGAGTGAAGTAATCCCACGGCAGATTTGTCAGCGGATACAGGGCGGACGGGAAGACGCCCTGGTAGGAGAGGTTATGAATCGTGAGGCAGGTCCGGGGCGCGTTCCCCCACCCTGTCACCCGCTTCTCGTGCTGGATGAACAGCGGGACCAGTCCGACCTGCCAGTCGTGCACGTGAACCAGGTCCGGCTGCCAGGACAAATGGCGCGCCAGATCAACGACCGCCTTGGACAGGAACACAAACCGCTCGGCATTGTCGGAATAATCCATGCCGTCCTTCTGGTACAGCGACGGCCTCAGGTAAAAATCCGGCTGCTCGATCATATAGAACGTGAGGCCTTCCATGGTATCGAGCGTCCAGACTTCGCCCTGGACCCGACGGGAGCCGAGCGGCAGGCTGAGTTTCCGGTCGAGGTGTTTGAGGCCCGGAAAACGCTCACGGATGCCCGTGTAGAGCGGCGTCACCAGGCCGACGTGGTGGCCCTCGCGCGCCAGGGCCTTTGCAAGGGCGCCGGCCATGTCGGCCAATCCGCCGGTTTTGGAATAGGGATGGACTTCGCTGCTCGCCAGCAGAATTCTCATACAGCAATGCGCCCGGCTTTCAGATAAGGCTGCAACGCCTGGGGCACGAGCACGCTTCCGTCCGCCTGCTGGCACGTTTCGACCAATGCCACGAAGAGTCGGGCGAGCGCGGTACCGCTGCCGTTGAGGATGTGCGGAAATCGGTTGTCCCCGGCTTCGGTCTTGAACCGGAGATTCATGCGGCGCGCCTGGAAATCCTCGCAATTGGAAACGCTCGAGACTTCGAGGTAACTCCCCTGCCCCGGCGCCCAGACTTCAATGTCGTAGGTTTTCGCGCTTGCGAACCCCATGTCCCCGGTGCACAGCAGCACGACGCGATAATGCAACCCGAGCAATTGGAGGACGCGCTCCGCGTTTGCCAGCATTTTTTCGTGTTCATCGTAACCGCTCTCCGGCTTTACGATTTTGATCAGCTCGACCTTGTCAAACTGGTGCACGCGAATCATCCCGCGGGTGCCGACGCCGGCCGCGCCGGCCTCGCCGCGGAAGCAGGGCGTGTAGGCGCAGTATCGGATCGGTAACTGGCTTTCCTTCAAAATCTCCTCGCGATGGATGTTTGCCACCGGAGTCTCCGCAGTGGGGATCAGATACAAATGTCCCAGTTTGGCGACGTCGTTTCCCTCGGCAACACCGTAATACTGGTCTTTGAACTTGGGAAACTGGCCGACGCCTTCGAGGCATTGGGGGCCCACCATGAACGGCGGCGAAAGTTCGGTGTAACCGTGCTCGTTCGTATGCACATCGAGCAGGAATTGAATCAGCGCCCGCTCCAGCTTCGCGCCCCAGTGGGTGAAGAGAATGAATCCGCTGCCGGAAAGCTTGGCCGCGCGCGCAAAATCCACCAGCCCCAAACTCTCGCAGATCTCGACATGGGTCCTGGGGTTGAAACCGAACTGCGCCTTCTCGCCGTGGATGCGGATGACGGGATTGTCCTCCGCTGTTTTGCCCACGGGAACTGATTCATGAGGCAGGTTGGGCATCTGCAGCATCAGGCCGTCGCGCAAGGTCTCCGCGCCGGCCGCTTGTTTGTCCAAATCCGCAATGCGATCGCCCAGTTCGCGCGTCTCCCGCTTCCGGTCCTCGGCCTCCTGGATTTTCTTCCGGCCCATGAGCGCGCCGATCTCCTTTGAGACACGGTTGCGCCGGGATTTGAGGGATTCGACTTCCGTCAGGCATTTCCGGCGCTGCTCGTCCGCCTGCAGGATTTTGTCGATGAGCGACTCATCCCCCGCCCCGCGTGTGGCGAGTCGTTGGCGCACCAGATCCGGTTTCTCGCGAATCAGTTTGATGTCGAGCACGGCGAATTATAAAATGGGCCTGCCGCAGGGCAAGGCGGAACGAATGCGCTGGATCCCACCATCTCTCGCTTGCGCGAATCGACCCGCCGCGGGATTATCCCCGCCAGATGAATGCCCTGCCTTCCCCTGCCCTGCCCGGCCGCGTGGCTTCATTGCACCTGCACCCCGCCGAACCCGGCGGCCCGCTGCAATGCGTCCAGGCCATTGATGTCGTCGCAGGCAACGGCGTCCGGAACGACCCGCGCTGCTTCGGCCGGATCAGTCGCAGCACCGGACAGCCGAGCCGGCGGCAGGTCAGTTTGATGGAGCGCGAACAAATCGCCGCTCACGCAACCACGCTCGGCCTCGAGTCGATCCCGCCGGGCGCGGTGCGCGCCAACATCGAAACGGCCGGCATCGATCTCGTCGCGCTGGTTGGCAAGGAAGTCCGGATCGGCCACGCGATCCTCCTTCTTTACGAGCCGAGATTGCCCTGTGAAAAGATGGATGCCATCTGTGCGGGCCTGCGCGAGTTGATGAAAAACAACCGCCAGGGCGTGCTCGCCGAGGCGGTGCGCTCCGGGACAATCAAGGTTGGGGATTGCATCCAGGTGGATGGCCGCTGATGAGATCAGCCGATTCAAACGTCCGTGCTGCTCCGTCGCGGGCATTCAACCGCGTGCGCATCCGCACACTGCCACCGATCGCAAACACGCTGGAGCGCGGCGTTCACGCCACTTCATCGTTCGGAAGCCCACGGGTCAGTCGTTCCGTCTCTGCCCACTCAGACGGTGAAGCGGCCTGAAGGTCGCGCGCCGGGCGGCAGGGTGCGGCTGCGCCCTTCAGTCTGGCGGGCGCATAATCTGATTGAAAACAGCGGACGCTGCCGCCAATCTTCCGATCATGCAATCTGTATTTACAGGACCGGTTTACGTCGTTGGCGACAACATCGACACCGACCAGATCATTCCGGCGCAGTACTTGAACCTGGTGCCGACCATTCCCGACGAATACGAGAAACTGGGCGGTTACGCCCTCTCCGGTTTGCCGGAATCGCTTTATTCGACCCGCTTCATTCGGGACGACAAACTGGACAGCGACTATTCCATCGTTCTCGCCGGGAAAAACTTCGGCTGCGGCAGCTCTCGCGAGCACGCGCCCATCGCCTTGGGCTCGGCGGGATGCCGGGTCGTTCTGGCAGAGAGCTTCGCCCGAATCTTTTTCCGAAACAGCGTTGCGACCGGCGAACTATACCCGTGTGAACTCACGGAGCGGTTGTGTGACATCTTGAAGACCGGTGAGATTGTCACCGCGGACCTCGATGCTGGGACGGTGACGGTTAAGGCCACCGGCAAGGTATGCCACTTCAAACCGCTCGGGGACGTGCGACCGGTAGTCGATGCGGGAGGCCTCTTCAACTACGCGCGAAAGACCGGGATGATCCCTAAATGAAGTTGAATCCCGGACCCGGTTGAGGAGCGATCGACGATTCGCACCCCGAACCTCCGACAGCGAACTTGCGAATGAATCTGCTCCCCTGCCCTCGCCATTTGCAGCGCGGCGCAGGCTGGTTGCTGCTGCCGAAACGCGCCGTCCTGCGCCTGAACGATTCGCTTCCACCGCAGGCCGTCCGCGGCATTGTCCGGCGGCTGCGATCCGCAGCGAACGAAATCGGTGTCCAACTGGCCCCAACCCGCAGGAGCCGGCGCGTGGCAGTTTCGATTTCATTGGTCGAAACCCGTCATGCCCTCGCGCCGCGGTCCGCTGCTGCGGGCGCCGCCGAAGCGTACACCCTCACCATCAAGCCGGGCGACATCACAATCGTGTTCCGCGAGATCGGAGGACTCCACGCTGCCATCGCCACGCTGCGTCAATTGTTTCGCGAATACGGACGCCGCCTGCCGTGTCTGGACATCCGGGACTGGCCGGACTTTCCGCGGCGGGGCGTGATGCTGGACGTTTCGAGAGGCCGGGTGCCCCGGCTGGAAACATTGCTCGGCCTGGTGGATCACCTTGCCGATTTCAAAATCAATGAGTTTCAACTCTACATCGAGCACACATTCGCTTATCGCGGTTTCCGCCCGGTGTGGAAGGACTGGGGCGCGTTGACCGCAGGCGAAATCGTGAAACTGGATTCCCGCTGCCGCGAACTGGGGATCGACCTGGTGCCCAACCAGAATTCATTCGGCCATTTGCGCCAGTGGCTCGAGTATCCGCCGTTGAAGGCGCTGGCCGAGGTGGCCGAGCCTTACGACAATGCGGACGGTGATTTCCTGCGTTATCCCTCGACGCTCGCCCCGAATCATCCGGGAACACTTCCGTTTCTGCGCCGGTTGTATGACGAACTGCTGCCGAATTTTTCGAGCCGTTATTTCAACGTCGGGTGCGATGAGACGTGGGATCTCGGCCGTGGCCGGAGCAAGGCGTTGTGCGAGCGCAAGGGCAAAGGACGCGTGTATCTCGATTTCCTGAAAAAAATCCATCGCGAAACGTCCGCGCGCGGCCGGCAGATGATGTTCTGGGGCGACATCGTGCTGCATTACCCGGAGTTGATCGGCGAACTGCCAAAGGACGTCATCGCGCTCGACTGGGGTTATGAGGCGGCGCATCCGTTCGATCGGGAGGCATCCTTGTTTTCAAGGTCGCTTCCGCGCTTTTATGTGTGTCCTGGAACCTCCACCTGGATGACGTTCATCGGCCGTCACGATAACGCCCTGGCGAACCTGCGCGCCGCGGCAGCCGCCGGGTGCCGGCATGGCGCGGCGGGATATCTCATCACCGATTGGGGAGACGGCGGGCATCCGCAGCCACTGGCGGTGAGTTACCTGCCCTACCTCGCCGGAGCTTCCCTGTCATGGTGCGCGCAATCGTTTGACGAAAATTTGATGGTGCCTGTCCTGAACCGCGACATTTTCTGCGATCCGACCGGGCAACTGGCCCGGGCGGCGCTGGCTTTGGGTCTGGCGCATCGCAGATTCCGCTTCACCGAACCCAACGCAACGCCCTTCGGCACCACATTGGCCGCACCGCCGTCCGGGTCGCCCGAATTGTTTTGCCGGAACGGACTGAAGAATCACTCGCGCATCCCGGTCGGAAATGTTCGTGCCGCCCTGTCTGAAGTGGAAAGGCGGAGGGTGAACCTGAGGCGATCACGGCCCGGGACCCGGACGGGAAGGATCCTTGCCCGGGAATTGGAAATGGCCGCGCGGATGGCCGCGCATTCCTGCAAATTCATGCTCTGGCAGCAGGCGGTGGCATCCGGAAAACGCGGGCAGGCCCGACGCCTCGCCGAAAAGGGCATCCGCGAACTCCGCGGAATCGGCGAGGACTTCAATGCGCTGTGGCCCGTTCGGAACAAGGGCACGCCGGAGAAGTGTTCGGCCTTTTTGAGCTGGCGGATGGCGGACTACAGGCGGGGCCGGACGACGGAACCTCAGGGTTTCGCCCGGTAATTCAGAGCAAAAAGGATGACGCCAATGCCGATGCACACAAGAATTGCCAGCAGCAGCGCGAGGAGAAAAAATCTCATGTGACGCCGCCGTTGCCCGTGCGGTCCCGGGAAGAGCAGCTTTTCTATGTAATCTCGAGTTCGTGCCATTGTTGGACCCAAGTTCGTGAACAGCGTGCAGGGCGCCGTGGCGGCGATCAAGTTCTTTCTGATCAGGTCAAATCCCCTTGCCAAGAACAAGAGCCGTCTCCCAAGCTGCAAGAATGCAATCGCACGAACTCCTTCGTGAGATGTTTCAGAAATGCAGCGCAAAACAAATCGCCGCGCAACTCGGCCTTTTGCTGTCGATGGTTTACAAGTGGGCCGAACCCGGCGACGGAACGGGCAGCGGCGCGGCGAATCTTCTCGACCGCCTCGAAGCGCTCCTGCGCCGCACGAAAGATCCACAGCTGATCCAATAGCATGACGCGGCGAGTCGAAATTGTGGCTTTTCAGCCGAAGAAATTTGACGGACGAGGCGGCTATTCGTCCCGGACTGGCTTGAAACGTGCTCAAGAACCTGGCCTGTAGATGATTTCGCACCCTCAACGCAAAAACCAGGATGCGCTATGGATGCACCCGCCCCACGAGCGGGTTTGGCGTCGGGACGCCGCCAAGGCAGTGAAGAATCTGGTGCTGTGCCTGTTCTGTTGCCTCCTGCCGTGCGCGGCCCATGGCCAAGGCACGGAATTGAGCTTCGCTGACTTCAACAGCCAGAGTCCGTTCAACAACTTTTCCGGCGACAACGGAAACTTCGCCAGCAAAGGCGCGAGCCTCGCCACCGCGTTCGACAACCAAATATTTCGAGGCCCGAACGGGGCGTCGTTGCGGCTCAACTACGCGGTCCCCGCCGGTTTCTGTGGCGTGTGGTTTTCCCTGCTCGGCAAGGCGAGCTTTCCCAGATACACGGTAAATTTTACAAACCTCTACGGCCCTTTGAAGAACAGCACTGGAAATCCTTCACGGGTCGAACAGGTCCGGGTGAAGACGTTCAGTTTCTGGGCGCGCGGCGATGGCAACGGAGAATTCGACCATGAGATCAAAGTTGAATTCAAGGACCCGGACCGGGTGCTGGGCAGCGCCGTGTTTGCCGTGCCTAACGGAACCAACTGGGTCCGCTTCGATTTCCCGATCCGCCAGTTCGGGGCCGCCGACCTGTCGCGCATGAAAGAGGTGGTTTTTGTCATCGAAGATTGGAGGAACAACAATCGAATCGGCCGCCTTTACCTCGATGACCTCTCGTTCACCACCGATGAGCCGGCGTACAATCCCGAGTTGTGGTCGGACGACGCCGTGCTCGATCTGGTGGCCCAACGCGCATTCTTTTACTTCCTGACGTTCACCGATGACTCCGGTTTCGCGCTGGATCGTTCCACGTATTCGGACATGGTCAGCGTGGGGACGATTGGCTTCCAACTGACCGCCTATTGCATCGGGCACCGGCGCGGTTGGGCCGACAGAGCGGAGCTGGAAAACCGGGTGGTAACCATTCTCCAGAATCTGCACGATCTGCCGATGGGCCCCGAGGAGGGAATGTCGCGGGCGGGGTACCGCGGATTTTACTATCATTTCTTGAAGGCGAATTCAGGCCGGAGAATGGACGATCATGTGGAGCTGTCCCTTTATGACACCATGCTCCTGATGTATGGCGTGTTGAGCTGCAGGGAATATTTCAGCGCCAACCCCCGCATCCAAACCCTCAGCCAGCAATTATACGATCGCGTCGAATGGGACTGGTTTGTGGACCATACCCCGGGGATCAACTCAAACCGCTTTTACCTCGCCTGGCAACCGGCTCCGAACCGGCAGGGGACTTTTCTGAAACACGTGGACGGTCAGACCGACGAGGCCTTCATGGTGGATGTCCTGGCCATGGGTTCGAGAACACATCCGACCTCGCTCGAAAACTATATCGCCCGAAACCGGGTGTACGGTTCGTATCCGCCGGCCAATCCTCAAAGCATCATGGTTTCCTGGAGGGGTTCGCTGTTCAACTATTTCTTCGCCAGTTGCTGGCTGAACTTCAAGGATCGGGGACTGGATCTGCATCCGAGCGGGCCGCGCGACCTGTGGGAGAACGACAAACTGGCCATTCTCGCCAATCGCAGGTTTTGCCTCGATCATGCCGGCCGGCGCAGCGGCGGCCTCGACGACCACTACTTGACCTATGGCGACACGGCCTGGGGGCTGACCGCATGCGATAATCTCGTTCCTCCCGCGTCCGGTCTCCCCAGCGAATACTTTTCCTTCGGCGCACTGCCCACGGAGGAAAACATCCGTTTCGGGACAAAACCTCCCCAGGCCGGCACGCTCGCCGTGTATGGTGCGGTCAGCTCGATCAATTTCGTCCCGCAGACCGCCCTCGCCGCCTTGCGACACTATTTTCAAATCCCCGGCCTGTGGAGTCCCCTGTTCGGCTTCGGGGACGCCTTCAGCCTAGACCCGCATTATCTGGGGTCTCCGTACGATACGGAAGGAAACCCAACCGTCCGGTTCGCCGATTACCTGAACGGCCCGTGGATCAACCATATGGTCATGGGAATCAATGTCGGTCCGATGCTGCTGGCGGTAGAGAATTACCGGAGCCGGTTGCTGTGGGAATTGACCGCGCAGAATCCCGAGATCAAAGGCGGACTGGATGCCATCTTCGGCGCGTGCTCGCCCCATGTCGTCAAGGTTTCAGTCGACCCGAACGCCACTCATACCCGGGTGAACCTTCGGTGGGAATCCGGCCATGGAGCGTCGCACTATAACATCTACTCCTCGACCGACCTGCAAAACTGGACCTTGCTCAAGCGCGGCATTCACGGCACCGACTGGACGGACACCGAACTCGCGGCGGGCTCCCAGCGATTCTATCAGGTGAAGGGGCTCCCCTAGGATTGCCTATTGTTGCAGGGATTCCAGGAAGCGTTCGGCCTCGATCGCAGCGGCGCAACCCGTCCCGGCCGCCGTGATGGCCTGCCGGTAAACAGGGTCCGAGCAATCCCCGGCCACAAAAACACCCGGCACATTCGTCGCCGCGCCTTTTCGGGGCACGATGTAGCCGTTGGCGTCTCTGGTGATGGCGCCCTGGAAAAGCTGTGTGTTGGGAACATGACCGATGGCGACAAACACCCCCGCGGCAGCAATCACCGTTTCCTGGTTCGTCTTCAGATCCTTCACGCGCACGCCCGTGACCTTGCCCTGTTTCGTGTCCAGGACTTCGGCGACCACGGAATCCCAGACCGGCTTGATCCTGGGATTTGCAAGGGTGCGATCGGACATGATTTTCGACGCGCGCAAGATGTTCCGGCGGTGAATGAGATGGACCTCGGAGCCGAACCGGGTCAGATAGAGCGCCTCTTCACAGGCCGAATCCCCGCCGCCAACGACGACCAGCGGCTGGTTTCGAAACATCGGCAGCGCGCCGTCGCAGGTGGCGCAGTACGTCACACCTTTGTTTTCCAACAGATGTTCGCTTTCCAGGCCGAGATGCCGATGGCTCGCGCCCGTGGCGATAATGAGCGTTTGCGCTTCGACCGATTCGCCGTCCACGGTGAGCGCGAACGGTCGCGCGCCGAGATGGGCCGCCTCCAACGCGCCGAACCGGACGCGGGCCCCGAATCGCTCCGCCTGCTTCTGCATGCGCACCATCAATTCGTAACCATCGACGCCTTCGGGAAATCCGGGAAAGTTCTCGACCGTGCTGGTTGTTGTGAGCAGGCCGCCGGGTTGCTTGCCGGTAATGACCAGGGGGCTCAGGTTCGCGCGCGCCGTGTAGAGTGCGGCGGTCAGGCCCGCGCAACCGGTGCCGATGATGACGACTTTTTCCATAAGCGGGCGCAAGGTAGTTTCAACCCGCGGGGTTGGCAAGCGCGTAGGCCCGGAGAATGTCATCCATCTCCTTGTTCACCGCTTCATCCACACGCCGCCGCCTTTCGTCAGCGTCGAACCACGCCAGCGTCCGCCGGATGCCCTCCCGGAACGGTATGATGGCCTCGAACCCGAGCACGAAAGTTTTGATTTTGCTGTTATCGAAGACCACGCTCCAGGCTTTGTCCCCCAGAAGACTTCCGGTCATCCGCGGAACCATGCGCGCGAGAAAATCGGACGGGATATGCACGAGGTTCGCCTGCACGCCCAGGGCTCCGGCGATGGTTTCATAAATCTGATTCCAGGTCAGCACCTCGTCCGATGTGATATGGAATGCGTGACCCAGGGCCTGTCCGTTGCCGAACAACCCGATCAAGCCGCGTCCAAAATCCTCCGCATGCGTCACCACCCACAGGGACGAACCATCGCCGTGGACGATGATCGGCCGGCCTCTTTTCAACCGATCCGCCAGGGTGTAGCAACCCCAGCCGCCGATCGCGATTGGGAAGTTCGGATCGTACGTGAGCGACGGGCGCACGATGGTGACCGGGAACCCCTCCTCACGGTAGGCCCTCGTCAACCGGTCCTCACAAGCGATCTTGTCGCGCGAATAGCTCCAGAACGGATTGTGCAACGGAGTGGATTCCGTGATCACGTAATGGGCGGGCGGCTTCTGATAGGCCGACGCGGAGCTGATGAAGATGTAGTGTTTGACCCGGCCCCGGAAAAGCGCCAGGTCGCGCTCGATGTGCTCCGGCGCATAGGCGATCCAGTCAACAACAACGTCGAACTGCAGGTCTTTCAAAACGGAGCGGACCTCCTCCGGCTTTTGCATGTCAACCACCAGCCTGTGGCTGCCCGCAATCTCCACATCGCGCAAACCCCGGTTCAGGAGGTAAAGATCGAACCCCTTCGCGATGGCCAGGCGGCTGACTGCCGAACTGATGAAGCCGGTGCCCCCAAGGAATAGTACTTTCATGGGGCCAGTTCTAGCCCTGGCAGCAACTAATTGCCAACTGAAATCTCCGCAGCGCAAACGCTGAGTTCAAGCGTTTAGTCGTGCCCTGCTCTCACGTCACTCTCAATCCATCGCGCAGATACACTCCCAATTCCAGAGCAGCCACGAGAGAATCCAACTGCTATTTCAAAGTGAACGGGCCGGTGCTGGTGTCGGTCAACGTGCCGGTGTTGTCGAATGAACTGGTGAAATAAGTGCCTCCGGCCGCCGACTTGAATGTCACCTGCACATACGCCGTCTGCCCCGCATCGGCCGCATCTGTGAAAGTCANNCACCGGACTGTATCGCGTAAACACGTAGGTCCCGGTGCTCGCGCCTGCGCCTCCACCGTTCGCCGGCGTCTTGGTGAATTTTCCCTTGGCGCCCAGCATTGGTCACGGAGAAGACGTTTGTCACCGCGGTAAAATTGGCCGTTGGGCTGGCCACGCGGAAGAGATATTGCCCGACCATGTTTTCCAGCGACCTTGGCTCGGCAAACCCCAGCGCGGCGGTGATGGCCCCCGCCGTTCCATCGGTGTCATAGATTGCGTTGATGTTGGTGATTCCACCGATGACGGCGGTGCCTCCGTCAGTGATATTGAACGCAGACACCAAAGGCTCTTTGGCATCGACCCGATGATTGCCGTTCAGATCAAGATATTTTTGAACGGCGACCTGTTCGCCGTTCGTCAACCCTGTGATATGGACCGTAACGGACCCGCTATAGGTGTTGCTTGCCGACGCCGGGCTCACAATGACCGATACGACGGGATGTGAAAAACCGACCTCGGGCAGAAGCGACAGAAATAGAGCGATCAGGGGAGTACAGATGCGACGATGTATTGAGTTCATATGCGACAAACCATTCGATCACCGCCTTCGTTGTTCGAGATCCAATCAACCGGGTTCCTGCATAGATGTTGCACGGCACAGCAATTTCCGTGCTCCGAACGAATTTCCCAGGGCGAACATATGTCAACGCTAAAAAAAAGTTAAAATGAATCAAAAACAGGCGGCTCTGAAAAGGATGAACGGGATGCCGATACCGTCGATGGATCCTGAGTCCCGAAACGAGACGGCTTCTGCCTGTCCTCGGTGTTTGTGAGGCCGATGGACCCGATAATAATGGTGCTTGCCATGCCGCCGGTCCGTGAATAATCTGCGCCGAATGAGTGTGGAAACCAGCAGGAAAAACCGAATAAAATAAACCGAGAAGAAAAAACGTAAACGAATATGAAAACAACGAAATTCAGCATATTGGCCCTGGCAGTCATGGCAGGGGGAATATTGGCTGCGTCAGCAAAGGTAGTCCCCACAGTGGTGAATGCCTACAGCGTTGACGCAACATTCACAAACGCCACCGTTGATGTTTGGAGCGTTGACGGTGCTCCGTCCACCACTAACGCCCTCGTGTCAACTGCTCCTGCGCTGGGATTTCACCCGAGCCTGACTGTAGCGACGGACGGATCCGGCAAGATCACAGGTGCAGGCTCTTTGATAGTTAATAGCACCAATGGTACGGCACTCGGTACGCCAGTCAGTTATTTCCTGGTTAGCGTCAGTGGGAGGATCAGCTCGACTGTGGCTTCGGTCGGAAGTCCAAGCGTATCCGCCATGACTGTCAAGGGAAGTGGATGGACCATTGATTCCAATGGTGTTCCAACGGCTGCCAGCATCGTTGTCACTTTCAACAGCAATGGCGCCGGGGACACGACGAATAGCCGTATTCCGGGCATTCTGGTTGGCAATATCAAGGGTATTACTCCCGGCAAGGTCGGCAGCCATCTCGGGTTTACCAATCAAGGATATGTGAGCGCTTCCAGTGATCTGCCCCTCAGCCTCAGCGCTTACGTGATACAAAGCTTGAAGGGCAATGCCGGCAGTGTCGTGATTCTCAGCGATAATTACACAGGCAGAGGCAATATTACGAAGACCAACAATTACGTGTTCAATGTCAATGGAACGGGCCTTGGTGCGGGTTCCTCATTGACCGTGAAGGGCCTGGAGGGTTCCTACACCAACACTGCGTTTGAGGCCACCAACGAAATTGTGTTCAGTGCGCCAACGAATGCCGCAATCACCAAGGGCAAAATCAAGGGACAGGCGGTTGTTTCCCCAGCGGCCTCGACTGTGTCAGCGACTTTGGTCACAGGCTACTGATTCCAGCATCGGAGCAAATATTCTCAGAACAGGGCCTTCGGGATAATCCCGAAGGCCCTTTTGGTTGAAATGAGTCATTTGTTCGGTCTGAACTCAAGGGGAAAATTGCTTGTTGCCGTGCTCCCAGCCTGTTTAGCTTGTCTGGCTCCTGCCGGGAGAATGAACTTCCAGCGGTTGCAGATGATCCAATTCACGGGCATTCTCGAACATGCGACCCAACAATCAAGAGGCTGGTAGCGGCAAAGGTCCGCGGCTTACAGTGATCCTATCGACGCTTGCGGCGGCGAGTCTTATCGTGCTTGCGGTGGTGCTTCTTTTCAGACACACGTCCCCCCCCCGGCCTGGGACAACCCCTGTCAGCACGGTTGTCGACACAACGGCTCAAAGCGCCCCAACCGTCGTGCCGGGGTCGGCCCCTGTGGCCGTTTCCACGGCTGGCACCAACACGGAGAAGGTTGCGAGCACAGGTGCGATCGCCCAGGTGCAGACGTCGGTGAATGATCTCATCAAGATTTTGAACGATCCGTCGCTGCCGCTGGAAGAGCGCAAGAAAGCCATCAAAGCCCTGGCACAGGATGGATCCCCCGAGGCGATTGGGGCGCTGAAGAACGCCTTGGCGAGCGGCACCGATGAACTCCGGGTGGCCATTGCCGAAGGTCTGGGCGCCTGCGCCAGCCTGGACTGCACCCTGGTCCTGCAGGGGCTCTTGAACGATGCGAATGCGGCACTCGTCAAGGCAGCCGTGCAAGGCCTGGCTCAGCAAAGCTCTCCCCCGGCGATTGCTGCCCTTACCCAGTTGCTCTACGACTCCCAACGGTCCGCGGACATTCGTGAAGCGGCTATTCAGGCCTTGGGCACCATCCATCAACCCGGCGCGCTGGACGCGCTCACCCAGGCTGCGCTGAACCTCAACGACGAGGGATTCGTCACCGAAATCCTCACGGCGCTCGGGTCGCGGGATTTCAGCGAGACACAAGGCTTCTTCCAAAACTATCTGCGGTCACCCACCGTTCCTTCCGACCTGCGCGTCGCCGCAGTTGAGGCTCTGGCGCAGGCCCAGGGCGATCCGACCGCCTTCCTCCTGACACTGGTTTCCGACCCGAATGCGGATGTCCGGAACGCCGCCGCCTGGGCGTTGAGCGCCACTGAAGCGACCGGAACCGCCGGCGCACAATTACTGGGCTTGTTGCAGGCAGAGAGCGATCCCGGTGTGCGGGCACGCCTGTATCAAGCTCTCGGCAATCAGGAAAGTTACGACGTGCCATCGGTCCTGACCGCCGTCGAGAGTGAAAAGGATCCCGCAGCGCAGGTGGCAGGCCTGGATCTGCTGGCCAAGACGCTCGCCGAGAATCCCTCCACTCCCGGGCTGCAATCGTTCTTCGATCAGACGGCCATCGCCCAGCTCAGACAAATCGCTTTGAGCGGACCAACCTCCGATGAACGGATGACGGCCATCATTGCGCTCACCCGTCTGGCCGGAACGCAGCCAGCCCTGCAAGCCTTGCAGTATGTGGCTCAGAATGCAACGGACCCGAATGTGTTGCGCGCGGCTGGCAACATCGCCAACAATCCACCCCATTCGTTGCCTGGACCTGGCAAATGATCGCAGAAACCTGCCGGGTTTCCGACTTTATTGTTCAACAGATGTCAACGCTGAAAAGAAGTTAACATGAATCAAAAACAGGTGGCTTTGAGAGGAATGAATGGGATGCCGATACCGTCGATGGACCCTGCGTCCCGAAACGAGACGGCTTCTGCCTGTCCTCGGTGTTTGTGGGTGCAACGGACTGTGCACTTTCTGGTTGACGCACAAGTATTCCATGTAACCTTTCCTGTTGGTTTTGCGTCTGCAAAGCCAACAGGAAAGGTGTGAGATCGAAATCTGAGCGACAGGATGGAATATACGCTTTTCGGCATTGCCGAATGAGTTGAATCCATGGACCTGTCCAGGATCGAGGACGAGGAGTCCTTGCGGATCTTGTTTCCAGCCCGATTGGCGGGAAGCAGACCAGCACCGACCGACAACAAAAAGACAGGACTAATCGACTATGAAAAAAATATTGTTATTCACCATCATGACCGCATTGGCAGCCGTGGACGCTGTCCAGGCCAGCGCAGCCGAGACGAATCTCGTGCAGCATCTCAGCTTCAACCTGACGGCTTGGTATCAAGGCCCGACGGTGACCAATGGAAGCATCATCATCAGCAACGCCAACAGCAGAACCATCGTCACGAAGCAAGTCATCACCTGGCTCGGCCAGGCTACGACGAACAGCTTCACCAACGCCAGTCTGCTCATCATCAAGCAACTGGGAGTGACAAATCCCCTCACCCGGTTTGTCGTCAGGGAGAAGATAAAGGGCGTCACCACGAATGTGGACGTGACACCCTTCTTCTTGCGAACATTTGGCGCTCCCCAGGTCGCCAGCACTTCGCTTAACATAACCAATGGCGCGCTCAACGGCACCTTCTATGGTGGAGTTGCCTTCAGACTGCAGGACAACAGCAATTATCCGGCGCTTAAGGGCCATTTTGACGTGGGCGGCTTCCGTGTCACAACGTTTACCAGCCTGCAGAACAAGCACCATCAACTGATCGGCGAAACCGAACAGGGCTCGGTCCCCAACGCTTTCGGCAAGGGCGACTTTGTTAGTAACGGGACTACTAACTTGTTCACCGCCGAAGGCAGCATCACCATCAACGGCCAGGTCCAGGAAGTTGATCTCCAGCCTTTGGACTAGTCCAAAGATCATTCAAACAGGAATCGGCCGGGGCGGGGTTCGCCCTGTCCCGGCCCTCCGGTGAATAGCCGTCCAAATTCCCGCTCACCCGCCGGAGACGGAATCGCTTCATGAGAGCCAGAGTCATCTTCCCGGTGATTGTATCGAGCGGTGTTCTGCTCCTCCTGCTCTATCTGGCCAGACCCGGGACCAATCGCCACGCCGGCACGATGCAGTCGCCGGAGGCAACCGCACAGAACGGTGATTTTCATTCGACGGGCTCGGGCCCGGACAAAACCTCGCTTCGTCCGGCGGTGTCGATACGGGTCACGCCTCCACGACAGACCGCTTTGGATTCAGGCGCCGACGATGCCGCGCAAACTCCAGAGCAGCATGAAGCCCAGGTGAACGAGCGCATCGCCGAACTTCAGGACCTGGCCATGAACAACGATCCCGCTTCGTTGAACACGATCCTCTCGGCACTGGGCGATTCGGACGCGCCCGTCCGCAAAGCGGCCGTGGAAGCCGCCGTCCAGTTCGGCAGTCGCGACGCGATACCGGCGCTGCAAGACGCCGCCGCGCAGACCGAGGATCCGCAGGAGAAAATCGATGTGCTGAAGGCCGTCGAGTTTTTGAAGATTCCTCCTCTTGATTGACGCCGGCAAACCCGGTGAATCCCTTGGATGACTTTGAGTGGCGCCCTGATTGTGCGGATGCAGGGGTTGTGCAAACCTAACATTGCCGGTGCGGCTTGTTTGGCGCACTGACACTGGGGTGGCCGCTCGCAAGGGGTCGCCCACAAAAACAAAAAAGTTATGATCTACGCCATGTTGTATGCAATCGCTGCATTGTCATTGACCGTCGTGGGATATCTTGGATTTGACTTTTACAATGAGCAACTCAAGGCCCGGATGGTACCCGTGCGCGCCGCCAGGAAGAGCCGCGGCCACAGCGGTCACCACAGACAGACGCGGTAAGGTTTTCCAGACGGCCTGATCAGGCCCCGGTTTTCTCTCGACGCTTCGCCGCCGGATCACAGGCGAGGCATTATTCCGGCCATTCCATTCCAGGAGGCCGGATTTTTCTTTCATCGTGCCGCGCATCGTGTGATTTGCATTTTTCGACTCTTGGTTCCGGCTATGCCGGATCAGGCGCTTCGCTGCCGGATTCATCCCGGCGTTCCCTGGACTGGACTGCCCGCCGTCGGCTGAAGCTGCTGCACCGACGGCAACAGGAACGCTGCATGCATGCGGCAGCCCATTGCTTCAGAAACTTCCCGGGGGGTGCAAAGAAAAACGGCGCAACTCGAACCGGAAGGTCCGGGTTGCGCCGTGGACAGACAGATGGCGGGAGCTTGCAAGCCGCCCGCCAGACACCAAAAGTCAGGCGTTGCGAATCATCGGACGAATGTGCCTCGGGACAGGAAGGGTCGAACAGCGGGTGGAGCGATCAGGACCATGCTGTTGTTCCCGTGCGCGGCGATTGCGGCCAGGTTTTGGAGCCCTTGCGGGACACTGCACTGGCCGGCCGTATTGAAGCCCCAGGCCACCAACGAGCCATCGCTCTTCAAAGCCAGGCAGTGGTAGTCGCCCGTGGCAATCGCCACGACGCCTGTGAGGTCCGCAGGCACAGGATTCTGGGCGAGTCCGTAGGTTCCCCAAAAGACCACTGTGCCATCGGTCCTCAATGCAAGGGAATGGTTGCCTGCAGCCGCGATGGCCACCACGTTGTCCAATCCTTCCGGAACACTGGTTTGGCCCCATTCATTGTCACCCCAGGCAATCACCGTGCCGTCGCGCCTGAGCGCGATGCTGTGGTACATCCCACCCGCGATCGCAACCACATCATCCAACCCGGCGGGGACATCGCATTGGCCGGCAAAGTCCGCGCCCCACGCCACAACAGTTCCGTCGCGTTTGAGCGCCAGACTGTGGAGAGCGCCACCCGCCACCGCCACGACATGCCTCAGTCCCGCAGGAACGTCGCACTGGCCGTAATCACCCAACTGGCCTGCCGTGGGGCCCCAGCATGTGACGGTTCGATCCCCCATCAAGGCGATGCTATGGACGTTTCCCGCGGCGATTTGGATCGCGAAACCTCGTTTGACACGAACAGGAATGTTGGTTTGGCCGAACTGATTGTCGCCCCAGGCGAGGACCTTCCCATTCCCTTCGAGCGCGAGATTATGGAAACTGCCGGCTGCAATTTGGACGACCTGGCTGCATCGCAAGCCGTTCGAGCCCAGATTCAAGTCATAATTGAGATTTCCCCAGCCATCGATCTTGTCGAAGTGTGGCATCGCGGCGGCGCAGAACAGGCCCTGGGCACTGCAGAGTAAAAGAGCCAAAAGCCGGCCCTTGAGTCTGCGAACGGAAAATCTCTTCACAAAGTTTTTCATATACAAGAACTTCACTCAAACAACGAGAAGATTCTTGCAGACAATGGGGCTGAAGACAATTGGGGACACTCCTGAAAAGCGTCCGAGGGATTCACCGGGAACAATCCGGATGCTGATCCGTGTTAGAACTGATATCCGAGTTCAATTCCGGTTTGATTGCTGGTGAACGTGTAGCCGGCCAGTGTGGAAGAGTTATCGCTATATTGGTAGAAAATCGAGGCCGTTGCCCGCTTCAGAAATTGCAGGCTGAGCCTGGCATTGAAAGTGTAATAGTCGTCCGTTCGACCGGTGGCCGTGCCGCCGGAGCCAACATAGTTGACGGTGTTATACCCGCCTTCCAGGTTCAAATGAAGCTTGCCCAACAGGCGCTGGTTGAGGTCGGCAGTAACCGAGGTGGTTTCGGTCACCTGACTTTCGGCGGAGGCGGTTGCCAACACCGATACGTCCACCACGCGATCGGCATTCAGGGACAGTTGTGTGAACTCGAATGGCTGGTACTGAATCGAGCCTCCGGCAATCGGATTGACAAGATCGGAGGCCCCGCCGCCGAGGAACTGCCGGATTTCGGCTCCGCCGTGAACCTGCAAGCCCACTTTGTCCGAGATCCTCCAGCGAACCCTCGCCTCGATCCTCTCGTAGGTCATGTCGGATCCGATATCCACGTTGACATAGCCAAACCCGGCGCCGAGGCCTGAATCCAAGCGCGGCCAGAACTCATAATTCAGCCAGTCCGTTGTGGACCATTGACGGCTGTTTTCGAATTGGGTGGTGAATATGAAATCCTGATTGACTCCCATGTCCAGGGAAAGTTTGGTGTTGATGCGATACGAAGCATTCAGGGCGGTCGAATAGGTTTCCTCATCGGTTTGAGTTCCCGTTTCCACCTCCGGGTCAGAAGATTTCACGTAGCTCTGAGAGAGGCCTAACGTCCAATCCTCATAAGTCGTCCCGCCCATGAGCCGGACGTTTTGGTCGAGGTTGTCTCGAAACAACTGGCTCGAGTAGAAGTTCCATGTCGGGCTGTAATCGATGGTCCAATGATTGCCAATGTTCAGCAGGAAGCCCGGAGAAATTGATTGAACGACGGTCGAAGTGTGATTCGATACCGTCGACCCGATACCGGTTCCATCCAGGAACTGGTACGACGCCCGGGGATGAAGCGCAAGCGGCCCCCATTGAAAAGGGGTCTGCACGCGACCCGAAATGAATCCGGCCGGCGTGAACACCATCATGGGATTCTGTTGCTGATATTCCTGGACGGCAGGCGGGGTATTGGGGACTTGGACAGGCGGCATAAGCACCTCCTGGGCCGCCAATGGATGTCCCACTACCAGCAGGAAGAGGCCGAGCGCGGCCCGAGGGCAGTATCGAGGAATCGTCCAGTGGAATCCGGTCGAGTTTGTCAGTTTGAGATGCATGGTTTGGATCTTTCGGGGCTGGATATGAATATGTTCGATCATTTGTAACCGCCTGCTCCTAACAACAGCAACATAAGCGCGCCGCTCCTGGAACTCCTCAGGCCTTCCAAACCTGCCCGGGGCTCGCTTTCACCGCCGCCATGGCGTTCCGCGTATCCACAATGCACCTGCACCAGCGCGCCAACTCCTCATAGTTCAAGCATTGATGGTTGGTCGCAATAATGACGGCATCGAAGCCCTCAAGCGTTTGGCGATCCCATTTCACCGACGAAGTTCCCGTCCATTGCGGGTACTCGCGCTTATGACGCACCACCGGCACGTACGGATCGTAATAAGCCACCTCCGCCCCCCGCTTTTTCAGCAGGTCCATCAGGACGTAACTGGGCGATTCCCGATCATCGTCCACATTGGGTTTGTACGACAGCCCGATCACCAGGACGCGGCTTCCGTTCAGAGCTTTCTTGTGAGAGTTTAGAGCTTCGGCCGTTCTACCGACGACGTGCAAAGGCATGGCCGTGTTGATCTCGCCCGCCAGCTCGATAAAGCGTGTGGTCTGCCCATACTCGCGCGCTTTCCAGGTGAGATAGAACGGATCGATCGGAATGCAATGCCCGCCGAGGCCCGGTCCCGGATAAAAAGGCATGAAGCCGAACGGCTTGGTTTTGGCGGCGGCAATGACCTCCCAGACATCGATGCCCATGGCTCCGTAAACGAGCTTCAATTCGTTGACCAGGGCGATATTCACGCCGCGGAAAATATTCTCCAGCAGCTTGGTGGCCTCCGCCGCGCGGCACGACGAGACGGGGACAATGGTCTTGATCGCTTTGGAGTAAAGGGCTTGGGCTTTCTCCAGGCAGGCGGGTGTGTAGCCGCCAATCACCTTGGGAATTGCAGCCACCTTGCTGTCCGGATTCCCCGGATCTTCGCGCTCGGGCGAGAAGGCAAGGTGGAAGTCCCGGCCCGCGTTCAGTCCGGAGCCGGCCTCCAGCACCTCGCGCAGGTCCTCGTCCGTGGTGCCGGGATACGTGGTCGATTCGAGCACCACCAGCGTGCCTTTCTGAAGATGACGCGCAATGCTTCGGCCGGTTTCCAGGATGAACGAGATATCAGGCTCCCGGTTTTTGTTGAGAGGCGTCGGCACGCAGATGATCACCGCCTCCACCTCCCGAATGCGTCCGAAGTCCGTGGAGGCATCGAATCGATTCGCCGCGACCTGCTCCCGCACGGCTTCGGCGCCGATGTGTTTGATGTAACTCTCCCCGCGGCGGAGGGCCTCGACCTTCGCAGAATCGATGTCCAATCCGATGACGTGGACACCCGATCGCGCGAACTGCAACGACAGAGGCAGCCCGACGTAACCCAATCCAATGATGGCAATGTTCATATCAGCAGCTTCTTCTTTCCTGACGGTTTTGCTCTCCGCAACCGGCGTGCCGATTGTCGCAACGTGAATGTCCCGGCTATGACCCGGTGCGCTTTCGTGCAGCGCGACCCGCCTCCGCGCCCAGCAGCATCTTCCGGCAATGAAAACCTTCCGCGTAGCGCGTGGGCGAAGCGGCCTCGACCCCTCGCAACCTCATCAACCCCCGGAACAGGTCCTCGCAAAACCATTGCTTGCTGCGTTGCGTCCCGAAGCAGCGCATCAACAAACTCACTTTGGCGCGGCAGACGGACTCGGACAACGGGACGAAGAAATTGGGCGAGCGCAGATCCGCGTCGTACTTTGGAATCTCGTATTCCAGGATGAGATGGTTGCGAAAGGTGTTCCACGTCAGTTCGCAGACAAAGCGGTGGTCTTGATGGAGATCGTGCCGGAAATGGGTGAAGATGAGATCGGGGACGAACCTCCTTTTCAGATCCTCGAAACACTCCTTCACCGGGACTCCGACGTGGGGAAGAAAGCCGTCGCGGAAGGACTGCACGTCGATCGTTTTCTTGCGGACCCGCCGCAGGAAGGCGCGCGCACTCCGATCCGCTTCCCGCGCGCGCGCCGGTGTGGAAGTCAGCACCAGCCAGTAAAACTCAATGGCCGGGGAGGCGGCGATCAAACTGAGGAGAGTTCCGCCGCAGCCGATTTCGATATCATCGCTATGCGCGCCAAGGCACAAAATGCGCCGCACGCCGTTCAAATTGCACGCGATCACTTCGATTTCTCCTTGAGCGCCGGCAGATTCCACACCGCCCAGGGCGCGGCACCGCGACCGAAGAGGTCATCCAGCTCCTGCTTTTCCTTGAAGGTGTCCATGCAGGCCCAGAAACCCTCGTGCGGGTGGGTCATTAGTTTGCCTGCCTTGATGAGGCGGCGGAACGGCTCTTCGACCAACTCTTCGCCGTCCCGCATATAGCTGAACACTTCCTGGCGCAGGACCATGAAACCCCCGTTGATCCTTGCCCCGGATTTGCCGATGTGTTCGATGCTCTTCACAACGCCATTCGGATCGGCGTTGATGAGATGGAAGCTGGCCCGGGGCTTGACGCTGACGAAGCAGGCGATGTTCCCGCTCCGTTGGAACGATTCGATGACCGTCGGCAAAGGAACATCGGCGAGCCCGTCGGTGTAATTTGCGAGGAACATTTCCTCATTCTGGAGGTGCTTGTGGACCGCTTTCAGGCGCTGGCCGATGTTCGACATGAGGCCGGTATCCACGAAAGTGATGTTCCAGTCATGGATGTCGCTGGCCAGCAACTCCAGACTTTTGCCGCCCTTGGACAGGACGAAATCATTCGTGACGCATTCGTCGTATTCGAGGAAGTACTTTTTGATCGCGTCCCCCCGATAGCCCAGACACAGGACGAAGTCTTTGTGTCCGTAGTGCGCGTAATATTTCATCACATGCCAGAGGATGGGACGATATCCTATGGGCACCAGGGGTTTGGGCAGAGCATCAGAATATTCGCGCATGCGCATGCCGAAACCGCCGCAAAACAGAACGACTTTCATAGATTTCTCCCGGTCCAACTCCGGCATTGGTTGATGCGATTCATGGGCCGCTCAGGAAATCACTTTCACTTTCGGGATCGGGATGACGAACCTCCCGCCCCAGGCGCGAATGCCCGCCATCTGCATGATGATCTCATCCTTAAAGTTCCAGGGCAGAATGAGCACGTAGTCCGGCTTGCTCTCCTGAAGCTTCTCAACCGGAAAAATGGGGATGTGGGTTCCAGGCAGGAATTTGCCCTGCTTGTAGGGGTTGCGATCCACCGTGAAATCCAGGAAATCTGTCCGGATGCCGCAATAATTCAACAGGGTGTTTCCCTTGCCCGGAGCGCCATAGCCCGCCACCCGCTTCCCCTCGCGCTTCGCATGGATCAGAAATTCCAGAAGACTGCGCTTCGACTCCTTCACCTGGTCGCTGAAGGTCGAATACGTCTCCATGCGATCCAGACCGGTCGAGAGTTCGCGGTTCCTCAGCTCCACCACCCGCTTCGTGACGGGCTTGGAACCGTCCTCGACGTGATGCGCATAGATGCGGATCGAACCGCCATGCGTCGGAATTTCTTCCACGTCAAACACCGTCAAGCCATGGGCGCCAAAAATATTTTCCACGGCGATCAGCGAGAAATACGAGAAGTGTTCGTGGTAGATGGTGTCGTATTGACTCTCATCCATCAGCCGCGCCAGGTGCGGGAATTCAAGTGTGGCTACTCCCTGCGGCTTCAACAGAATCCGCATCCCGCCGACGAAATCGTTCAGGTCGGGTACCTGTGCCAGCACGTTGTTGCCGATGATGAGGTCAGCCTGCTTTCCGTCCCGCACCATTTCCCCGGCGGTTTTGCGCCCGAAAAACTTGACCAATGTTGGAACGCCCTTTTCGACCGCCACCTTCGCGACATTGGCGGCCGGCTCGACCCCGAGCGCGGGAATTCCCTTTTTGACGAAATTCTGCAGCAGGTAACCGTCGTTGCTCGCCAATTCCACCGCCAGGCTCTCCTTGCCGAGTCGCAACCGCGCCACGATCATGTCCACATAATCCGCCGCGTGTTTCAACCACGTGTCCGAATAGGAGGAAAAATAGGCGTATTCGGTGAAGATGTGCTCGGGGCTGACAAATTCGTCCAACTGGACCAGATAGCACCGCTCGCAAACCCGCACATGCAGCGGATAAAAAGGCTCCATTTGATTCAACTGCTCGAGTGTCCGATAGCTTTCGCACAGCGGCGACATCCCGAGGTCAACAAACGTCTGTTGAAGCGGACTTCGACAGAAGCGGCAGCGACACTGTGCGTCGCTGCTCGAAGCGTTCTGTTTCGACGGCTCGAGGATGACGTTTTCTTTGCCCATATCATTTCTAATTATGTTGCTCGAACTACTTCTCCGGAATGCCTCTTCTGTCAAATCTCATCGGAGATTACAGAATTGGCGCGCAATGGAGTAGAAAAAACTCCGCATCTGAGCCATGCGAAAATGCTTGCAAGAAAGAGATTTCGACGCAACTGGGGGCGACACCGGAAAGCGTCCGGGGGTTTTACCTGGAAATCTCCGGTATGCAGGCGCGCGATTCTTCTTGATCTGCATTGTGTGCGCAGTGTTCATGGAAGCCCACCGTACACAGGGAGCCCCAGTTCTGCAACTGAGACCGCCGCCGACTGAACGCGCGCCTACGGCAGCGACGTGCGGTAGAAAAGGGCCGTGGAATTCGTTGCGTTGCTGTCCTGGAATTGGAACAGGCCGCTTTCTCCCGACGTCGCAGTGCCGATGCTCTGCCAGTGCACCAGGTCGGGGGAAGTTTGGATTGTATAAGTGACGTTGGTGTCACCGTTGCCGCCGAGCTCGATGTTGCCCGGACTGAGCGGGGTGATGGAAGTAATCCTCACGCCGACAGGTGGTGTTATGGTCAACGTTCCGTTCGCAAAGTTGATGCTGTAATTGGGCGAACTCAACCCCGAGGGAGCGATCGAATAGGTGCCTGTCGAACTCGCCGGAGTCGCCGAGGTGGTGAACACGAGCGTCCCGGACAGGGAGCTGGGTCCGTCGCCGGTGGCAAAACCGGTGTAAGTCACTGTGAACACCGGGTTCGTCTGGCCGTAGGAGCGGCTGGCATTGTTGGCCAGCACCAGCAAGGAACGCCGCAGGATCCTCAGGTTCGCGCCCTGATAGGTGATGGTGTAATTCGACCCCGCGCCCAGCGTGTTCTGCAGGATCGCGTAACTGCCCACGTTCTCACCCGCCACGCGGCTCAATGCGCCGCTCAGTGTATCCCCATTATACAGGTACCCGGTAAGTTGATAGGTGAGGGCCGGGTCGGTATTGCCGTAGGTCTTGCTCGCGCTTTTGGCCGTGATCGTCAGCGGCGCCGGATTCACCGTCAGCGTCCCGCCCGTGTAACCGATCGTGTAGTTGGTCAGCCCCGTCCCCACCGCGTTGGTCGCCGCAATGGCGTAACTGCCCGCCCCCGCGGTCCCCGCAGCCCCGGCACTGCTCAAACTCACGCTGCTCACACTGTCCCCGTTGACCAAACCAGCCTTTCCAAATTCAGTCCCCGCAAAGCTCAGCGCCTGACCATACGTCTTGTTCGTGCTGTTGGCCGTGATGGTCAGCGCAGCCGCATTCACCGTCAATGTCCCGTTCGTGTAGGTGATCGTATAGTTCGTCAGACCCGTCCCCACCGCGTTCGTCACCACAATCCCGTAGCTGCCCACCATCGCGGTTCCCGCAGCCCCGGCACTGCTCAAGCTCACGTTGGTCACTGTGTCGCTATTCACCAGACCGATGGCCGTAAATTCCGTTCCCGCAAACGCCAGGCTTTGCCCATACACCTTGTTGGTGCTGTTGGCTGTCACCATCAACCCATAGGGCGTGACCGTCAGCGTCCCATTGGTAAAGCTGAATCCGTAGTTCGTGCTGCTCA
This sequence comes from Limisphaerales bacterium, assembly GCA_003159675.1. Lineage (GTDB taxonomy): Bacteria > Verrucomicrobiota > Verrucomicrobiia > Limisphaerales > BOG-1460 > BOG-1460. The sequence goes on from PLQC01000074.1 coordinate 60,500, forward strand.
AGCTGCCCTGCGTGATTTGAATCGTGTAATTGCCCACAGGACTGTTCGTGTCGGCTCCTGTGCTCAGCACCGGACTGCCGCTCAGCACGTTGGTCCCGTCACCGGACGCAAAGCCGCTGTAATTGACCGTGAACACAGGATTGGTCGCCCCATATACCCGGCTCGTGCTGGCCGCCGCCACCGTCAATGTCGCCGGATTCACCGTCAGCGTGCCGTTGACGTAATAGATCGTGTAATTTCCAAGTCCAGTCCCCACCGCGCCGCTCGGGATGATGTTGTAGCTGGCGACCGCCGCAGTGGATGCCGCGCCATCGCTGCTCAAACTCACTGTGGTCACAGTGTCGCCGTTGACCAAACCAGCCTTTCCAAATTCAGTCCCCGCAAAGTTCAGTGTCTGCCCATACGTCTTGCTCGTGCTGCTGGCCGTCACTGTCAGCGACGCTTGCGTCACCGTCAGCGTGCCGCCGTTGGTCAGGATAGTATAGTTCCCCAGCCTGTTGCTCGGATCAAGGAACGTCGGAACAATCGCGTAGCTGCCCACGGGACTGGCCGGCGCCGCACCTGTGCTCAGGCTCAGCCCAATATCATCACCAGACTGTAATCCGCTGATCAAGCCGGTGAACACCGGATTGGTTGCGCCATAGGCGCGGCTGAAACTGTCGATCGTCACCGTGAGTTGGGCGGGGCTCACCGTCAGCACAAAGCTGTCGTTGGTGCTCATTCCATCCCCGTCGATTACCGTCACCGTGATCGTTGCTGTTCCCATCTGATCGGCCAAAGGCGTCAATGTGATGGTGCGATTCGTGTCGGAACCGCCGAAGGCAATATTGTTGGTCGGCACCAGCGCCGGGTTGGAGGAGGTGACCGTCAGCACGAGGTTGGATGCCGCGGTTTGCGCATCGCCGATTGTGAAAGGAATCGCCGGTGTTGTCGTGTTTACCGGGGTGGATTGATCGACGATACCGCTGATGGTCGGCGGTGAGACCGTGGCGATCATGAGGCTCCAGCCTCCCTCGATGGCTCCCTGATCCGGAGCCGCGAAGTCATAAACATACAACGACCATGCGCCATTGGGAGACACTCCGTTGAAGTCCGACATGGCCACCGGCGTATCATACGGCCCGGCGGGGGCTGGTGCGGGGAACGAAGCGGCCGGAGGAGTTATAGTGGAATAGTCGGCCGGCGTGAACGGTATCGAAATGAACGGATAGGGATACGGAAGCGGGAATACCGCGGCATCGTCCAGAGTCGTGGTGATGTTTGTTGCAGCACCAAGAAAATCGCTGTTTGTGCTCGAATCGCCTGCGCGAGACCAGATCACCATCTTCTGGCCTGCAGGCGACACCAAAAGCATGTCCACATCGCCCGGGAAGTTGTGCCAGAACTGGCTGATCGTGAGCTGCAATTTCGAGATCGTGCCGCTCATGTTCGAGACGACGATCTGCGAGGGATACGGTGTCGCCATCCCCTGGGTAGGAATGATGATCGGCGTCGGATTGGCGAATCTGGCCGATCCCGACGGCGGCGGATTGACGGTGAAGAGAAAGCTGTTGGTGGCCGTGCTGGTCCCATCGCTTACTATGATCGAAATGGTCGAAGTACCGGTTTGCCCGAATGCAGGAACCACCGATATGGATCTGTTCGTGTAATAAACGTAATCGTAGTCGTAGAAGAAAATATTGTTTACGGGAACGATGTTCGTGTCGGACGAATTCGCGCTGAGGGTCAGGTAGATCCCCGCTACTTGCGAATCTCCGATTGTGACCGGGACGAGTTCCGTCGGCTGATCCTCGTAGGTGGATTGATCTCCAATATTGCCAATGGTGGGTGGCGTACTCTGCGCACAGACCGCAAGAGCAAAGCCGGCGCAGCACGCTCCGACACTCAGCCAGCGGATGACATGAGTCGGTTTGGTCCAAAGGCGGCGGGAGAGAACTGCCGCATTGCCACGGTCGCGGCATGTATGAAGAGGGTGTGTTTTCATGCTCATGAGAGTTCTTTGGCAAGAAGTTTCACGAAGCAGGAGTTGGCGCCAGCTGCCCTCCCCTGTCGTACGAGCGCCTGAATCTGCGATTCCAGTCATAGTCACATATTGGTCGAAAGGATCGGCGCGTCCTATCGGAGCGCGAATCGATTCCCTGTCGTTAAGAGTACGGGCCATCAATGAGCATATTCTTATATCAGGGGCAGCCTTAACGCAACAGGTTAATACTGAAAATGAACCGGGCGACTCCCTGGGAAAAGCCCCCTCATTTGTACGCCGGGGCGTGAATAATCCACGCAACCCATTCACTGGAAGGATACTGTGGCTTTCAGACACCGCCCCAATGGGAGTTGCCTTAATAAGACTTCTGCATCGGCCTAATGCTGATGTTCATGACTTCTGCAGTCCATGGCAACGTGAGAGCGTTGAGCACGACGCTGGCCACATCCTCGGGTTGCAGCAGCAGGTCGGGTTGATAGGCGCGCCCCTCCTTTGCGTGCAGCGCCTGGATGCGGGGTGTGGCGGTGCGTCCCGGAAACACGCTCAAAACGCGGATCCCATCCGCGTTGACCTCATCGCGGAGGCTGTCGGCGAGCGCCTTGAAGGCATGTTGCGTGGCGGAGAAGTGACCGGCATTGGGGCGCGCGGTCAGGCCGACGCTGGAGTTGATGAAAACGATCTGACCGCGGGGCTTCTTGAGCAGCGGCAACAGCTTCTGCGTGAGCATGAGCGGGCCCCGCACGTTTGCCTGGTATTGCCGGTCGAGCGATGAGAGGGGCGCCTCGGCCAGCTTTCCATGGTCAATAGCGCCGGCGCAGTGCACCAGGATGTCGAGTCGGGCGTATTCCTTGGCGACATGGGCGCACAGCGCTTCGATCTGTTCGTCCTTCGTCAGGTCGCAAGGGAACAAATCCACGTGTTGTGAGAGCGCCCGGAGGCTGGCGGCCTTGGCATCGAGCTTGGTCCGGTCGCGGCCCGAGAGGCAGACCGTCGCCTCATGCTGTGCCAAACAGGTGGCAATGGCCCCGCCAATGCCGCCGCTGGCTCCGGTGACGACTGCGATTTGGTTTTTCAGGGTGGTCATAGGTTGTATCTCCATGCGACGAAACGGCTGCCGTTACGAATGGGCGGCCTTTTTTAAACTGTGCAGCTTCAGAAGAACAGCCGCCACCGCTTCATCGTTCAACCCGTGTTTCTGCAGCATGTATTCCTGTGAACCGATGTGCGGAGAAAAAATGGGCGGCATGCCGATGCGTTTGAACGGCACCTTCACATCCCACGTTTCGGCGAGAAGTTCTGCGACGGCGCTTCCCAGGCTGCCATTGACGCTGTGCTCTTCCAAGGTTGCGATGCAGCCTGTTTCGCGGGCTGCAGCCAGCACGGCGCTTTCATCAAGCGGTTTCAGAGTATGCATGCTCAGCACGCGGGTCTGAATCCCCTGGGTTGCGAGACGCTCGGCCGCCTTGGCCGCCGTTTGCAGCATGCCACCGGTGGAAATCAGCGTCAGGTCCCGGCCCTCCCGAAAACGGATCGCTTTGCCAAGTTGAAACTCGATCGGTCCCGGGTGCACGGTGGGTTCCCCTGCCTTGCCCAGGCGCAGATAGCAGGGTCCAGGATGGGCTGTGATCGCCCGGGTTGCCGCCCGGGTCTCGACCGGATCCCCCGGAGCAACCACCATCAAGCCGGGTATCGCGCGCATGACCGCGAGATCTTCGATCGCGTGGTGGGTCACGCCCATGGGGCCGTAGGCAAATCCGCCGCCGACGGTGACGATCTTGACATTGGCTTCATGATAGCAGACGTCGTTTCGGATTTGTTCCAGGCAACGCATAGTTGGGAAGTTGCCGATGGAGTAGGTGAAGACAATCTTTCCGCTCAGCGCCATTCCCGCGGCCAAACCCGTCATGTTCTGTTCCGCCACGCCGGCGTTGAGGAATTGACGCGGGCGTTGCTCCATGAATTTTTCCACCACCCGGTAACCCAGGTCGCCGGTGATGAAGACGACGCGTTCGTCCTGCTGGGCGAGTTCGAACAGAGTGTCGAGAAAAGCGTTTCTCACTTGGCCTCCACTTCCGCCAGCGCGCGCGGCAATTCGTCGCCGCGCGGGGGTGTATAATGATATTGCAGTTTGTTTTCCATGAAGCTGACCCCCTTGCCTTTGATGGTATTGGCGACGATGCAGGTGGGGCGGCCGGCCTGTGCGGGGACCCCGGAGAGAGCCTTCTCCAGCGCGACGACGTCGTGGCCGTTCAACTCCTGCGTGGCCCAGCCGAACGCGCGCCACTTGTCGGCCAGAGGATCCAGGTCGAGCACGTCTTTCACGTTGCCGAGGCTCTGAATCTTGTTGTAGTCCACGAGCACCACCAGATTGTCGAGCTTGTGGTGCGGAGCGAACAGCGCGGCCTCCCAATTGGAACCCTCGTCACATTCCCCATCGCTCAACACGACGAACACCCGGTGCGTCTTTCCGTCCCGCTTGGCGGCGAGCGCCATTCCAACACCCAGGGGAAGGCCGTGTCCGAGCGAACCGGTGGAAGCTTCCACCCCCGGCGTGAATTTGTGTGTGGCGTGCCCCGGAAGAATGGTGCCGTTTTGGTAATAGGTCTCCAGCGTCTGCATCGGGAAGAAGCCGCATTCCGCCAGCACCGCGTACAGGGCGGCGCAACTGTGCCCCTTGCTCAAAATGAACCGATCGCGCTCGGGCCATCCGGGGCGCTGTGGATCGAACCGCAGGATTCGGCCATAGAGGACGGCCAAGATATCGGCGACCGACAGGCCTGAACCGATGTGTGATGCGTTGGCGCGATTGGCCATCACAATGATATGATGGCGGATGCGCCGGGCGAGTTCGGCGGTTGATACTTCCGGTTTTGTGTTCATATCCTTCGAAAAACTACGCCAAGCTACACAAGTAATTCCCATCCGCCATCCTTTTTGCGATGGATTCGAGCACGGATGCGGCGGGGACGCCGTCGGCCACACGATGGTCGAAGGTCAAACTGAGCCAGCAGGTTTGCGCCACCGACAGGGCGCCCTGTTTTGCGATGGGCCGTTCCGCAATTCTGCCGATACCCAGGATGCTGGACTGCGGCGGGTTCAGAATGGGTGTGAAGATATCCACGCCGTAAGCGCCCAGGTTCGTCACGGTGGAAGACCCTCCCGACAACTCCTCCGAGCGAAGTGAATTGGACCGGGCTTGCGCGGTGAGCCGGCTCATGTGGCCGATGATTTCCAGAACCGTCGCTGTGTCCGCGTTGCGCACGACAGGTACGACCAGGCCTTCCGTCACCGCAACGGCGAAGCAGACATTCACCTCATCCAACAGCCTCAGGGAATCGTTCTCGATGGCGGCGTTCAGCCCGGGATTCTCCCGCAGCGCCTCGGCCAGCAGCTTTATGAACAGCGCGTCATAAGGCACGGACACCTTCAGCTTCTCCGAAAGGAGCTTTCGAGCGCCGACAAGTTCGCCGGCCTCAACCTCACGCGTGATCGTCAACGAGACGGCGCTGTCCAGCGACCGGCGCAGGCGCTCGCCAATCGTCCGCCGCATCGCGCTCAATGGTATCACCCGGCCGGAATCAGATCCGGGAGCCGCCGCAGGTGAGAGCGCCCTTCGGTCGAGCGCCGCCCTGACGTCAGCTTCGACGACGCGGCCGCCCGGTCCGCTTGCGACAATGGAGGCCAGATCGATTCCATGTTCGGAGGCAAGTTTCTTCGCCACCGGGCTCGCTCTGACACGGCCCTCGGCGGGAGACCCTGGATCACCCGATGAAAGCTGCTGACGCTCCGAACTGTTGCTCATCGAGATTTGCGGGCCGGCACCGCGCGGCGGAGGGGGGCCGGATTCCCCCTCCGCCAGAATGTAACCCAGCAGCCCCTGCTCTTTGATCAATGCCCCGATCTGTGCCGCGTGGCAAAGAATGCCGTCGGCCGAAGCAATCACCGGATTGACGGCCTTCTCGGTTTCAATTTCGAGGATGGACTCGCCCTGTTTCACCCGGGCGCCGTCCGGGTAAAGCCAGTTCACCAATGTTCCCTCGGCGGTGTACATCCCGAAACTCGGCATGACGATGGGTGTGGCCATGATCCTTGTTATCCCATCTGTTCGCGGACGGCGGCGATGATTTGCTCGACCCGTGGAGTGTAGAGCGCTTCGAGAACCGCGGAAAAGGGGACGGGCGTGTCGGCGGCGGTCACAGTCTTGATCGGCGCGTCGAGATCATCGAATGCTTTTTCAGCGACCCGGGCGGCGATGTCCCGCGCCATCGAACATACCGGCGTGTCCTCATCGACGACGACCAATCGATGAGTCCGGCGGACCGACTGGAGAATGGTTTCTTCGTCCAACGGGTTGAGAGTGAGCAGATCGATGACTTCGGCGTTGATCTGCTCCGCGGCCAAGACCTGCGCGGCGTCAAGGCAAAGATGGGTCATGCGTCCGGCGGCGCACAAAGTGACGTGCGTGCCCTGGCGAACGACGTCGGCCTTGCCGATGGGCACGACATAGGGTTCCTCCGGGACATGCCCTTTCGCCTGCAGACCCAGAAATTTGTGCTCGAGAACAACGACGGGGCCGTCGTCGCGAATCGCGGCGATGGTAAGGCCCTTCGCGTTATAGGCCGTGCTCGGCACAACCACTTTAAGACCCGGGATATGGGCGAGGACCGAATAAAGGGTTTGCGAGTGCTGCGCGGCGGCTCCGCCTCCATAAGCTCGCTTGTCCCCGCGGGTCCCGTAGGCGGTTCGGATGACCATCGGCAACTTCACGTGGCCGCCCATCATGTAATGCATCTTGGCGGCCTGGTTGGCGATCTGATCGTAGCACATGCCGATCAGATCGACGAACATCACCTCAACGACGGGTCGCAGACCGGTCATCGCCGCGCCAACGGCCGCCCCCACGAAGCCCATTTCCGAAATCGGCGTATCGATGACCCGTTCCGGTCCAAACTCGGTAATCAGCCCCCGAGTGGCGCGCATGGGACCTCCCCACGCGTCGATGAACCCCAGGTGCGCGCGCCCGGCGGCGCCCGCAATGTCCTCGCCCATGACGATGACGTTCGGATCGCGACGCATCTCCTGGCGCAACGCCTCGTTGATGCTGGGTCCGAACGACAATTCGCGCACTGCCGTTGGCTCTTTCATCGCGAGGCCTTTCCGTCGGGAACATACACGTTCGTGTAAAGCTCCGAGGCTTCGGGGACCGCGCCTGCCTTGGCAAACTCAACGGCTTCGTCCATCAACCGTTTGTTCCTCTCATCGATTTCATCCAATTGCGCCATTGTCAGAGGTCCGCCGGCATTCATCCGCGCGCGAAATCCTTTGAGGCAATCACGGTCGCGCGCCGCCTGCTCCTCCTCGGGAAGCCGATAGCGCGTGGTGTCGTCGCTCTGATGGTGGCCCAGATAGCGGTACGTTTTGCACTCGATCAACGAGGGGCCGGCGCCAGCGCGGGCGCGTTGGACGGCGGTTTCGGTGGCGCGCCAGACGGCGAACACATCCTGGCCATCCACGATCACACCCGGCATGCCGTAGGCCGCGGCGCGATCCGCCACATTTGGAACCGAGCAGGCGTATTCGATCGGGGTGGTTTGGGCGTAGCGATTGTTCTCACAAACAAACAGCACCGGCAGCTTCCAGATCGCGGCCATGTTCATGCATTCATGCACGGTGCCGACCCCGGCCGAACCTTCGCCGAAGAACGCGACGGCAACCTGTTTTGTTTTTCGAACCTTGGCCGACAATCCGGCCCCGACGGCATGGGCCACACCTGCGCCGTTGATCGGATTGACGCCCAGGATGTTCTTGCTGATGTCGGTGATGTGCATCGAGCCGCCCTTTCCGCGGTTGGTCCCCGTCACCTTGCCAAAGAGTTCAGCCATCATGGGGGCAACAGCCACTCCCTTGGCGATGCAATGGCCGTGCCCGCGATGAGTCGAGGCCACCCAATCGCTGTCCTCCAAGGCGGCGCAAACGCCCACGGCCACGGCTTCCTGTCCGATGTAGAAATGGACGGGTCCAACAGGCGTGCCGGTTTCCACCAGCCACTTCAATCGCTCCTCAAACTGGCGGATGAGCGACATCCGCTCATAGATCCAAAGACATTTTCGGGCCAATCCCTCTCCGTCCGGCGCGGAAGGGACTTCAGCGTCCGCAGAAGCGGCGCCTGTGGCGTTTCGGTTGGTCTCAAAACTCATGGTCCGTGTGAAAACAGTCGTGGAGGCTGCCGCTTGGCGACACTGCTGGAATCAAGGCGACCTCGTGCGGCGGATCAACAGCGCGCGATCATTCCTTCGGACGCAGCAGTTCATGTGCCTGCAGTGTGGCCGCGGCCTCTTCCACCACGCAAAAGTCTAGCTTCGAGCGTTCCGCGATATCAAGCAGGGAATGGGTTCCATCCGAAAGGTTGAGGACCCATAATATCGCCAGTTCCCGCTGGGTCGAATCTTTGATTCCCCCCAGGGTCCGGTAAAGCCCGCGACGGCCCAGTTGGGGTTCGCCCTTCGGGCATTGATTGATATAAACCCAATTCGTCTCCAGGATGAAAACAGTGCGCAGCAACATCCCGAGCGACTCACCCAGCGCGGTCGCATCGACGAGGTTCAAGTCGTCCGCCGAAGTGTGGTATTCCGGATAGCGTCCGTTTGGGGTTCGCATCAGGACACCCACCGGAAGGTTGAAGCCCGGGGAACAATACTGTCTTTCGTCATAGCCGTAAGGCACGAAGTCAACGATCGAGTGGCCCGGAGCCGCGCTCAGCAACGCCTGGGCCGCGACCCGGTCAATTTCCGCGTTGCCCCTCCGGGTCCGCTTGTAGGTGAACGGGCCGCGATCGCCCAGGCACGAGAGTACGAGCCCGTGCCGGATACGTTCCGTCGCGGCTTCGTTCCTCGCCAGCCAGGTGATCGCGCCGATCGTTCCCGGAACCCACACGAACCGGTAGGAATGCCGCACGGGAACGGTTGACAGCAGCGCGGCCAGACGCGCGGCGATGGTCATGCCGGAAAGATTGTCGTTGCACAGGGACGGATGGCACGAGTGGCACGAGATGAAAACCTCATCGTCGGTTGCCCCCTGGATCCTGAACTCACCGTAGGTCAAATGGCCCGGTTCAAGGGTCGAATCAATGCAGACCTCGTAGTCGCCGTCGGGCAGCGCCTCCAGTTGCCGCTGGGTCAGGCAGAATCCCCACGTCTCGCGGTAGTACGAAGTGCGATAGGGGATCCAGTCCGGTGTCTCCGGCAGGCTGAACAAATGCTCCTTCAACTCCGCCAACCGCATCCGCCGGCGAACCGGCACACTGTAGTTCAGCACGTGCAGGTTGGACTTTGCGAAGTCCACCACTTTCCGGCCCTGCGCGTCCTTGATCCATGCATCGCGGATGTTCCATTCCTTGGGAATCGTCCAATCCAGAACCTGCGTGCCTGTCGGGACCTCATGCAGCTCGATGGGAACTTGCTGCTGCAGGAGGCGCAGGCTTTGGCGGAAGCCGTCGCCCGTGATGCTGCGGCAGATCGGGTAAAGCGCGGTGATGAGCTGATGCAACTCTCGCCCGTGACGGGATGCATCCCAGTTCTCCAGAACTTCTCCGAGTGGCTTCGATGTCGAGGTCGTCACATTCAATCAATTCGGAAATGGCCTTCGGAAATCAGTCCGGCACCGGACTCGGAATCATCGTGCCGGACATCCGTTGCCTTTGGGAAGAACAAACCGGATGAAATGTTCAGGGGAGCAGTCCGTAAACCGTCAACTGGCTGATCGACGCGACGTAAACTCTTCCGTTCACCACGGTGGCGGGAGTGAATTTCGCCGCGAAATCCAAAGTGTCCCGCGACCCTGACTGGCTGCTGTTGTAAAGTTCGGTGCCGAGATTGCGGGCATCGTAGGCGTGGAGAACACCCGGTGCGGTGGTGCCGTTCCGTTGGACCGCCCAGAGTATGCCGTTGGTATTGCCATTGGCTGACACCGCAATTGCCGCACCTGCATAGGAGTAGGTTGCGGAGGACAGGGACGCCGGCGCCGCGGACAACAGCCCATTGGTTATGCTGAACTCCCTGACGAAATCGTTCACCGCGCCGAAGAAGACATGGCCATTGAAATAGACCGGCGGTGCGAAGCTGCCGGTGCCGCCCGTCCCGCCGGGGAGAGCGCTAATGAGAGACTGAACGATCTGGCTGTCGTTGTTGGTGTTGAAGTGGCCCATATTTTCCCGGTTGACCAGATAGATCGTGCCGGTCTTCCCGGCGCTCACCAGCAAATGCGGGTAGGGACCGCCCTGGTCCGGCAAGAGGAGCACACCGCCGGACGAAAGATCGAGATCGTTGGCGTCCATGTTTGCCTGATCATGCGGGGTGAAGTAATCCAGGACAACGCCGCCGGGGCTGAGTTTTTCAACGCTGTCTCCATAGTCGGGACCTCCGACATTCGCGTCGAAATCCCCGTTGCCGGTGGAGAAATAGAGGCTCCCTGCGGCGTCGGCAGCCACACCCCCGCCGGCATGCCAGATGCCGCCACCTGAACCATTCGGGGTGGTGAGATACACCATCACCTGCTGGAGATTGGTCGCGTTGTATCCCATCAACCAACCAAAGAAAATGGGCGCGTCGGCGTGGCTTCCAAAGCCCATATAGATCACACCGGAGTTCAGAAGCAATCCGGGGCGTTGACCCTGATGAAGGGCGCTGAAGGCTATCATGCCCCCTTGCGCTCCATCCCCTGTGCCCGGGACGCTCGCTTGAATCACCACAGGACCGCCAAATTTTTCGGCTCCCGTGGTGATATCCAACGCGTGCAACCTCTGAACGTAATTCGTTGTGCCGCCCGTAACTTCCTTGGTGGAGGCTTCCACGTAAACCGTTCCGCTCGCCGGGTCGATGACCGGTGTTCCAGCGATGCCGACCTCGGAATAGTCCGCATTGTCCGGAGCGGCTTCAATGAGGGGAATGGTGGTGACGCCGGCAGCCGGGTTGATGAAACTCACCTGCCAAAGAGGGTTGTTGGTCAGGCCGTCCGCATCAAAGGCGTAAACGCTGTCGTGTTCGCTGGCAGCAAAGACGACATTATGGAAGCCCTTTCCGGGGATATTCACATTGGCGACATAGAGAGGTGCGGCATAGGCAATACCGTCCAGCGGGTACGAGAAGAGCTTGCCGAACTTCGATGAAGTGACATTGGCCGGCGACAACACCGTTTCGTTCTGATTCTGGCCCGTGCGCAGGTTGTCGTTGTGATGGGTGAACATTCCCGGATTGGTGGTGACATACACAATGGCGTTGGTCGAAAGGGATAGATCGGCCGTGGTTGCCGCCACGACGTGAGTGCCGGCGCCGGCGGGAGGCGAATAGAAACCGGCGGCTGTGATCGTCCCGGAAGAGGCAGATCCGCCCGCGACGCCATCCACCGACCAGTTCACCGCACTCGCAAAATTGACAGTGAACTGTTGCGTGCGCGTCGGGGTCAATACCGCCAAATGCGGATTGATGGACAGCCCGGTGTAAGCCTGCGCCACGGTCGAATAAGGCCCGGTCTGCCCGACCCCGTCCGTCGCCCGAACGCGGTAGCCGTAAGTGCTGTAGGGCGCCACAGTCGTGTCGCTGTAGTTTGTCACCGCCGTAGTCCCGATCTGCGCAAAGTTTGTTGTGAGCGGACCCTGCCGTTCCACCAGATACGACGCCACGCCGAGGTTCGCGGCAGACGCCGTCCAGTTCAGGTTGATCTGGTTGCCGCTCACGGCCGTCGCCGTCAGAGTGCCGGGCGCCGTCGGAGTATTTCCGATCGGCGTGTTCATGTCGGCCTGGATTTGGGCCTGCGTCAGCGGAACGTTGTAAACTCGAAGCTCGTCGATCGTCCCTTTGAAATACCAACCGCTGCCGCGTTTGCCGATAAGCACGTTCTGGCTGGGATCGAACTGTGACGCCGGGACAGTCCCCCCACGCAGGATGCCGTCATCCAGGACGCCGTTGATGTAAATGTCCAGCGTCTGGGCGGCGGCATTGTACATGCCGGCCACGTGATACCAGGTGTTCAACGCTACCACGGTGGTGCTGTAGCGTTGCACGAGAGAGCTTCCATCCGGCGAGATGGAGATGGCGAATGTCCGCACTCCCGTATCGGGGGATGTCTTGAATTGCCAGCCGACGGACGGAGAAGCAGAATCGGATTTGGCGATAATCTGCCCGTCATCGGCCGGAACGCCGGTCGCCATCACCCAGGCCTCCAACGTCATGCTCCCGGTCAATTTGAGCGGAGTCGGGTTGCCGACGTTGACATAACTTGTCGTCCCGTTAAAGGAGAGCGCATTCCCGTACCGCCCGCTGGTGGTCCAGGTGGCCCCGCTGATGGTGCCGGTAATGGCGTTGGGCGACGCGTCGGTGATGGTGGTGCCGGATCCGGCATTGAATCCGTACGCGAGGACCGGGCCGGGAATCGTCGTGGAGATATTCATGGAGATGATGAAGAAATCCTGCGGAATCGTCGGGGAGATGGGAATAGTGTTCGTGAATTGACCGTTCGCCGCAAACACGTTGGTCGAGACCGTGTTCCACGATGCCAACGGCGGCACCCCCAGGTTCGTGGACTCCATGACATAATACCCCGCTCCCGCCAACCCGCCCGATCCGGTCACAATCAGATTCGACCCCGAAATCGTTACGGACGAAAACAGCAAACTGGTTGCTTGAGCGGTGGCCGGCTCCCTCATCCAGCCCAAGGCGGTGGCGAGAAGGCTCAGGACCCAGAGAGGCTTGGCGAACCGGTGAGGGGGCAAGGCGGGCTGATGCATGAAATGGGTGTCAGGTGCAGTCAATAATGGGATTCGTGATATGGGCCGCCTCTCATGGCAGCAGCCCGTAAGCCGTCAGTTGGTTCATGGAACCGATGAAGACTTTCCCGTTCACGATGGTTGGAGGCGTGAACTTCGCGGCAATATCCAACGTATCGCGCGACCCGGCCTGGGTGCTGTTGTACAGTTCGGTGCCGAGATTGCGCGCATCGTAGGCAAAGAGAACACCGGGGCCTGTGGTGCCGTTCCTCTGCACCGCCCATACGATCCCGTTGGTAGTGCCGTTCGCAGAAACCGTGATGGCGCCGCCCGAATACGTGTAAGCTTCCGGGGATACGGACGTGGCGCTCGTGGACAAGAATCCATTCGTCAGTTTGAAGGCCCTGACGGGATCATCGACGGCGCCGAAGTACACGTATCCGTTGAAGTAAACGGGGGGCTTGAAGACCCCTTCCCCGTTAGATTGAGTCCCGGCCGGGATGGCGTTCGAAACGACCTGAACAATCTGGTAGTCGTTATTCGTATGGTAATGTCCCATGTTATCGCGGTTGATCAGGTAGATAACGGATGTCTTCCCCGCACTGATCAGCAAATGCGGGTTGGCGCCGGTTTGATCCGGCAACAGCAGGACGCCACCCGATGAAAGATCGAGGTCATTGGCGTTCATGTTTGCCTGATCGTGGGGTGTGAAGTAGTCCTGAACGCCGCCATTGGTGCCGAGTTTCTCGACGCTGTCTCCATAGTCACGACCCCCGGTGTTGACATCGAATGTTCCGTTTCCGGTGCTGAAATAGAGGCTCCCTGCGGCGTCGGCGGCCACGCCTCCGCCGCCTTGCCAGATGCCGCCATCGGAACCATTGGGGGTGGCATTGTATACCAGAACAGGTTGTAGATTGGTCGCATTATATCCCAGCACCCAGCCATGGTAGGGCGGACGGTCATCGTGACCCGCGAATGCCAGGTAAACCACACCGCCGCTCAGAAGTAATCCCGGGCGCTGGCCCTCGTGGAGGGCGTTGAAGGGAATCATCCCGCCTTGGCTTCCATCCCCGGTGCCCGGCACACTGGCCTGCATCACCACCGGACCGCCAAACTTCTCGGCTCCCGTGGTAACATCCAACGCGTGCAACCTCTGCACGTAGTTCGTCGTGCTGCCGGAAACTTCTTTGGTCGTGACAGACACGTAGAGTGTCCCGCTCGCCGGGTCGATGACCGGCGTCGAGGTGATGCCTACTTCGGGAGTGAGATCGCAACAATTGACCGGATCGGGATAGGTCTCGATGGCGGGGATGGTGGTGACGCCGGCAGCCGGGTTGATAAAGCTCACTTTCCAAAGAGCATTGTTGGTCAGCCCGTCGGCGTCGAAGGCGTAAACACTGTCGTGCCCGGTCGCCACGTAGACCACGTTATGGTAACCCTGCCCGGGGATGTTCACGTTGGCGACATAAAGCGGCATCGCATACACGGTGGCATCCACGGCGTAGGAGAAAAGCTTCCCAAAATTCGTCGAATTCACGTTGGCCGGCGTCAGCACCGTTTCGTTCTGATTCTGGCCGGTCCGCAGGTTGTCATTGTGATACGTAAACACACCGGGGGTGTCGGTGACATACACCAATACATTGATCGATTGCGACAGATCCGCCGTGGTGGCAGTCACGGTGTGGGTGCCGGTGCCGGCCGGCGGCGAGTAAAGACCCGAGGCGCTGATCGTCCCGGAAGAGGCAGATCCGCCCGCGACGCCATCCACCGACCAGTTCACCGCACTCGCAAAATTGACAGTGAACTGTTGCGTACGCGTCGGGGTCAAAACCGCCACCCGCGGACTGATGGTCAGCCCGGTGTAAGCCTGCGCCACGGTCGAGTAAGGCCCGGTGTGCCCGACCCCGTCCGTCGCCCGAACCCGGTAGCCGTAAGTACTGTAGGTCGCCACGGTCGTGTCGCTGTAGTTTGTCACCGCCGTAGTCCCGATCTGCGCGAAGTTCGTCGTCAGCGGCCCCTGCCGTTCCACCAGATACGACGCCACGCCGAGGTTCGCGGCAGACGCCGTCCAGTTCAGGTTGATCTGGTTGCCGCTCACGGCCGTCGCCGTCAGAGTGCCGGGCGCCGTCGGAGTATTTCCGATCGGCGTGTTCATGTCGGCCTGGATTTGGGCCTGCGTCAGCGGAACGTTGTAAACTCGAAGCTCGTCGATCGTCCCTTTGAAATACCAACCGCTGCCGCGTTTGCCGATAAGCACGTTCTGGCTGGGATCGAACTGTGACGCCGGGACAGTCCCCCCACGCAGGGTACCGTCATCCAACACCCCGTTGATGTAAATGTCCAGCGTCCCCGCGCCGGCATTGTACACGCCGGCCACGTGATACCAGGTGTTCAACGCGACCACGGTCGTGCTGTAACGTTGCACGAGATTACTTCCATTCGGCGAGATGGAGATGGCGAATGTCCGCACTCCCGTATCGGGGGATGTCTTGAATTGCCAGCCGACGGATGGAGAAGCAGAATCGGATTTAGCGATAATCTGCCCGTCATCGGNNTGCCGACGTTGACATAACTTGTTGCCCCGTCAAAGGAGAGCGCATTCCCGTACCGCCCGCTGGTGGTCCAGGTGGCCCCGCTGATGGTGCCTGTGATGGCGTTGGGCGACACGTCGGCGACGGTGGTTCCGGATCCGGCATCGAAACTGTACGCGAGCACCGGGCCGGGAATCGTCGGAGAGCTGTTCATGGAGACGATGAAGAAATCCTGCGGAATCGTCGGGACGATGGGAATGGTGTTCGTGAATTGACCGTTCGCCGCAAACACGTTGGTCGAGACCGTGTTCCACGATGCCAGCGGCGGCACCCCCAGGTTCGTGGACCCCATGAGATAATACCCCGCCCCCGCCAGCCCGCCCGATCCGCTCACGATCAAATCGATTCCCGAGATCGTCACGGACGAGAACACCAGGTTGCTGGTTTGAGCCGCAACCGGTCCCGAAATCCAGCCCAAGGCGGCGAGAAGGCTCAGGACGCAGAGAGGCTTGGCGAACCGGTGAGGGAGGGCCATGGCAGGCTGATGCATGAAATGGGTGTCAGGTGCAGTCAATAATGGGATTCGTGATATGGGCCGCCTCTCATGGCAACAGTCCGTAAACCGTCAGTTGGTTCATGGAACCGATGAAGACTTTCCCGTTCACGATGGTTGAAGGCGTGAACTTCGCGGCAATATCCAACGTATCGCGCGACCCGGCCTGGGTGCTGTTGTACAGTTCGGTGCCGACATTGCGCGCATCGTAGGCGAAGAGAACGCCCGGGCTTGTGTCGCCGTTCTTCTGCACCGCCCAGACGATCCCGTTGGTGTTGCCGTTTGCGGAAACCGTGATGGCGCCGCCCGGGTAGGTGTACCCCTCCGGGGACACGGACGTGGCGGTCGTGGACAACAATCCATTCGTCACCTTGAAGGCCCTGACGGAATCATCGACGGCGCCGAAGTACACATATTCGTTGAAGTAAACAGGTGGTGTGAAGACCCCGGTATCCCCAGTCCCGCCCGGGATCGCGTTCGAAACAACCTGAACAATCTGGCTGTCGTTGTTCGTATGGTAATGTCCCATGTTATCGCGGTTGATCAGGTAGATGACGGCCGTCTTCCCCGCACTGATCAGCAAATGCGGGTTGGCGCCGGTTTGATCCGGCAACAGCAGGACGCCACCCGATGAAAGATCGAGATCATTGGCGTTCATGTTTGCCTGATCGTGGGGTGTGAAGTAGTCCTGAACGACGCCGTTGGTGCCGAGTTTCTCGACGCTGTCTCCATAGTCACGACCCCCGGTGTTGAGATCGAATGTTCCATTTCCGGTGACGAAGTAGAGGCTTCCGGTTGCATCGGCAGCCACGCCTCCGCCGCCATGCCAGATGCCGCCATCGGAACCATTGGGGGTGGCATTGTACGTCAGAACAGGTTGTAGATTGGTCGCGTTGTATCCCAGCACCCATCCATGGTACGGCGCAACGTCGTCGTGACCCGCGAATGCAAGATAAACCACACCGCCGCTCAGGAGTAATCCCGGGCGCTGGCTCTGGCGCAGCGGGATGAAGGAAACCGTCCCGCCTTGGGATCCATCCCCCGTGCCCGACACACTGGCCTGCATCACCACCGGACCGCCAAACTTCTCGGCTCCCGTGGTGATACCCAACGCGTGCAACCTCTGCACGTAGCTCGTCGTGCTGCCGGAAACTTCCTTGGTCGTAACAGACACGTAGAGTGTCCCGCTCGCCGGGTCGATGACCGGCGTCGAGGTGATGCCCACTTCGGGAGTCAGATCGCAGCAATTGGCCGGATCGGTCTCGATGGCGGGGATGGTGGTGACGCCGGCGGCCGGATTGATAAAGCTCACTTGCCAAAGAGGCTTGTTGGTCAGCCCGTCGGCGTCGAAGGCGTAAACACTGTCGTGCCCGGTTGCCACGTAAACCACGTTATGGTAACCCTGCCTGGGAATGTTCACATTGGCCACATAAAGCGGCATCGCATAGACGGTGGCGTCCACCGGGTAGGAGAACAGCTTTCCAAAAACCGTCGAGTTCACGTTGGCCGGCGACAACACCGTTTCGTTCTGATTCTGGCCCGTGCGCAGGTTGTCGTTGTGATGGGTGAACACTCCCGGATTGGTGGTGACATACACAATGGCGTTGGTCGAAAGCGATAGATCCGCCGTGGTGGCAGTCACGGTGTGGGTGCCGGTGCCGGCCGGCGGTGTGTAAAGACCCGAGGCGCTGATCGTCCCGGATGAGGCCGATCCGCCCGCCACGCCATCCACCAACCAGTTCACCGCACTCGTAAAATTGACGGTGAACTGTTGCGTGCGCGTCGGGGTCAATACCGCCACCCGCGGACTGATGGACAGCCCGGTGTAAGCCTGCGCCACGCTCGAGTAAGGCCCGGTGTGTCCGACCCCGTCCGTTGCCTGAACGCGATAGCCGTAAGTGCTGTAGGGCGCCACGGTCGTGTCGCTGTAGTTTGTCACCGCCGCAGTCCCGATCTGCGCGAAGTTCGTCGTCAGCGGCCCCTGCCGTTCCACCAGATACGACGCCACGCCAAGGTTCGCGCCGGACGCCGTCCAGCTCAGTTTGATCTGGTTGGTGCTCACGGCCGTCGCCGTCAGATTGCCGGGGGCCGTCGGAGTATTTCCGATCGGCGTGTTCATGTCCGCCTGGATCTGCGCGGCAGTCAGCGCGACGTTGCGCACGCGCACTTCGTCGATGGTCCCCTGAAAATACCACCCGCCGCTTCGTTTCCCGATGGAGACGCTCAGATTGGGATCGAACTGCGAGCCGGGCACCGTTCCACTCAGGACGCCGTCGTCGAGCACACCGTTGACGTAAATGTCCAGCGTCCGCGCGCTGGAATTATACACACCGGCCACGTGATACCAGGTGTTCAATGCCACTACCGTCGTGCCATAGCGTTGCACGAGCGAACTGCCCTCGGGTGAAACAGCGATGGCAAATGTTCGCGTTCCCGTATCGGCGGATGTCTTGAATTGCCAGCCGACGGACGGAGAAGCAGAACCGGATTTCGCAATAATCTGCCCGTCATCGGCCGGAACGCCGGTCGCCATCACCCAGGCCTCCAAGGTCATGCTCCCGGTCAATTTGAGCGGAGTCGGGTTGCCGGGGTTGACATAACTCGTCGTCCCGTTAAAGGAGAGCGCATCCCCATACCGCCCGCTGGTCGTCCAGGTGGCGCCACTGATGGTGCCTGTGATGGCGTTGGGCGACGCATCGGTGACGGTGGTTCCGGATCCGGCATCGAATCCATACGCGACAACCAGGCCGCTCGAAGATGGCCCGTTGGAGGTCGTCGCACTCGCCACGCCCGAATAACCGCTCAGGTTCCCCGCCGCATCCGTCGCCCGCACCCGGTAATTGTAAGTGTTGGTCGCCGCGAGTCCCGCGTTGCTGTAATTGGTCACCGCAGGCGTCGCAATCTGCGCGAAATTCGTCGAGCCCACCCCCGGGCTGCGCTCCAGGAGATAACCGGTGACACCGACATTGTCCGTTGAGGCGATCCAATTGAGATTGATCTGGCTGCTGCTGATGGGCGTGGCGGCCAGGCTGGATGGCGCCGACGGAGGCTGCGTGTCCGAAAGTGTATTAGAGGTCGTCGCACTCGCCACTCCCGAATAACCGCTCAGGTTCCCCACGGCATCGGTGGCCCGCACCCGGTAATTATAGGTGTTGGTCGCCGCCAGTCCTGTGTCGCTGTAATTCGTTGCCGCCGGGGTCGCAATTTGCGCGAAGTTCGTCGAGCCCACCCCCGGGCTGCGCTCCAAGAGATAGCCGGTGACACCGACATTGTCCGTTGAGGCGATCCAATTGAGATTGATCTGGCTGCTGCTAATGGCCATGGCGGCCAGGCTGGATGGCGCCGACGGAGGCTGCGTGTCCGCCGCCGAACCGACCGGCGTATTCATGTCGGACTGGATTTGGGCCTGCGTCAGCGGAACGTTGTAAACTCGAAGTTCGTCGATCGTTCCATTGAAATACCAGCCGCTGCCACGTTTGCCGATCAGCACGTTCTGGCTGGGATCGAACTGTGAGCCGGGCACCGTTCCACTGAGTGCGCCATCGTCGAGCACACCATTGACATAAATATCCAGCGTCCCCGCGCCGGCATTGTACACGCCGGCCACGTGATACCAGGTGTTCAACGCTACCACGGTGGTGCTGTAGCGTTGCACGAGAGAGCTTCCATCCGGCGAGATGGAGATGGCGAATGT
>PLQC01000093.1 GCA_003159675.1 Limisphaerales bacterium
GTTTGCCGGGACCGACCCCTTCTCCGTCTAAGGTGACAATGGCAGCACAACGCGATAGATGCGTTCCACATCCGGCCCGATGACATCCGAAGCACAGGTTTCGCCGTTGGTCGCGGCCATGGGGTCGCCCAAATTGATCCAGTTCGTGGAGGCCAATACGTTCTTGTATTGCACCTGATAGGTCAGGTTGGACACCGAACACCAGGTGAATTTGAGCACGCCAGTCGTTTGCCAGACGTGCTGCAGGGTCGGTGGCATCGCGACAGTAAGCGTGGCAACGGTGCTGGTGACGCTGCCGGATGGACCGGTGACGACAACAGAGTAGTTGCCCGCGTCGGGCAGGGTGGTGCGGCTCAGTCTCAGCGTGGGATAACCGGCATAGAGGAAGACTTCCCGGATGAAATTGTCAGCAGTGTCCGCGATGAACAGATTGCCGGAGGAGTCGAATGCCAAAGCGGCAGGACACGCCAGCGCGCTATTCGTTGCGGGACCGCCATCCAGGAAATAACCCCCATTAACATTGCCTGCCACGGTGGTGATGATTCCATCGCGGTCCACCTTGCGGATGCATGCGTTGACATTATCGGCAATGAACAAATTCCCGACGCGATCAAAGGCCAGGCCCCACGGAGAATTCAGGCTCGCGTTCGTGGCCGCGCCTCCATCCCCGGAATAGCCGTAACTGCCATTACCCGCCACGGTGCTGATGATGCCATTGCCGTCCACTCTCCGGATGCGATTGTTCATGGAGTCCGAGAAGAAGATGTCGCCGGAAGGGCCTACCCCCACACCCGCATCGTCTTCAAGATTCAGGGTGGCATTCGTCGCTGCGCCTCCATCACCCAATCCAGCGTCCCCTCCGCCTGCCACTGTGGTGATGATTCCATCGCCTTCCACCCTGCGGATGAGGTTATGATCCGAGTCGGCGAAGAGCAGATCATCGGCGGCGGCGAGGGCCAGACCTACGGGCCCCGAAAGTGCCGCGTTGGTGGCTGCGCCGCCATCGCCCAAACCGCCCGTGCCGCCCCCGGCTATGGTTGTGATGATCCCGTTTGCGTCCACTTTGCGGATGCGGTTGTTTTGTGTGTCCGCGATGAGCAAATTGTGGAAGGCGTCGATAGTCACGGACTTGGCAAGCGCCATGTTGGCATTGGTGGCTGCGCCGCCATCTCCCGAAAAGCCGGACGCACCCTTGCCTGCCACCGTCAGGGCCTTGCCGTCGGGACTTACTTCCCTGATGCGGTAATTCATGCTGTCGGCGATAAATAGATTGTCGGAAGCGTCGAAAACGACGCCTTCTGGCCGATACAGCACCGCAGTCAATCCCGCCCCATTAGCCCCCACGCCGTTGTCCCCAGAATAGCCGTAATTGCCATTCCCCGCCGCGGTAGTAATGATGCCGCTTTCATCCACTTTGCGGATACGATTGTCAGTCATGTCCGCAATGAAGAGATTCCCGGAGTTGTCCAGCGCAATGCCCCAAGGATAGATGAAACGAGCGTTTGTGGCTGCGCCGCCATCGCCCCGGCCTCCCGTGCCGCCGCCAGCCACGGTGGTGATGATGCCATTGGGATGGACCTGGCGGATGCGACCGTTGGACGAGTCGGCGATGAACAAGCCGCCGGACCGGTCCAGGATCACATCTCGTGGATAGTACAGGCTTGCGTTCGTGGCCGCGCCGCCGTCACCAGAATAAATGGTGTTACCGTTGCCGGCTATGGTCGTAATCACCCCGTTGGTGGACACCACACGAATACGGTGGTTGTTCGAGTCGGCAATGTAAACGTTCCCTGCCTCATCCACGGCCACGCCAGTGGGAGAATTCATGCAGGCATTGACGGCCAGCCCGCCATCGCCGGAATAGTCGTTGGTGCCATTTCCCGCAATGGTTGTAATGATTCCGTTGGTGTCAACCTTGCGCACACGGCTATCGGTTCCATCAGCGATGTACAGATTGCCAGATGCGTCCAGACATAGTCCCCACGGCGTTAGGACTGCGTTGGTGGCGGCGCCGCCATCACCCAGGCCCGAATTGCCGCCTCCGGCCACGGTAGTGATAATCCCGTTGACATCCACTTCGCGGATGCGGTTGTTCCCGGTGTCTGCGATGAACAGATTGCCTTTGGCATCCACTGCGACTCCCATCGGATTTCTCAGCATGGCATTGGTGGCCGCTCCTCCATCGCCGGAATAACCGCCGCCATAAGGACCTGTGCCGCCACGGTGCTGATCACGTCGTTTGTGTTCAATTTGCGGACGCGATTATTCCCAAGGTCGGCTATGAACACGTTGCCTGAGGCATCCGCGGCGACCGAAATGGGGTCATCAACCATGGCGTAGATGGCGGTGCCATTGATGGGCACTGTCGTGATGGTGTTGTTGGGCAAATTGGAGCCGTTGAGCATCCATTGGTAGGTGAACGGCCCGGTGCCCGAAACCTCAACGCTGAAACTGGCGGCGCTTCCCGCCATGACCAACTGATTGGTCGGTTGGATGCTGATGACCGGCTGTGCGAGCAGATTCGCCGCCGCCAGCGCCAAAACCGCAGCAACGCCTGAGACATCTCTTGTTTTCACGCTTCCTTCCTCATGTTGAAATGCGATACAGATTGCACCCGGCTCCAAATTCAAGCCGACCATTCGGGTATTGGCTGATATCTCGACTTCTTCCCCTCTCAGACCATGCTGCTAATACCATGGCTGGGCACAATTAAGCGAGATAATTTTGAGGGCGACAAATGGAACCGTGCGGTCGGTGAATTTCAGGCACGCAACGCAAGGATAGCGCCTGTCACCGCCTCAAAAAGGGTGCGCATTGCGGTTTAGTAACCCGTTTAGAAACTCCTTTTTTGTAGGAGCCGACGTGAGGAGGCTCAAATCTCTTCGGAAACAGGAGTGAATATAGAGCCTCCTCACGTCGGCTCCTACTTCTTCAACGGGCTGTTAGCTCACCCTGACAGCCATCCTCGACACCATCTGAAAAGCGCGCTCGAAATCGAATTCCGCAACATCCTGTTCCCGCAATACAGGCTGCAATTGCGGCCCGACCTGTTGCCGGAGCCCGGCCAGACGATTTGCAGACACGTCCACCGGGTCGTTGCCCGGCACGGCCAGCTTTCGACGGACCAGCTCGATCCATTCCAGAACAGCGCGGCGCGGAATTTCTCCGCGAACGCTTCCATCTTTTCAAATGCACCTTACGACCAACGCTGGGATCAGCGGCTTGTCCGAATTCGGATCGAGCAATATCGTCCGCGCCGGCCCGTCCAGTGTGGAAAGCAGCAATGGTTCGCGCAGACCGATTTCGATTTTGATTGTGAAGATAACATGGGGTGGTCA
>PLQC01000006.1 GCA_003159675.1 Limisphaerales bacterium
AAATCGTTTGTTGCAGGTTGGAATACTTTCATCCATCGCCAGGAGGCCCTTGTCGCCGGCCACCAGCGTCCTCGCGGTGCCTGTAAGCTCTTGCGCATTCATTTGAGGTTGCACCAGTTACATTTCAATTTTCACATTGATCCAGTCTGAAACCTGTATCTTTTGGGCGCGGATCACAATGGGGTGAATACCCCAGAAGATTCAAATCTGCGAAATTCCGGGTCTCCCTCTCCTCGCTCATCACGCCGAAGTTGGCGAAGGCACGTCGAACGAGAGGGTCGGGGTGGGATTGAAATTCAGTGAAACTGCGCCTGACTCGCCTCGCCGGGAGCCTCGCGGAACAGGACATTATCCCTTTCCTTCAATCGCCCTGCGACGGCAATATCCTGAAATGAAAATCGTTCCCAAAGAGTTTCGCGTTCGCGAAGGCGGCACGGTCAGACGTTAGGGTTATACCCCATAGCGAAGGATCGGGTCATGCCATAAGCTTGGTCAACTTTATGGCCGCCGGAACACTTTTGCCATCACGCCGGCGGTAATAAACATGAACAATAAAAACGAAAAATAAGCTTATGAAATCAATGATTCCACTATTAGCAATCACCATTCTGGCCGCATTGGCGCTGGTGGGCTGCAATCAAAACAGTCCAAACAATTCAACCAATGCTCAATCCACAAATTCAGGTATGAGCGATGCCAACGGCACGATCGGCGGAACCACCAATATGCCTGCAACCAATAGTTTGCCGGATGTGGATACGAATACGCCTGCAACCAACAGTTTGCCGGATGTGAATACGAATATGCCGGCAAGCACCAATCAATAGTTGATGGTCTCTGCGATTTGACTGATTTAATTGAAAGTTGAGGCGCAGCATTGGAGTTGAAGGGCGGCCCGTCGCCGCGACGGAGCGGCTTCGGCCACGCAAGCGGGGCGAGATAAACCGGGCCAACGCCGGCGTCGGGAAAAATCTTTGTGTTGCGCAGCCCACGCCGAATTGACGGAGCGACAATGCTTCTCTAATGCGAGTCACCGGCTTCGAACAGCACGAACTTGATGCTCGACGAGCCGCCGTTGATGGTCAAGATGCGTGGGTTAGCGGGTTTCATTGATGACTCCTTCGTCATTCTGCAATCCGAACGAAGCCAGTTTCGCGCACGTGGACCTGTAATCCGTGTGAAGAATGCTTCGAATCCCCAAACTTTCCGCGACCTGGACGAACATCGGGGTGTTTTCGATATAGACTGCCTGCCGGGCTGGCGCCTGGGCGATGTCCAGCGCAAGCCGAAAGATGTCCACGTCGGGCTTGCGGATGTGGACGAAGCAGGAGGAAATAAAAGAATCCGCAAACCCGTCCAGCTTGAACTTTCGGATCCGATGAGAATTCAATTCCCGTCCTTCATTGCTGACCACGACGATCTTCAATCCGTACTTTGCCTTGAGCTTGCGGATCAACTCGATCATCCGGGGATAAGGCTTGGACTGCGCGAACATGAAGCGCCGAAACTGAGCCCGGGTGAACGGTCGCTTTCGGTAGAAGACCACCCGATCTAAATATTCTTCCAGCGTGAGCTTTCCCTCCTCGTAGGTGTCGAAGGTCAGGTGATGCCGATCCTCCATCTCGGCCCACTCCAGCTTGAAGTTCGTCGCCGCCCGTTTGCGGGCATAATGATCCCACCCGTTGGTGAGCAGGACACCGCCGATATCCAGAAACACGCAGGTGATTGCAGTCGCTTTCTTCATTGTCTTTTCTTCCGTCAATCGGATCATCGCTGCCACAGGATTCATGCGTCTTCCAGTGGGATCGCAACGCCGTCGCACTGCGGTATCACTCGTGCCATATAGTCCTCTGATGGGCGGCCCGCAGGCACAGCCGCGCTGTAAACGTAGCCGCCCGACGCGCCGGCCAGTTGGCGAACGCGCTTCATCTCCTGCCGCACGGGAGCACTTCCCATGACCTCCCTTTCAACCCCATCGCCGAGATCGGCAATGCAGGCGCTGTGACCTTCGTTGAAAGACCCGTTGAAGGCCGTACCGCGATGGCCGGAGGTGCCGAACGCCACCCGCTGCGCGGGCACCTCGGGGTCGGGAGCCTCGGTGTAGCAGGCCGTGACGAGCCTGGGCACATTGACCAGCATTCCCGGCTCCACTGGCTTTCCTGCAAGGGGACTTGTTTTCATGACTTTCCGGTCATCGCTTGTTTTCCAGGTCCGCAACTTTGGCCAGACGGCGACGATGACGCTCCGCGCCACTGAATCGCGCGGCGAGAAATGTTTGAACCAATTCCAAAGCGAGTGCGTGACCGACTACGAGGCCGCCGAGGCAGATCATGTTTAGATCGTCGTCCTCGACGCCCTGGTGCGCCGAAAAGGTTTCATGGATCAGGCACGCCCGCACGCCCGGCACCTTGTTGGCGGCGACCGATGCCCCAACACCACTTCCACAGATGGCCACGCCGCGCTCCACGTCTCCGCAAGCAACTGCGCGGGCCAGCGGCACGACAAAATCCGGATAATCGTCATCAGGGTCCAGTCGGCAGTCGCCGAAGTCGACTACCGCATGGCCGGCCGCGCGCAACTTTCCGACGAGTTGTTCCTTCAATTCAAATCCGCCATGGTCGGCGGCGACGCCGACGCGTTGGCGCGTTCTCGTCAATCCCGTCAGCGGCTCATGGCTGGTGCGTTTACTGATGGTGTTCCAATGTCTCCGGCTTGGTGCGGTTGAGGATTTTTTTGGCATGGGTTGTGTCATCCATGGGATAGTCGCGTCCAACAACCGACAGTTTCTTCATATCGAGACCGGATTGCTGTAGTTCCTTGATAGCCGCTTCGGCAGCCGTGTGCGATGGATAGACCGCCGCGATGGAATTGTTCTTATTCACGCTCTTCCTTTTGCTGGCGTGTTCATAATGCGAAGATAATCGGGGTAACCGTACGGGCACTATGGGGTGAAACCCTACCGTACATGATGGGAACCTCAAGTTCTTGACCATACGGCGCAAACTTAGGTTGCAAGACGGGGATACAATCGGGCGCCAACAAAGACCAGGATGGTCGTGGTCAGGAGGATGACCGCATAGTCGCGACTCAGACCGAAGGTGCTCGTGCTGCCGGCAAGCATGAAAGTGCGCAGGGCATCGACCACGTAGGTCAACGGATTTAGATGAGAAATGGCCTTCAGCCAGCCGGGCATGATGGTGGTGGGGTAAATCGCGTTGCTCGCAAAGAACAGCGGCATGGTGAGCACCTGNNGCGAAAACGTCGAGAACAGCGTTGCGGCCAGGACCACGATGACCAGCACGTTGACGAGAGAGAGCGGGCTCCAATTCAGCTTCACCCCGAGCAGCAGCGAGAGACAGTAAACGATGACAGTCTGCGAGAGAGTGCGGATACCAGCGGAGAAGCCCTTGCCGAGCACGAGTGCCGCGCGCGGAGTTGGGCTGGCGAGGAATTTCTGCACAATGCCGAGGTCGCGCTCCCAGATGACGTTGATGCCGTAAAATATGGCCACGAAGAGAACGCTTTGCGCCAGGATGCCGGGAGCAATGAAGTCCAGATAGGGAATGTTGCCCGTGTGCATCGCCCCGCTGCGTGAGAACACTTGCCCGAAGATCAACAGCCAAAGCGCTGGCTGGAGGGCGCGGGTGATGAGTTCCGTGAAATCGTGGCGCAGCTTGCGCAACTCAAACTCGGTGATGACGAACGTCTTCTCGATGAAGCCGGTTAAAGGATGGATGAAAGCGGCGGTCATAGGGTTGGGGCTAGCCAAGGCGCTGGGCCGTCGCGCGTTCAGCGGATACGTCGCGGAAGTTGCCGCCGGAATCAAGGGCGCTGCCGGCATAGTGGACGAAGACATCATTCAGCGTGTGGCCCGCGCCAAGCGAGGCTTCGAGTTCTTTGCAGGTGCCAAGCGCAGCCACCTTGCCCAGGTGCATGATCGCCATGCGATCACAATGGCTCTCCGCCTCCTCCAGGTAATGGGTGGTGAAAAACAGGGTCGTGCCGTAATTGGCCCGCAGATCAACGAGATGTTTCCAAACCGCGTCGCGCGCAATCGGGTCCAGCCCGACGGTCGGCTCATCGAGGAAAAGCACCCGCGGACGATGCAGCGTGGACTGGGCGATTTCCAGGCGGCGGACCATGCCGCCGGAGTATTGGCTCACAAGGCGGCCGCCGTCGGAGGTCAGCCCCATGAACTCCAATGCCTCCCGGATGCGCGCCTGCTGCTCGCGGTGCGGCAGGTCATAGAGTTTGGCGAAAATGAGCANNCCGGTGAGCGAACCGTCCACGGAGACCGCCTGCGGCACATAACCGATGGCGCGGCGAACGCAGACCGCCTGGGTGGTTATCGAGAAACCGGCCACGCGCGCCTCGCCCGAGGAGGGCGGCAACAGCGTGGTGAGCATCTTGATCGTGGTGGTCTTGCCAGCCCCGTTGGAGCCGAGCAACCCGAAGACCTCACCAGCGTTGACCGAAAGGGTCAGCGCATCCACCGCCGTAAACGCGCCGAAGCGGCGGGTCAGGTTTTTAATTTCGAGAACAACGTCGCTCATGATCCCTCTGGAAACTGTATCATTTGGACGCGGAGAAACGAATGGGGTGAACACCCCATAAGACTCAAAAGACCGAAGCCGGATCGTCCTCGTTCTCGTCCTCATCCTCGAAACCGGCCCGGAGAAAAGCGATTTGCTGCACCTTGAATCGAAAGCGGTGGAGGGCCACCGCCCGTCCTCCGTAGCATTACTGCGGAGGGTGGACAGTCCAAGACGCTAACGCGTTTTCCAATGGCTTCCGAATCTCGCGCAGCGTCTTGGAGTGCGCCAGCCCTCTGGCGCTTTTCCTCCGCGAACCCGCAGGCAGGACAGGAAAAGCTGCTCGCTGCTGGCCGCGCCGAGACAAAGTGAAGGCGGAATTGACGCTTACAGATTTCCCGCGCAAACTCCGCGCATGGCGAAAAAGGCTGCTGCTCAAAACGGTAGGGCTGACCTGCCGGTCAGCCAGGACGCGCGGCAGCGCGACCCTGCCACCAAACTGAAACTATCATTCTTTCTCGACACCCGCGCCTATCCCGCGACTGCGGGACGCCCGCGCTGCGTGCAAGAATCAATAAACGCGAAGCTGGAAAAATTCTTTAACCAATTGGAGACCTAAATGGAAGCCCACGTAAAAACAGTCCGCGAAATTCTCCACTCCGGCGACCAGTTCCTTGTGCCATTTTTTCAACGCCATTATTCTTGGCGCAAGGAACACTGGCAATGCTTGCTTGATGACATTATCGCGCTGAAGAATCCGATGACACCAAGCATTTTCTTGGGCCACTCGTCTGCACGCCATTTCACCCTGTTCCCGGGGAAGTCACATCCTACCAACTCATTGACGGGCAGCAGCGTTTGGCGACGCTTTCAATTGCCCTTGTTGCGTTGCGTGACATCGCGAAGCTCAACTCGCTTGAGAGTCTTGGCGAGGAGATTCACGAAGACTATTTGATTCACCGTCGCGGACAAGATTTGAAACGGTTGAAAGTCGTGCCAAGACTTGGGGACCGCAGCGACTATGAATCCATCATCGAAGGAACCCCGGCGGGCGCGATAGCGGCAGCCGGCTTGCTCGGTGGTTATTCATTCTTCAAGCGCGAGTGGAAACGACATGTGGGCGGTGACGGTGAAACCGCAATTCGACGATATTTGGTTGCCGCTACGGCTCGACTGTCGTTGGTAACGATTATCGTGGGTGGAGAGAATCCATACGAGATTTTCGAGAGCCTGAATTCCTGCGGGTTGCCGCTCGAAGAGTCTGACCTGATTCGCAACTTCCTGTTCATGCAAGTTCCGCTTGAGGAGCAGGACCGTTTTCAGTCCACGCACTGGGAAAAATTTGAAAAGCGTTTCGACGCAGCCGGAGAATACGAGAAACTCTCGCCGACATTGTTCTACCGTAGTTACCTGATGCGCGAAGGTAACTACTGTCGGAACAGAGTCACTTACATCGAGTTCAAGAGGCAGAACGATGCGCGTAACATCGAGCCCGCAGCGCAAGTCGAAGAACTTCAGAAGTTCGCCAAGTTCGAGCTTTGGCTTCGCCGTCCGCTGACGTGTGAAGACCCTAACTTGCGGGATGCGTTTGTGGAGATTCAGGCTCTGGACATCACCACGGCTCATCCACTTCTGCTGCATCTGCTGGACATTCATCAGAAAGGCAGACTGGACCGCGCAAATCTGCTGGGGTGTTTTAAAGATTTGGCAAGCTTCGTGATTCGGCGTTCCATTCTTCAGGAATCCACCCGTGGTTACGGCCGAATGTTTCCCGGTGCAATCAATGCAATTCAACTTCATTTCCGAGATGAACTTCGTGCGTTCTTCCTCCATGAAGGCTGGCCCGACGATGCGGCGTTTATCCCGTATCTCGCCGAGTTTCCAATCTACAAGCGCGAACGGAACAAATGCCGGCTCTTGCTTGAAAGGCTGGAGCGCGAGCACGGTCATCACGAAGAGGTCAACCTCAAGCTCTTGAGCGTCGAGCATGTTCTGCCTCAAACTATTAACGGCGATAGTGAGGATTCGGTTTCCTGGCAAAATATGCTCGGCGGGAATTGGCGAGTTTTGCACGAGAAGTGGATTCACACTTTAGGAAACTTGACACTTACCGGCTACAATCCCGAACTTAGCAACAGCAGCTTTGCTAACAAAAAGGTGCTGTTTGCCGAGTCTAACGTGTCCTTGCATGCTTATTTCGCCGCCTTGGAGCAGTGGACGGACCGCGAAATCAAACAACGAGGACTCGAACTTGCAAAGATTATTGCTGGCATTTGGCCGCGACCGGCTGGAGGGCCAAACTACAACGCGCCGATCCCGACACCATCTGAGTCGGGAGAACTTTTTGAAGACACGCCTCGGGAACGAAGCGATGCAGGTAGGCGTGGTCGCAGCAGGATTCGAATCCGAGTGCATTGGTCTCAAATGCACAAAGCAGGGGGCGATGAAGAATTTTGCGAGCCAGATGCAGCGGAGACTGTGCTACGGTTTGTTGAGAAATTGATCCGTGTCTTTGGTAGCGAAATGGCTGAAAAGTTGACCCGTATTCCAGTGATACGCTACCCGCTTTCAGACAATCCCACGGTTGCATTTCTTAACGTTCGGCAAGGCAGGCCACATAGCCATACTCTAGTTCCCGGCACCGGCTTGTATCTCTGCACGATTTCGTCGAACCCGGAGAAGCGCGACCGCGTTTTACGGATGGTGGATCGGCTTGAACTCCCTGCGGGTAGTGTCGAGATTACTCTCGTTGTTTGAGCCACACTAAGTCTAGCTCGCAGCATTTTATCTGCGTTCAGATTCGTGCTTGGGCAACAACGATTGAATTCTTTTTCAAGCTTTTCCAAAATGGAATCGTTGAGCGTTAAGCTGTTCACAAGGAAGTGGCGCTTCACCTTTGTAATCTTCGGCAATGTTAGGTTCGCCGTCCCGGCAGGGGAAGATTTAGCATCAACGGCATTTGGGGGCATCCGCTCGTCTGCCCTCAAGCGCAAGACTAAATCTTTTATACCGTCATCTTCTAAACTAAAATCACAAATCGTGTGGGCTGCTTCGTTTCGCAACCTCCGAACGATTTCCAATTCTTCGTAGTCATCAGTGGGAATCAGTCCGTAGGCGAAGGCGATTTTGATCACGCTGGAAAACGTTGACAGTGGTGCATGTGGCTGGCAAAGGTCTTTGAATATATTCTTTTTCGCAGACGTAGTGTGCGCGGCGATGTGGGCTTCGTGAAGTTGGCGCAAATGCTCTTCGAGGATTGTGCCAACGATGAGCACGCAGCCCTTATCCGATTCCTTGTAGAGCGACCGATAAGAGACAATTGGTGACTGTTTAGAAATGAACTTTCGCACGGCTGTTTCAATTAACAGATCGAAGCGAAAATATCAATCTTGGAGCCCACCATTTCTGTAGTCACCAATCCTCTAATGCTCCTCACGGAGAAGGAGCATCGTCTGCCGTCCCCCTTAAAAATTCGCGCGACAGGATTTGCGTAGCGGCGGCTCGGCAGAGCGCCGCCATCTGAAAATAGGCGGAAACATTTGCGGCGGTCTGCCGACGCGCCGCTACGAAGAAGTAGAATCATCCGCCGGCTCCTTGAAAATTGGCGCGACCGGGTTTGCCGGACGGGCATTTATTTTCCGGCGAGCGATGTTTTTGGCGAAGGCAAATGGAGCGTCCGGCCCGCCACCATGAATTCGCCTTCGCCCTGGTGATGTATCGTCCGGGGCCGTTTCCGCGCCGGGTCAATCCACGCTTGAACGACCTCCAGGATGAAGAAGTTGTATTTGGTGACAAGTTTCCCATCACTGACCTTGCACTCCAGGCTGGCATAACATTCGGCGATGAGCGGAGCTTTGACGCACGCAGCGGCCACGGGCGTGAGGCCAAAGGCCTTGAACTTGTCCACGCTCCGGCCCGAAGTGTTCCCGCAGGCCACCACCGTTTCCGCCAGCTCCACCGTCGGAATGTTGATCACGCATTCCCGGGACGCCTTGAGGCTGGCAAACGAGTAGTTCCGGTTGCTGACCACGCAACCCACAAGCGGCGGCTCGAACTCCATCATCAGATGCCACGACATGGGCATGACGTTCGCCCGCCCGGCGCGGGCCGTGGTGACCAGCACGACCGGTCCGGATTCGAGCAGCCGATAGACTTCGGACAGGGGAAAGTTGGTTTTCTTCATCGGGGATTGGTGACGCAAATGTTATGCCGGCACCAATTCGATTTTAACCTTGCGTCCCAATGCGCGGGCGGCTTTGCCCAGCGTGTTCAGTGTGACCGAGGAGTTGGAAGCATCCAGCAGCCGGTCCACTGCCGCGCGGCTGGTTTTCATCCTGGCCGCCATTTCCGACTTGGAGACTGATTGTTCCTCCAGCAGGCGGCTGATTTGCAGGCTCATGGCCTGCTTGAGCGCGCGTGCCTCGACTTCACCCAGGAGGCCTTGTTCTTTCAAGAAATCCCGGAAATCACTTCCGCGATGTGTTCTTTTGCTCATAAATTTAGCAGATATTGTTTTTTACGTTTTTTCGCCAATTCCAGTTCGTTTTGCGGCGTTCGCTGCTGTTTCTTGATGAAACCGTGCAGCAGGACAATTTCCTCATCCACCACCGCAAACAGCGTCCGCGCGATGCGGTTGCTTAACCGGGAACGGACTTCCCAAAGACCGTCACCCAAATTGTCAACCAGCGGCTTTCCGACCGGTTCATTGCCCGCCTCCGTCTTGAAAAAGACTACTTTAAGCGGGCGTTCAGCTTTCATCTGTAAAGCAGTGTATCAAAATTGATACATTTGTCAATCGGAAATGTTTCGTGTCTTTGGTGTGTTTCGTGGTTTCAACTGCTTTTTTCAGGCTTATTTTTGCTGACGGTTTTGGGGGGAAAGGCGCGCCCAAAACCCGGATACTGAATTTCTGAAAATCACGGCGAAAACCACAATGACTATTCCCGCGAGCATCAGGTAAAGCGCCGTGGGGCCCAGCCACGCTTCGAGAAGTTTCCACTTCTTCCCAAAGAAATATCCGATCAGGATGTAACTGGTGGTATAGGCCGCCGACCCCGTGAGGTTGTAAAAAATAAAAGTGCGCCATTGCATTTTCGTCATGCCGGCCAGCAGATTGGCCGCGACAGGCGGAAACAAGAAGATGAACCGCGCGATAAAAACGGCTCTGGCGCCATGACGTTTGAAAAATCGCTCGGGCCACCTTAACCTTTCGGGCGTGAGATGGAGCCAGTGAATTTTTTCCAGGCCGCCATGTCCCAACCGCCGTCCCAGCCAGAAGGCACAAATGCCGCCCAAGAAACTGGCCGCCGTTCCGGCCACCAGGGGTTCCCATAGCGAATTCTCAGTTTTCCCCAGGATAAATCCGGCCCCCAAAAGAATCGTTTCACCCGGCAGGGGAACGCCGAGGTTGTTCAAAAACACGACGATGAAGACGAGCACATATCCGTAATGAGGGAGGTGGGGCAGTAAAGAATGCAGCCAGTGGAGCATATTCACCGCTCTTGCTTCATACCGTGCGCTTCCGCGCCGTGGGCGGCTCCACGAAATACAGCGAATGGAACGAACAGCACATCACGCGAAAAGACTCAACTCAACTTCACCACCATCTTGCCAACATTTTTTCCTTCGAAGAGGCCGATGAACGCGCCTACCGCCTGGCCGATTCCTTCCACCACGGTTTCCTTGTTCTTCAGTTTGCCGGCGCGGAAATAGCCGCCCACTTCCGTTTCAAATTCGCCCTGACGATCCAGCCAATCGCGAACGATCAGCCCCTTCATCGTCAACCGTTTGGTAATCATGTTAAACAGATTGGAAGGGCCGGGCCGCGGCTTTTCCTCGTTGTAACCGGAGATTCCGCCACAGGCGATGATCCGGCCATGCACCCGCAAAGCCGAGAGCGCCGCTTCGAGCGCTTCCCCTCCCACGTTATCGAAATAAACATCGATGCCGTCCGGCGCCTCCAGGTTCAGTTGTTCGAGGACCGGGCCGACCTTGTAATCAAAGGCGACATCAAACCCGCATTCCTCCCGCAGAAACATGACCTTCTCCATTGAACCGGCTGACCCGATGACACGGCACCCGCGCAATTTCGCCAGTTGCCCGGCCACACTCCCGACCGCACCGGCGGCTCCTGAAATAAAGACGACGTCGCCGGCTTTCACCTCCACCAAATTCAACCCGACCCAGGCGGTCATGCCCGTCATGCCGAGGGCGCCGAGGTAAACCGAGAGCGGCTGAACCTCGCGGCTGACCGGATGCAGCTCTTTCGGCGAAGCCATGAAGTATTCCCGCCAGCCAAAGTTGGAAGTGACGGCATCGCCCGGCTTGAATTCCCTGACGCGCGACTCGATCACCTCGCCGACGGCGCCGCCGTCGAGCGGTTTGTCCAACTCGAACGGCGGAACATACGATTTCCCCTCGTTCATGCGACCGCGCATGTATGGGTCCACCGACATAAAGAGGTTGCGAACGAGCACCTCCTGATCTTGCAGTGGCTCCAGTTCGGTCCGCGCCAGGGTAAAGTTGGCTGCGGTTGGAATCCCCTTGGGGCGGGAGGCCAGCCGGATCTCGCGACTTATCATCGGTGTCATAATTGTCTCCTCATAACTCGGGTCGGTGACTCATGGCCAACCTCCCGGAAGCTGCTGTTGCTTTCCGATCTTCTGCTTCCAATCCTCGTAAGTCATTCTTGGAATGTGGAAAAACGCGTCTTTTGTTTTCACGTATGAGCCCAGGCCGTTCATGCGCCCAACGGCATGCAGTCCCTCGGCGCGGATGTAGGGGCCGGCTTGATCGACGAATTCATCTTTCACATGAATCGCCACGACTTGCCCCAGAATGATCCGGGAGCGGCCGATTTCCATTGTCGTGATTTCGCGGCACTCCAGGCTCGCCGGTGCTGCAGCGATGCGCGGAACCTTCACGAGGAGCGAAGGCTCCGTTTCCAAATGTGCGATTTCCAATTCGTTGATCTCCGGAGGAAAATCGACGGCGCAGATATTCATAGCCTCCGCGACCGCTTCATTCACGACGTTGATGACAAACTCACCCGTGTTGCGTATATTTTGAGCGGTATCTTTTCCAATCGCGCCCGGACCGGGGCGATTGCCGATGCCGACGGCCACAATCGGCGGATCCATGCCCATGTAATTGTAAGCGCTGAACGGCGCAGCATTGAGTTGCCCGGCCAGATTCATGCTGGTAATCCACGCAATCGGCCGGGGCGCGACCAGGCCGATCAGCAGATTGTAAATCTGCTTCGTGTTGGCGTTGGCAAGATTGAGATCCATAATTCGGCGTCCTTTCGCCGGATCGGCAGAGACCGGGCTGGCGTTCTCAAGCGCGCCAACGGGCCGGCGCGGGATGCCGTACACCATCGTGCCGTCGTCTTTCGAGAAGTGTTCCGCCGCCGCGCGGCCGATGACGGCTTGTGCTCCGGCGATCAATCCTGTTTTTTCGTGAATTCATGTATTCATGTGTTCTTGTTGATGTCGTTAGCTCATGTACCAACCGCCATTGACGTTGATCGTCTGGCCATTAATGTATCCGTATAGCAGACCCGCCTTTCAACTTTTAGAGCGTGGAACCGGCGGAGGGTTTAGCTCGACGAACCCGAGTTGATGCCAGTACGGATAAATCGGAGGCGTTTCGCTGGCCGCATCGAGCTTCGCCACCTGTTCTGCGGTCAGATTCCAGCCGACTGCGCCGAGATTCTGCCGGAGTTGATCTTCGTTGCGCGCACCGATGATGATGCTGGCAACGGTGGGGCGTTGCAGCAGCCAATTCAGCGCGATCTGCGGCACCGTTTTACCGGTTTCCGCCGCAAGCGCATCGAGTGCATCAACCACTTTGAAAAGATGCTCCTCGGACACTTTCGGCCCGGCATTGGCCGATGCTTTCGAACTGAGCCGGCTCTGTTCGGAAGGGGGCGCACCATGTCGGATTTTTCCGGTCAAGCGGCCCCAGCCGAGCGGGCTCCACACCACCGCCCCCACTTTTTGGTCCACACCGAGCGGCATGAGCTCCCATTCGTAATCGCGGCCAATGAGCGAGTAATAGATTTGATGCGCCACGTGCCGCGCGAACCCGTATTTTTCGGACACTGCGAGCGATTTCATCAGGTGCCAGCCGGAGAAGTTCGAACAGCCGATGTACCGGATTTTTCCCGCGCGAATCAGATCGTCGAGCGTGCCGAGCGTCTCTTCCACCGGCGTCAGCGCATCAAAACCGTGCAGTTGAAACAGATCGATGTAATCGGTGCCCAGTCGGCGTAAACTCGCCTCCACCGCGCGGATCAAATGATAGCGGGAGGAACCGACGTCATTTGGCCCTTCGCCCGCCCGGAAGGTCGCCTTCGTGGAAATGAGCACGGCAGCCCGACGGCCCTTGATGGCCTGGCCGAGAATTTCCTCTGCCAGCCCGCTCGAATACACGTCAGCGGAATCGAACATGTTGAGCCCTGCCTCAAGGCAAATGTCCACAAGGCGAGTGGCTTCCCGGGCGTCAGTGCTTCCCCAGGCGCTAAAAAGTTCGCCGGCGCCGCCGAAAGTGCCGGTGCCAAAGCTGAGCGCGGGCACTTTCAGGCCCGAGCCGCCGAGTTGTCTATATTCCATATTCATAGGTTATGATGAGATCCACATTTTAATATGCACATGGCATGAGGATTACGAAAGGGTGGCAAGAGCCTCTTTGCTAAAACCGATCAGTTCGGAGGAACGCCCTTCGCGGATTTTCCGAGCCCACCCCGCGTCGGCGAGCAGGGCGCGGCCTACTGCCACCAAGTCAAAATCTCCCCGGTCGAAACGGCGGAGGAGTTCATCCAAAGAACTGGGCGTCGAGGTTTCTCCCTGGAAGGCTGCCAAAAAGTCTCCTGAAAGCCCGATTGAGCCCACCGTGATGGCCGGTTTGCCAGTCAGCTTTTTAGCCCATCCAGCAAAGTTCAAATCAGAGCCGATGAACTCGGGTTCCCAGAACCGGCGCTGCGAACAATGGAAGAGGTCAACGCCCGCTTCCGCCAATGGAACCAACCACGTCTCCATCTCTTGGGGCGTAGTCGCGAGCTTTGCGGCATAATCTTGAAGTTTCCATTGCGAGACACGAAGGCTGATCGCAAAGTCCGGGCCGACGGCTTTGCGAACGGCACGAATAAGTTCCGTTGCGAATCGGGAGCGCTCCGCCAAACTCTGGCCTCCGTAACCATCTGTGCGCTGATTGGTGGGGTGCCAAAAGAACTGGTCAATCAGATAGCCATGCGCTCCATGAATCTCGACCGCATTAAACCCCAGTGCTTTTGCATCCGCCGCCGCTTGAGCGAACTCCCGGATCGTTTCGACAATATCGTGTTCCGTCATCGCGATACCGCCAATTTTTCCGGTTGCAACATAGCCCGAAGGGCCTTCAAACGGAGCGGGTGGCAGCCAGCCGGAATCCCTGGGAGGCACCACACCCACATGCCAGAGTTGTGGGGCCATGACGCCGCCGGCTGCATGCACCTTGTCAATCATGGCCTTCCATCCACGGAGTGGCTTCTCGCCATAAAAATGAGGAATGTTCGGATCATAGGAAGAAGCGGGTCGATTTACCACGGCCCCCTCTGACACGATCAAGCCGACTTCCCCTTCAGCGCGGCGAGCATAATAGTCCGCCACATTTGAAGTTGGCACACCTCCGGGAGAAAACGAGCGCGTCATGGGAGCCATGACAATCCGGTTCTTGAGTTCAAGAGACTTCAACCGGAATGGCTGAAAAAGTTGGTTGGCAGTCATAATTGAAAATGAGTGTTGCCCCGTCGGAAACCGGCGGTGGCAGCGTGGCGATCACGGTGTCGCCGGCGCGGGCTTTCTCAGGTCGGCTTCAACATGGATGACGACATCCACGCTGTTGCCAATCATGCCCTGGTCCGCCGCGATGTCGAAATCGCGCCGATCCAGCGTGGTCGAGGCCTCCCAGCCGGAGATCGCCGCCCCCTTCATGCCCGGGCCAAAGCCCAGCGACGTGACCTTGAGCACGACTTCCTTCGCCACCCTCTTGATCGTGAGAACGCCCGTGACGGCGTAGGTATCGCCACCAGTGCTTTTCCACGCCTGGCTCTTGAAGGTCATGACCGGGAATTTTGCGGCGGCAAAGAAATTGGTGGAGCGCAAGTCGTCGTCGCGCA
>PLQC01000089.1 GCA_003159675.1 Limisphaerales bacterium
CGCCGGTCACTTTGACAGAAAGCCCGGCCGCTGGGGCAGCCGCCGCGTGCCCGTGCGCTTGAGTTGATTTTTTGCGCTCCCCGGCCCGCGGACCTTCGAACACGCGCCGCCTGACCGTCCGTGACCCCGCCCCGGCGAGCCGCGCTCCGCGAGATGGATTCGTCGTTGAGTTCGGATCGGAATTGGGTTGCACCCGCGAATCCCGGGGTGATTAACTGCGCGCGACAGCATTCATTCATCGACAGGCAAACTATGTCAGACACCGTCGCCGGCGGCGCCCCCTCGGAAACCCGATTCGTCCAGGGCCTCGGACTGCTTGATTCCACAATGATCGTCGCCGGCTCCATGATCGGGTCCGGCATTTTCATCGTATCGGCGGACATCGCGCGGCAGGTCGGGTCGGCCGGGTGGCTGCTGCTGGTGTGGGCCGTCACCGGCGCGCTCACGCTGATCGGCGCGCTCAGCTACGGCGAGCTCGCCGCGATGATGCCCCGCGTCGGGGGCCAGTATGTCTATTTGCGCGAGGCCTACGGCCCGCTGTGGGGATTTCTCTACGGCTGGACGATGTTCCTGGTGATCCAGACCGGGACGATCGCGGCCGTCGCGGTCGCCTTCGCGCGTTTCCTCGGCGTGCTGGCGCCGTCGGTTTCCCCCACGGGCTGGATCGTTCCGCCGGTCAACCTCTCGACCCATTACGCGATCAGCCTGTCCACGCAACAACTGGCGGCCATATTGGTGATCGTGCTGCTGACGCTTATCAACACTCGGGGACTCAAACTCGGCAAGTTCATCCAGAACGTCTTTACCTCGGCAAAAACAGCGTCGCTGGTCGCGCTGATCGCCATCGGGCTCCTCATCGGACGCAACGCCGCAGCGGTCCATGCCAACTTCACCGGCTTCTGGACGCCCCGCGACGTGACCCCGATCAAGCCGGACCTTTCCTGGCTCTCGACGGTGACGGCGGCGGGCGGGTTTGGCCTGTTTGTCGCCTTTTGCGTGGCGCAGGTTGGCTCGCTTTTTTCTTCTGTCGCCTGGGAGAGCATCACGTTCGCCGCCGGGGAAGTGAAGGAGCCGCGGCGGAACATTCCGCTGTCGCTCTTCTGGGGCACCGGGCTGGTGATCGCACTGTATCTCCTGGCGAACGTCTCATACCTGTTCCTGCTTCCGGTGGACCGGATCCAGCATGCGGCGGATGATCGCGTGGCCACGGCCGCCATCGAGACGGTTTTCAGCGGCGCGGGCGCGGCGATCATGGCGGTGGCCATCCTGATCTCGACGTTCGGCTGCAACAACGGCCTGATCCTGACCGGCGCGCGCGTGTACTACGCCATGGCCCGGGACTCATTGTTCTTCAAGGCAACCGGCAGGCTCAACGCCTGCCACGTGCCCGCCGCCGGCCTGGTGTTGCAGTGTCTATGGGCCTCCCTGCTGGTCCTGCCAAGAACCCGTTTGCGCGACGCCTCCGGCGCGCCGCTGCTGGATCCCGTGAAGCATGCCGAGCAATATGGGAACCTGTATAGCAATCTCCTGGATTATGTCGTCTTCGCGGTGCTGATTTTTTACGTCCTCACGATCATTGGGATTTTTGTGCTTCGCCGCACCCGGCCCGATGCCGACCGCCCGTACCGCGCGTTCGGCTATCCGGTGCTGCCCGCGATCTATATCGTTGGAGCCAGCGTCATCATGCTCGTGCTGCTGCTGTACAAGACCGAGACGACGTGGCCCGGGCTGCTGATCGTGCTTGCCGGCGTGCCGGTTTACTTTTTGTGGAGGCCGCGAAAAGCGAATTCTCGGTGAGCCGGCCCCCGTTTCCTTCGTAACCGCCGTTGTGAAACGGCGGATTTCGCCATCGCGGGACAAGTCCGCCAATTCATATTGGCGGCTACAGGAGGCGGCGCCCGGCATTTGCTTGACTTCCCGATGCGTGTGGCTCAATAAGCGGGGCCAGCAAACCAGATCGCCCGTCAATGCCGTAAGCTATGAATTTGTTCCGACGCAAGAGCATCACCGACCTGCAAGAGGAGGCGCTGACGGACAACAGTCTTCATCGGGTGCTCGGGCCGCTCAATCTCACCACGCTCGGGATCGGCGCCATCATCGGAACGGGCATTTTTGTTTTGACAGGAACGGCGGCCGCTCAGAATGCCGGACCGGCGGTGGTTCTCTCATTCATCCTGGCGGGCGTCGTCTCGACCTTTGCGGCGCTTTGTTACTCTGAATTTGCCTCGCTGGTGCCGATGTCCGGCAGCGCTTACACCTACGGCTATGCAACACTCGGCGAGCTTTTCGCCTGGATCATTGGATGGGACCTTGCCCTCGAATACGCGGTCGGAGCCATCGCCGTGTCGGTGGGATGGTCCGGTTACGTGGTTTCATTCCTTCGGGACTTTGGGATTCAGGTTCCTCCGGAGCTCGCCGCGGCCCGGGGCACGCACCTGATTGACATCCCTGCCGCCTTGGCCCCGGCTTTGAAAATGACAGCGGGCTGGACCGCTTTGGGCGCCGGGTTGGCGGAACAAATCCGGGCCGCCGGCACAGACCCGGCCACGCTGCAACAGGTCACCGCCGTTTTCAACCTGCCCGCCGTCATCATCGTTGCCCTTGTCACCACCCTGCTGGTCATCGGGATCAAGGAATCGGCAGGGTTCAATAATCTGATCGTTTTCGCCAAGATTGCAGTCGTGCTGCTCTTTATTGTCGGCGCGATCCGGGCAATCCATCCGGCAAACTGGCATCCTTTCATTCCGCCCAACACCGGGAAGTGGGGAAACTTTGGATGGTCGGGCGTGATGAGGGGCGCCAGCCTCGTGTTTTTCGCCTACATCGGGTTCGACGCGGTGAGCACCGCGGCGCAGGAGGCAAAGAATCCCCAGCGCGACATGCCCGTCGGCATCATCGGCTCCTTGGTGGTCTGCACGGTTCTTTACATTTTGGTCTCGGGAATTGCCACCGGTGTCGTTCCTTACCAGCAACTGGACGTGCCGGAGCCGATCGCCCTGGCGGCGGATCATGCGGCCATGGGCTGGATGGCCCGCGTCATCAAGCTGGGCGCGATCGCCGGGCTTTCCTCGGTCATCCTCGTGATGATGCTGGGACAGACGCGGGTGTTTTGGTCGATGTCCAGGGACGGGCTGTTGCCTCCGATTGTGGGCCGGGTTCATCCGCGCTTCAGAACGCCCTGGATCATCACGATCGCCACGGGGATTGTGGTGGCATTCTTTGGCGCGGTGCTGCCGGTTCGGGACGCCGGAAACCTGTGCAACATCGGCACGTTGCTCGCCTTCATCATCGTGTCGGTCGGCGTCGTCGTGCTGCGGTTGCGCGAGCCGGATCTGCCGCGGAAATTCAAGACTCCCTGGGTCTGGTTCGTCGGGCCGATGGGCGCCCTTTCGGCGCTTGCGCTCATGCTTTCCCTGCCGCTGATGACCTGGATCCGGCTGGTCGTCTGGTTCCTCATCGGGATCGTGATTTATCTCTGCTACGGGGTGCGAAACTCCAAGCTCGCTCGAACCGGCCGCCCGTCGTCGGGGGGCAATCCCCCGGGATAAGCCGGGCCGTGGCGGGGGCAATTTGACATTGCCCCCGACGCTACGGCATTCAGTGACTGTCTCTGGAACAGGATACGGGCGACCCGCCCGTTCCGATCGGCGACTCGCCGACCGGAAGAGCTTGACGACAGGGGACACTTTGGCCTGAATTTCAACTGGAACATCCCTCTCCATTCCGTCCGGCGGGTCGCCGGACGGGGACGGGCCAGTGGCCCGTGCTACCCTTCCGGCTTTTCACGCTGGCTCTAAACGCCGCGCTCCGGCCTGGTTGCGATCGGGGGCAGTGCCAAGCTGCGCCCGGCCGCGGCGGCCGGCGCGGCCCGCGAAAAAATCATTTGACAGCCGGGCGGATACTACCTACCGTTCGGTAAGTTAATGGCAGCCATTGTCAGCCACTCGAAGACGCGGCAGCATATTTTGCGCGCCGCGCTCAGGCATTTTGCGAACAGCGGCTACGCCGCCGCGTCCGTCCAGCAGATTGTGGACGACGCGCGCGTCTCC
Organism: Limisphaerales bacterium; assembly: GCA_003159675.1. GTDB lineage: Bacteria > Verrucomicrobiota > Verrucomicrobiia > Limisphaerales > BOG-1460 > BOG-1460. Next base: position 4,050 of record PLQC01000089.1, read on the forward strand.
AAACCGGCGCTCTACTATCATTTCAAGGACAAGGCGGGGCTCTTCCAGGCGCTGGTCAGCGAGGCGCACGACAAGGAATTTGAGCTGCTGTGCGGAGCGGCGGCCCGCTCCAAAACGATCCGGGGCCAGCTGGTTGAAATTCTGGCCGTGCTGTTCGATTATTTCCGGGAGAACCGGGAACTGATGAGAATTGCGCTGGCCACGATGTTTGCTTCGCCCGGCGAGCTGCCGAAGAAGCTGCGCTATCTGGACCGCTGCGAGCGGAATTTCGAGTTCATCCACACCCTGATGAAACGGGCGCTGCAGAACGGGGAGCTGGACGGCAGGTTTGGCAGCCGGGAGATGGCGTTCGGCTTTTACGGCCAAGCCAACGTCCATTTAATGGCGCACCTGGTCACTCCCACCTGCCGGCTCGATCGCAGGACGGCGAATCGGATCGTCGGACTGTTCCTGGCCGGCGCCGCCAGGAAGCGAAATGCCGGATCCCCGGGGAAATTCTGAAGGGTGGACGCACGTATGAAACGAAAAACCGTTGCCGCGTTGTTTGTCCTGTTGCTGGTCGTTGGCGGCCTTGCAGGCGTGAAGGTGCTCGAGATTCGAAAGATGATCGCCACCGGGCTGGCGTACGCGGTGCCTCCTGAATCGGTCTCCTCCGCCGTTGCGCACGTCGAGCAATGGCAGGACACACTCGATGCCATCGGTTCCATCGCCGCAGTCCAGGGAGTGACTGTCACTCCCGAAATCGCCGGCACCGTGAGCGAAATCGCGTTCCAATCCGGCGCCGCCGTGGCCAGGGGCGATCTGCTGGTGCGCCTGGATACGTCATCGGAAGAGGCGCAACTTCGCGCCATCGAGGCGCAGGTCGAGCTTGCCCGCCTGAACGCTCTCCGGCTGCGTCGGCTCCGGGCGGACAATACCGTGTCGCAGTCCGACCTGGACCAGGCGGAAGCGACCTTGAAACAGGACCAGGCGGATGCCGATGCCATTCGCGCCGCCATTGGCAAGAAGACCCTCCGCGCGCCGTTTGACGGAAGGCTGGGGATCCGGATGGTGAATCTCGGCGAGTACCTGGACACGGGGAAACCCGTCGTCTCGCTCCAGTCCCTTTCGCCGGTGTATGTGAATTTCTCGATGCCGCAGCAGGAGCTGGCGCGGCTCAAGACGGGGATGCGCGTGCGCGTCGCGACCGACACCTACCCGGACCGGAAATTCGAGGGCACGCTGACGGCGATCAATCCGGATCTCGACCCTTCCACGAGAAGCGTTGGGCTGCAGGCCACGCTCGACAATACGGACCAGCTCCTGCGGCCCGGCATGTTTGCGCGGGTGGAAGTTCTCCTGCCAACGGACCAAGCCGTGCTCGTGATCCCCGCCACCTCGGTGCTCAGCGCCCCGTATGGCGACTCGGTTTATGTGATCGAGCCGGAAGCCGCCACCAATAATGCCAGCCCGCGACTGGTCGTGCGCCAGCAATTTATCCGCACAAGCCGCACGCGCGGCGATTTCGTGTGCGTGGAAACGGGTGTCAAACCCGGCGAACGCGTCGTCAATTCCGGCCTGTTCAAACTGCACAACGGGATGGTCGTTGTCGAACACAATGACCTGGCGCCAAAGGCCGCCGAGGCGCCGCATCCGCCGGAGAGGTGATCTGATCTGTTGAAATTCGCATGAAGTCCTTCACGGATCTGTTTATCCGCCGACCGGTGCTGGCCCTGGTGGTGAACCTGGTGATTCTGATCGCCGGGTTGCAATCCATCCGGTCGCTCAACGTCCGGCAGTATCCGCGCAATGAGAACGCGGCGGTGACCGTCACGACGGTGTATGTGGGAGCAAGCGCCGATCTGGTGCGCGGATTCATTACGTCGCCGCTTGAGCGGGCCATCGCCGCCGCCGACGGGATCGATTACATCCAATCGAGCAGCAAGCTGGGGCTGTCCACCATCACCATCCGGCTCAAGTTGAATTACGACGCCAACAAGGCGCTCTCCGAAATCAGCTCGAAGGTGGACCAGGTCCGAAACGATCTGCCGCCGGAAGCCCAGGTACCGGTCATCAACATCGAATCGGCCGAGTCCCAATTTGCCTCCGCTTACCTGAGTTTCAGTTCGGACATCCTCGAGGCGAACCAGATCACGGATTATCTCGTTCGCGTGGTGCAGCCCCGCCTGGCCGCGATCGAGGGCGTGCAGCGGGCGGACATTCTGGGCGGGCGCACGTTTGCCATGCGCATCTGGCTCAAGCCGGACCGGATGACGGCCCTGAACATCAGTCCCGACCAGGTCCGGCAGGAGCTTGCGGCCAACAATTTCCTCGCGGCCGTGGGCCAGACCAAGGGAGCGCTGGTGCAGGTGAACCTGACGGCCAACACGGACCTGCGTTCCGTCGAGGAGTTTCGCAACCTTGTGATCCGGCGATCGGGCGACCATCTCGTCCGGCTGAGCGACGTGGCGGACGTGGTGTTGGGCGCTGAAGATTACGATTCGGAAGTCCGCTTCAGCGGTCAAGGGGCCGTGTTCATGGGCGTCTGGGTATTACCGAACGCGAACACCCTGGACGTGATCAAGCGCGTGCGTGTCGAGATGGCGGCCATCCGGAAACAACTGCCCTCCGGCCTCAACGGCAATGTCGCCTACGACGCGACGATCTATATCGAGGATGCCATCCATGAAGTATTGAAGACATTAAGCGAGACGTTGCTGATCGTGTGCATCGTGATTTTCCTGTTCCTCGGCTCGGTCCGTTCGGTGCTGGTACCGGTGGTGGCCATTCCGGTATCGCTCATCGGCGCCGTGTTCCTGATGCAGATCCTCGGGTTCACGCTCAATTTGTTGACCTTGCTCGCCATCGTCCTCTCCGTTGGACTCGTCGTGGACGACGCCATCGTCATCGTCGAGAACGTCGAGCGCCACATCCGCGAGGGTCAGACGCCCCGGCGCGCGGCATTGCTGGGCGCCCGCGAGCTGGTCGGCCCGATCATCGCCATGACGCTCACCCTGGCGGCGGTCTATACGCCCATCGGCCTCCAGGGCGGCCTCACCGGCTCATTGTTCCGTGAGTTCGCATTCACCCTGGCCGGCGCCGTATTCATCTCCGGCATCGTCGCCCTGACCCTTTCGCCCTTCATGTCCTCGAAGCTGCTCGACCCCGGGCGCGAGGAACACGGCTTGACCGGCCGCATCAACCGCGGTTTCGACCGCCTCCGCCGCGGGTACGCGCGGGTGCTGGATGCGACGCTGTCGGCACGGCCGGCGGTTTACGTCCTCTGGATCGGGCTGGGCCTGCTGACGATCCCGCTGTACCTGATGTCGTCGAAAGAACTCGCGCCGATCGAAGACCAGGGGTTTGTTCTGGCCATCTCGGAAGCGGCAGGCGACGCGACGATCGACCAGACGACGTTCTATACGGACGCGATCAACCGAGAGTTGATGAGCGTGCCCGAGGCTCTTCAGACATTCCAGATCACCTTTCCTGACAATGGCATTTCCGGTCTCGTGCTCAAGCCCTGGGGCGAACGGAAGCGCACGGTATTCCAGATCGCATCCGCGGCGCAGATGAAGGTCAACAGCGTCCCGGGAATTAGAACCTACGCGGTCACGCCGTCGTCGTTGCCTGGCGGCGGGGATTACCCGGTGGAGTTCCTTATCTGTTCGACGGCGGAGCCGGCGCAGATTTTGAAGTTCGCCGAGGCGCTGCAGCAAAAGGCGGCCGAGAGCGGGATGTTCGCGTTTCCACCGATCCTCGACACCAAAATCGATCAGCCTCAGGTGGAGCTGGTGCTGGATCGGGACAAGGTGGCCGCTCTGGGTCTGGACATGACGACCGTCGGCTCCGACCTGTCGGCGCTGGTGGGCGGCAATTTTGTCAACCGCTTCAATTTCGAGGGCCGGAGTTATAAAGTCATTCCGCAAGTCCAGCGTCTCGACCGTCTCAACCCCGGCCAGCTTCGGAACACCTACGTCAAAGGCCCCAACGGCGGGTTGGTGCCGCTGAGCACGTTTGCGACGTTGAAGCGCACGACCCAGCCGCGCGCGCTCAACCGGTTCCAGCAGCTCAACGCCGTGAAGCTCAGCGCCGTGGCGATTCGCCCGCTGAACGAGGCGCTGGGTTTCCTGGAGCAGGAATCCGCCAAGATCCTGCCCCAGGGTTACTCGGTGAACTACACGGGAGAATCGCGCCAGTTGCGCGTGGAAGGCAGCAAGTTCCTGCCCGCCCTGGCGCTGGCGTTGATCCTGATTTTCCTGGTGCTGGCGGCGCAGTTCAACAGCTTCCGCGATCCGCTGATCATCCTGCTCGGCTCGGTGCCGCTGGCCATGTTCGGCGCGTTGTTGTTCTGCTTTCTGAAGATGCCCGACCCAAATACTCCCTTTTTCACCAACGGCTGGACCACCACGCTGAATATTTATTCGCGAGTCGGCCTCGTCACGCTCGTCGGGCTGGTCTCGAAAAACGGCATCCTGATCGTCCAGTTCGCCAACGAACTCCAGCGCACCGGCCTCACCAAGCTCCAGGCCGTGCGCCAGGCCGCCCTCGTGCGCCTTCGCCCCGTCCTCATGACCAGCGTCGCCACCGTCGCAGGCCATTTCCCGCTCACGCTGGTGACCGGGGCTGGCGCCGCCGCCCGAAATTCCATCGGCATCGTGATCGTCGCCGGAATGTCGATCGGCACCGTGTTCACGCTGCTGGTGATTCCTTCGATTTACGTCCTGATCGCCAAACAACATGCGGGGGAGGAACCCGGCGCCATCGCGCGGGATTTCGCCCCGACCGAGGTCTCCGGATCACTCCTGCAAACCGCGGATGCCCCATGAAACTGTTTTCAAAAGTCGCCTTGACCTGAAAAACCGGCACTCGTTAGCCCGGCAGGATGCCTCCGTGCCTTAAATCGAAGCAACATGCTATATTATAATAACTTGTGATTTAGCAAGAGATTTGCGAAGGAATAAAATAATTTTGAACAAATCGGGCACTTGGAGTATCTGTATTAACAAGCGAAGATTTCGCTGTCCGTTTAGGGTTAGTATAGAGGTTTTGCTTGTAATGCGGTTCGGACAGCGTGCAAATAGTTGGCCGCATTACCCTTCTGAGCGCCTTTGGTGAAGGCGTTTAAACCTCGTCACCACAAAGGGCCGGGCAATTGTCCGGCTCTTTGAGTGTACGCGTGGGATTTGGGGCGTCGATCGTGCAAAAGGCTCTTTGGATACACCCGGGCTCGCGTGGCGGCCGAATTCGGCGTTGCCTGCCCTCCGTTTAAGGTCTAATCTTCACATCAGATGAAACACCAGCTCGACTTCGAGAAGCCGATTGTTGAACTGCAGAACAAGATTGTGGAGTTGAGGAAACATCCCGAAACGCACTCGCTCGACATCAGTTTCGAGGACCAGATTCAGCAAATCGAACGCAAAATCGAGGAAACGCGCCGCCAGATTTTCTCCAATCTGAACGCCTGGCAGAGGGTGCAACTGGCGCGGCATCCGAAGCGGCCTTATACACTCGACTATATCCGGTCCGCCTTTGCCGGTTTTTTGGAACTGCATGGCGACCGGCTGTTTGCCGAGGACCGGGCGGTGGTTGGCGGCTTGGCGCGCCTGGGGGAACACAGGGTGGTGGTGATCGGCACGCAAAAGGGGCGCGACACGAAGGAGAACATTTTGCGCAACTTCGGTTCCGCTCATCCCGAAGGGTACCGCAAAGCGCTTCGGTTGATGAAGCTGGCGGACAAGTTCGGCCTGCCGATCATTGTGTTGATCGACACGGCGGGCGCTTACCCGGGCATCGGCGCGGAGGAACGGCACATTGCGGAAGCCATCGCCGTGAATCTGCGCGAGATGATGCTCCTCCAGGTTCCCATCATCGCGACGGTCATCGGCGAAGGCGGCTCGGGCGGCGCGATGGGCATCGGCGTGGCAGACCGGGTGTTGATCCTCGAGAACGCGTATTACTCCGTCATCAGCCCGGAAGGCTGCGCAGCCATCCTCTGGAAAGACCGGTCGGCCGCATCGAAAGCCGCCGAGGCCCTGAAAATCACGGCCAAGGACCTCCTGGAACTCGGCCTGGTGGATGAAATCGTTCCGGAACCTGTCGGCGGCGCCCATACGGACCCGGAAACGATGGCGCAGAACCTCCAGGTACATCTCCTCAGCCACCTGCGGGAAGTGCTCAAGCTGTCCGTCGCCGACCGGCTGAAAACGCGGTATCAAAAATTCCGCGCCTACGGCCACGTTCTCGAGAAAATGCCGGCTTCCGTCGAATCCGACCAAACGAAAGGGGCTGGCGATCCCGCCCCGGAGCAGCTTTCTCCGGCGAACGCTGGGAGTGCGGCCTGACCGGCTCCCGGGTTGAACCGTGCTCTATCCGCTGACATTTCATCCTCTTTTCAAGGAACGGGTCTGGGGTGGCCGAAACCTGGAAACACTTTACCGGAAATCGCTGCCGCCCGGAATCCCCATCGGCGAATCCTGGGAGATCTCCGACCGCCCCGGCGATGAGAGTGTGATCGCCAATGGTCCGCTCGCGGGCAAAAACCTGCGCTGGCTCATGGAACATCATGAGCGCGACCTGCTCGGCGGCGCGGCCTCGCAGAACGGCCGGTTCCCGCTGTTGATCAAAATCCTCGATGCGCAGGACAAACTCTCGCTTCAGGTCCATCCGCCGCCGCAGAAAGCCGCCGAATTGGGCGGCGAACCGAAAACCGAGATGTGGTACATCGTTCGGGCCGCGCCGGCGGCCGAATTGTATGTCGGCCTGAAGCGCGGTGTCACACGACAGGATTTCGAGCGGAAAATTCAGATGGGGGATGCGGCCGGATGCTTTCATCGCGTGCCGGTCAAGGCCGGCGACGCGATGTTTCTGCCGAGCGGCCGCGTTCATGCCATTGGCGCAGGCCTCGTCCTCTTTGAAATCCAGCAGAATTCCGACACGACCTATCGCGTTTTCGACTGGAATCGCGTCGGGCTGGACGGCAAGCCGCGCGAACTGCACATCGCGCAATCGCTCGCGAGCATTGATTTCACTGATTTCGAGCCTTCGCTCGTGGACACCCAGTTTTCCACCGCGGGCCGTTTCAAGATCCGGCCCCTGGCCAGACACGCTCTGTTCAAGGCCGACCTGTTCCGCGCGCTCTCGCAGGAGTCTCTGGTCTTCACGCAGCCCCGGCTCCGGATCGTGGCCGTCCTGGAAAACCGGGTGCGCGTGACCGACGGGACCACGGCGGTTGATCTGCATCCGGGTCAATTCTGCCTGGTCCCCGCGAGTGTGAAGAAGCTTGAGCTTGGCAACAAGATCGGATCCCGCTTTCTGCTCGTTGAAACGGGCGGATGAGCGGCAAGGAAGCCTGACGAAGTAATCTTAACGGGTGCGTCGCACGGAGGTTTCGGGCGCTTTGTTCTCTTGTATTTGCCCGCGGGCTGTCTCATCTTGACTCGGCCTTGCGACTGGAAACAGTTCCGCGAGCGAGGCCGCTGAGAAAGTGAAAAAATTCATCCAAAGCTGGCTGATCAACACCCTCGCGGTGCTGGTCGCGGTTTATACCGTCCCCGGCATTCACTTCAAAGACAAGAGCCTGCTGACGCCGTTTATCACGTCGCTGGTGCTGGGCGTTCTCAACGCTTTCATCCGGCCTATCATCATGCTCCTGGCGCTCCCGCTGCTGATTTTCACCCTCGGCCTGTTCATGCTGGTGATCAATGCCCTGCTGCTCTACCTCGTCGGCATCGTCCTTCAGACGCATTTTCAGGTGGACGGCTTTTGGGCCGCGTTTTGGGGATCGCTGGTGATCAGCATCGTTTCCATGGTGCTGAATTCATTCACCGGAAAAGGCAGCTCTCGATTCGAATTCCGGCGGGGCCCCCGCCCGCCGGGTCCGGATCGGGGTGGCAACGGGCCGGTGATCGATGTGTGAGCGGTTCCCGCCGAATGCGCGCGGGCGGGGCCCTTCATCCCCGCCGGTACGCCGCTCGCAGGGTTTGGACGCCGCGCTTTTGGAACTCCCGCTCGAAATCGGTCAGCAACCCGGCGAGGTCCGCGGGAGTTTCCACCGGCCGGAATGCGGCGTGCGCCGCAAACACCTCCCGCATTTGCTCGAAATAGTTCCGATCGTCGGTCCGCAAATAGAGGACTCCGTCCGGCGCGAGCGCGCGCAGTGCGATTTCGGGAAAGCGCTCGTTGACGAGCCGCTTCTTCCAATGTTTCCGCTTCGGCCAGGGGTCGGGGAAATAGAGATGCAGCGCGGCGGCTGAATGCGCCGGCAGGAGGTATTTGAGAAAATAGGAGGATTCGATCCGCACGCCGCGCAGGTTCACGAGTCCGGCGCGACGGCCCTTGCGGTCGAGCTTGCGAAGCCGTCCCAGCAATCGTTCCACGCCGATGAAATTGCGGTCCAGGTGCAACTCCGCGTCATTCACCAGGAACGACGCGTCGCCGCAGCCGAGTTCCACTTCGAGCGGCCGGCCGTTCGGGAATAGCGCCGTCAAGTCGAGGGGCTCGAGGATGGAATGCAGCTCGACAATCAGATCGGGCTGTGTGCTCGCGGTGACCGGGTTGATCCCAGCGATTGGACTGCTGTTTTGAGATTTCAAATTTCAAATTTCAAATTTGAAATGGGAAAGTGGTCGGGGCGGTGAGATTCGAACCTTCTCGACCAATCGTGAGAATCCACCCAGAAACCCACGATATCCAATGGAATCAACGGTTTCTTGAATTGTGGAAGATCACACAAAGTGAGTCAAGATGAAACGAATCACGTTCCTCCGTGATAGAAAATGTTAGAACGAGGCCGCTGCTGATCACGCGTTCCGCGGGCCCACCTCGCTGAGAGTCGTCACGTTACGCCAATCTGGATCAGAAAACCCTCGCGTCCATTCCATCGTGATTGAGCCGGTCGGCAATAGAGAAGAGGGTTGAAATCCTGCACGCATGCCGTGAAGGCGCTGGAACCGACCGGGGTGCCGCTGGATCTCGCCGCGAAGGAATACGTGGCAGCTTGGGGATTGCCCGGCGGATCGGGTTTGGTGGTGGAGGCGGCGCGTGAATACGCGAAGCGGATTCCGCACCGGCTGCCGAGCAAGTTGGTGCCCGATGCGGTCAAGGAGATGCTGGAGGCCAGGGAGAAGGGGGAGGGCGCCAGCAAGACGGTTTTAATGCCTCCACGCTGGTTGAGGACGCGTTGGGAGGTGAAATTGCATCCGGCGGGCGCAAAGCACCTGGAACGAGTGGCGATTCAGCAGGGAGTTGCCAAAACCAAGAACCGACCCGTTTTCAATCGAAAACCAACCAAGCAGACGATGATTGTCAATTGTAAGAACCGACCCCTTCA
>PLQC01000119.1 GCA_003159675.1 Limisphaerales bacterium
TCGCCACAGCCGCGGTCCATAACCCCACTTTTAATCACACTCGCGGGCTGCTGAAGACCGTCCGGCCCCCACCCGGTGTCGGCCCGGTCACGCAGCGGCCTTGTCTCCCAACCACGCCAGCCACAGCCAGCCAACAATAAAACTGAGGCCGCCCAATGGCGTGATCGCGCCCAGCCACCGAACGTTCGTGTAAGCCAGCAGATACAGCGAACCGGAGAACACCACGATGCCCGCCAGAAAACTGATCCACGGGCCCTTCGGCAGCGGGCGTCGCGCCCCCAGCACAAACAGCATGATCGTGTGGATGAAATGATAGAAGACCGCCTTTTCCCAGATGGCGACCGTGTCGTTGCGCACCAGAATTTCCTTGAACCCGTGCGCACCAAAGGCGCCCAGCGTCACCGCCAGCGCACCCATCAGCCCGGCCACCCGCATGGCCCAAGTGTTCGTCATGGAGAAAAGGATGTCGCCACGACCAAGACCTTTCAAGCTCGATGTCCCCGCGGCGGCGGGACTTTCTCCTGTCAAGCAACGCCCCTGCCGGGGTAATGTGCCGCGTGACACCATGAACATCATTACCGACGAGCATTGCTGCAATTACTCGCGCCCCGGCCACCCGGAACGGCCGGCGCGGATCGCGCGCTCCCTGGAAAAGCTGCGCGCGCAAACCGATCTCCCGGTCACCTGGCTGGGGCCGGAACCCGCCGGTCTGGAAGCCGTTCTTCGCGCGCACACGCCCGAATACGTCGCCCGCCTGAATCACCCCGTGGACTTCGATGAGGATACGCCATTCCATCCCGGCATTGCGGATTACTCCCGCGCCTCCGCAGGCGCCGCGCTGGGTGCGCTCAAATCCGCGCGCGCCGGCGAAGCCGCGTTCAGCCTCATGCGCCCGCCGGGGCATCACGCGACCCGGAACCGCGCCATGGGGTTTTGCTACCTGAACAACATCGCCATCGCGGCGCTGGAAGCATTGGCCACAGGCACGAATCGGGTTGCCGTCTTCGACTTCGATGTGCATCACGGCAACGGCACGGAAGACATCCTCCTGAACAACGAGCGCGCGGCCGTCTTCTCCATCCATCAGCATCCGTGTTATCCCCACACGGGAGCGCAGGACGTCGGCAACAACTGTTTCAATTTTCCCGTGCCGCCGAATACGCCGCGCCACGAGTATCGCGAGACCCTGGCCCGCGCCCTCGGGCGTCTGGGAGATTTCAAACCCGGGATCGTCGCCGTCTCGGCGGGATTCGACGCCTACGCGCGCGATCCCCTGGCCGACGAGACGCTTGAGCTCGAGGATTTTTATTGGCTCGGCCAGTCCTTGCGGGCGCTTGGAATCCCCGTGTTCAGCATCCTGGAAGGCGGATACAGCAAGGACCTGCCCGAACTCATTCTGGCATACCTGAAGGGACTCGACGGAAGGTAGGATTCCCCGAGACTATTCCTTCGGGGACTTCACGCTGAATTTCACGGTAGGACGCTCGGATTTGGAAACGATGCGGCTGTGAGTTTTCCTCAACCGCCGCCGAAGCCGGGCGGTCGGAGACAGTCGAGGCACGACGGTCAGGAAAACGACAACCGCCGCCACCCCGACAACCCCCCAGATTAAACCATCGCCGTGCACCTGTCTCTTTTATGCCACCGCAGGCCTCCTGTAAAGCCGCTTGTCGAGGAATATCTCATAACAGTTGAACGCGCCGTCAAAACAGCGATAATGACAACAGATGTCTATGAGTGACTCGTTCGATATCCGACGCCTGCTCGAGGGCTGGTCCTACGACCCGGCCAACGAGGCCCGCATCGTGCAGGGCGACAATGGGCGCGAAATACTCCAGGTCCGGACACCCGTCGGGATCGAACAGCTTGAAATGCAGGGACGGCCGGACGGCACGCGTCCGCACGGAATGGAATCCGCTCTCGAATTCCATCTCAGACGCCTGGCGAAAGCCAAGGCAGCGGAAAACGAGGACGGGTTTAAATTGGATCCGGACGAATGCGCGGAGTTGTTCGCCGAGGGCACGCTCTATTATTTCCGTTACGTGCGCCTCCTCCAGCTCAAGCGCTGGGTCGAAACCGGGCGGGACACGGCCCGCAACCTTCAACTCTTCGATTTCGTTCACGAACACGCGGCGCGCGCGGAGGACCGGAATCATCTGGAAAGGTGGCGCCCATACATTCTTCGTATTCATGCCATCGCCTCGGCGTTCCTGACCCTGGACCAGGGGGCCCACAAGAAAGCCCTCAAAACGGTCCAGGCGGCGATGGCGCGCATCGAAAGTCTCGAGGAAAGGCACGATGAAACGTACGCCTTCGAGCGCGACCGCTCGCTCGCCGCGTTGCGGGACCTCGAGGCACAGATCGAGCAGGCCCGTCCTGTGTCCGCACTCGAGCGGCTCGAACAACAATTGCAGCGCGCCATCGACCGGCAGGAATTCGAGCGCGCCGCGAAGTTGCGCGACCACATCCGCGACATGAAAAGCCGTCAACCGGCGGGGTGAACTTCCCCGCGCTGGATTCTTCGTAGCCGCCGTTGTGATCTCCGGCGCGCGGCTCTGTGAGCCGCAGCAACACCTGAAAATCCCGACGCCCCCAAACCCTCCGGCGCGCCTCGCAGTGCCAAAGCTTGCTGCGGGTCATAGACCCGCTTTCCGGAGGGATCCGCCAATTCACATTGGCGGCTACAAGGCGCAGCTACCGCGCCCGCCGGCGCCCCAAGGATTTCTCCACTTCCTCGATCCAGTCATTTCCGGGAAACGCGTAGGGGCGGAACGTTTCGATGTATCCCTCCCGGTCGTTGTAACACAGGGCGCGCTGCAGGCCCAGCGTGCTCGCGTCCGGCGCGTCGATGAGACTGGCCGAGTCGCTCGCGCTCATCTGGAACAGCACGCGCGTTTCAAATTCGCTCAGCGTCTTGCGGCCCAGAAACCGGTTCGCGTTGTTGTACGTGTCGCACGTCGCAACGACATGCACCCCGCGCCCGGGCCCGTCGCCAATCAGCAACTGCAGCGCGGCCGCCGGCGCCAGGACGTCCCCGCTGTCACTGCTGGAAAAACCAAATTCATCCTCCGGCCGGAGCTTCTTGTAATTCTGCAGCCCGTGAATCAGAAGGAAGGTTTCCGGAGCGCCGGATCGTTCCTCGCCGGCCCGTTGCTTCAAATCCGCCGCGAGGCCGTTCATGACTTCATCCAGATTGCCGTTGTTGACCTGGACGATTTCATGAGGCACCGCCCCCATCACCCGCCGCAGAAAGTCGCGTTGGGGAAATCCGGACGGGGTGCTGTCGAGGAACAGAAAACGGACCGTCCCCGTCGGATACTGCGCGGCCAGCGAGACCAATGTGACGGACAGGAGGGTCAGGGAGCGCTCTTCGCTCTGCCCGACGACCAGCAGGTTGCTGCCGCTCTGCCTTCGGAAGACGGCTTCCGTGGGTCCCTTGATCGAATTGGGCGACCCGAGCCACGTGCGAGACACCGCCGGCGCTACCGCGGGATTCGCCTGGATGGCCGCTCGCAACAGAGCGTTCTCCCCCACATCGGCGGGCGCACTGCCTTCGAATACAAACGGGCCCGGCGGCGGGTTCGGTTCCCGGTCCGCCCGCTCGCGGATGCCCGCCAGGCGGCGGTCGCGTTCGTCCTCGGGCAACCACACCGTCTGGAACGGACTGTTCCCCTCGATCGACCCGGCCGCGTCATTGTAGATGCCTTCCCCGGGACGCGAGAGCAGCCGCGGCGCCGGGTTGTCCTGGTCCATGATCAGGTAGGCGTCGGCTTCGTTGCACTGGAGCGCGATGCGGATCACCATCTGGCCAATGGTGGCCCGGGCCAGGGTGTAGGCGCCCCCCAACGTTTGCGAGCCGAGCAATGCGTGGATGCCAAAGGCGCGGCCCTGCCGGACGATGCGGTCGAGCAGGACGGCCGCGGCCTGGGAAACGTGGTCTTCCTCGACAAAAAACTCCTGGAACTCGTCGATGATCAACAGCGAGCGGGGCATGGGTTCCTTCCCGCCGGCCTTCCGGTAGCCCGGCAGATCCTGGACGCCCAGTTCGCGAAACAGATCGCCCCGCCGGCGGAGTTCCTCGTCCACACGCTGAAGCACACTCAGCCCAAACTGCCGGTCGCTTTCGATCGCCACCACCTTCGCGTGAGGCAGCCGGCGGGTGGCGTAGCATTTGAATTCCACGCCCTTCTTGAAGTCCACCAGGTAAAACTCCACCTGCTCCGGGCTGCACCACAGCGCCAGATTGGTGATCATCACGTGAAAGAGCGTGGATTTTCCCGAGCCCGTCTTGCCCGCAACCAGCGCGTGCTGCCGGGTACCCCGGCCGATCGCCAGGTATTGCAGCTTCGTTGCCCCGGATCGCCCGATCGGCACCTGAAGCTCTTCGGCCGTGTCTTCCGACCACACCTCGGAGTCCGACGGAGCAATCTGTGCGAAGGGCACCTCGACCCGGTTGGAGTCCTTGCTGCTCCGGCCGACTTCGCGCAGAAATTGCGTCGCGAACTCCGGCGACGGAGCCGCGTCCAGCGTCAGTCGCGTCCCGGCGGGCGAATGCCCCTCCAGCTCGAACTCGATGGCCGTCCGGATGACGCGAATGCTGCTCTTGCGCAGTTCCTCGGGAACAATGCCGGGCGGGAGGGCGTGCCGGCGATCCCAATGAATCAGCGTGTACACGCCGCACCGCGCCCCGCTGGTCGCAATGTTGATGAGACGCCGCGCCGCCGCGTCGCTGAAATTCACCGGAAAATTGGCGACCACAAAGAAATGATATTTCTCGGCGATGGTGCCGGCCTTGGCATTGTACTCCGCAATCGTTTCGTATTCGTTGCGGAGGTACATTTGAATGACCTTTTCCATGTGCTCGCTCAACTCGGCGAGTTTTTGCTCGAGCTGGCCGGTTTGTGTCCAGATGCGGCTGTTGATGTTGCTCTCCTCGTAATCGGCAAGATGCATGATCCCGGCGAAACTCTGGCCCAGTCCCACCGGATCGAAGATCGTGAAGCTGAGCTTTCCGGGCGGCGTGGTGGAAAGCAGCCGGAAAATGATGTTGTTGATCGCCCCCAGCGCCGCCTCGGTCCCCGCGCTGGCGGTCTCGAAAAGAATCGAGCCTTCCCGTGGATACGACAGCAGCAAGGGAACCGAAAATACCGCGGGTCCCGGCAGCGACAGGCGTTTGTCCCCCGGAACGGCCTCGAAGAACCGGGCGGTGTCCACTTCCAACCGCCCAAACCTGGCCGCATTGGCAAACTCCCGCGGCGGCGTCCAATTCTCCCAATGCCGCATCTCCCATTCCGGAAAGAGGGCCGCGGCGGCCGCATCCTCCGTCCGAAGAATCTCGTAGATCGGGTCGATGCGCTGCTTCCACTCCGCCTCGAGTTCCTTCCATCCGGTTTGATACTTCGCGTCCAGCATCGCCAGCGCCGCGTCGTGCGCGGCCGCCAGTTCCTTCGTCCGCGCCTCGGCGTCCCGCTGCAGACCGGCGAGGCGATTCGCGTGATCGCCCTCGGTCCGCGTGAGGCTCGACCGGTAGAGTTCCTCGCTCTTCTGCGCCACACCGGGGGCCTGCTCATCGAGCTGCCTCGGCCGGGCATCGAGCATGTCGAGCGCCGCCTTCCCCGCTCGCTTCCAGTCCTCATCCAGGCCATGGGTCGTGTCCTCAAATTCACGCTGGATCCGCTGCTGTTCCTGCTGAAACCGCGCGTCGGCCCTCTCGAAACAAACGTCGTGGAGCTTTCGGGCCTTGACGAGATCGCCGGCCACC
This sequence comes from Limisphaerales bacterium, assembly GCA_003159675.1. Lineage (GTDB taxonomy): Bacteria > Verrucomicrobiota > Verrucomicrobiia > Limisphaerales > BOG-1460 > BOG-1460. The sequence goes on from PLQC01000119.1 coordinate 5,762, forward strand.
GCAACGGCGGCCGGTCGCGCCCGGCGCTGCGCGAACTGCCGGACCGCGGCGAGGACCGCCCAGACCGCGAAGATGCCGATCGCGATTTCGCGCCGCGGCAGGCTTTTCATGACGGGAACATTCGCGGGCGCACCGAGAAATGCGGCGCCAAGCAGCAGAACCGGAATCTGCACCCATGCGGGGAAAAACCTGAACACCCTCGCCAGGACCCTCTTTCGAAGATCGCCAAGCCCTTCGCGAATTTCGGCTTGCAGCCGATCGGTCTCCGCAAGCAGCTCGTTTTCATCGCGGGAGCGGTCGCGCTCGGTGATTTGTCCGTCGCGGGAAAGCAGCTTCTGAAACCCGCCATACCCCCGGAAGGCGGCGCGGGCGGCGTTTTCCAAAAGCGCCAACTCCTCGCGGCTCCGGGCAAGGCGCGCATGGCACTCCGCGTGCGCGCCCGCCGTCGCGGCCAGTTCCACCTCCCGGGTCCTCTCGGCGCGCAGTGAGCCCTCCTGCACCTTGTACTTGATCCGCCCTTCCTGCTGCCGAATCTGCCCCAACGCGCGCTTCCGGCTGGAGAAATGGGCCTGGTTGATCCAACGCTTGCGCTGCTCGAATCGGGTCTGGAGCCTTTCCCTGTCGGCCTGCAACCCGGCCTCGGCGGCGGCCATGGCCTCGGCGATTTGCGCGGTGTGCGCGGCGGTCGCGGCCTCATGTGCCCTGCCCTCCGCGATGCGCTGGGCGTGATAGCCGCCTTCCAGGGTCTCCTCCCGCATGGCAAACTCGCGAACGGCGCCCTTCAGCGCGTTCAGAACCGCCAGCATTTCGTTGGCACCGCGATGGCTATTCACAGTCTTTCTTGATCTTGGCTAACAGGACATCCAGTTTTTCGATGACGGTGACGGCTTTGTCCACGCGGACGAAGAGTTCTTGCAGGTAGCGGTGCTCGAACTCCAGGCTTTTGTCATCCTTCCAGTAGCTCTTCGTCTCCTGCCACTTCAACATCAGTTCCTTCGTCACCGCGACCACCCTGCTCCTGGTTGAACTCAGGCTCATAAACGGTCTCCTGGCGTGGGACCGCCGCCACCGGCCCCCGTCGCCGGCGCCCCGGGCTCTTCCGCGGCTTCCGGCGCGTGAGCGGCGGAACCGCCGGCCGGAGCGACCCTGGCATAGGCCTCGAGCATCTTCACAATCTGGTCCAGGCGGGCGGCCGCCCGTACCATGTCGATGGTCAGGAATGTGTGCAAGCCGTCCACTTCCTTCGCCAACGGGTCGGTCCGGCCCTCCAGCTCCCGGCTCCAGCGTTTCGTGATCCGCTGCTTGTCCTCGGCGTCCCGCATCTGGCGCCGGAGTCGCTGCACCGTCATCTCCTGCATGGCCGTCGCATTCTGCAGCTTCGAGAGTTTGGCGGTGAACAATTCCTGCTGCGCCTCCTCCAGCCGCCGGCCGAGAAGTCGAATCTCCTGGGTCCAATGCTGGCGCTGATCCGTGTCCAACCATTGCCGCATCCGGTGAATCTCCCCGGCCACCTCCTCCACGGTCGGCCGGGCCTTGTTCAGGAAAAGAATCAGGTCCGCCCGGAAGGCGGCGATGGCATCGACCGAAGTGACGTGGGATCGCTCCGCCATGGGTCAGTGCTGGTTCAAATACTCCTCGATCCGCTGAGCTTTTCTCAGGAGATACGGCGTGTGATCCTTGGAAAGCTCGATGAATTTCTTCAGCGCCTTCATCGCCAGCTTGAATTCCTCCGAGAATTTTTCGTGCTCCTGGTCCTGCCAGGTGTCACCCAGCGCGTTGAACCGGGACTGCAACAACACCAGCCGGTTCTCCAGGTCCGTGTTGAACCGCTGCAGTTCGTCCGCGAACCGCCGCACCTTTTCAGGGTCCATGATCGCTTGCGCCATTCGCTGTCCTTTCGCTGCCGCTTTTGATCCAATCTACATGAAAATCCCGATCCGATGCCACCAGAATTGCGCCCGATCGCCAAACGCGGATTTTGGTGGTGGTGCAGTTTGGCCAAACGGGGGGTGGGGCGAGCGTCCTCGCGAGCCGAAAACCGAAAGGTTCGCCCGACCGGCGGCTCGCCGGGAGTCTCGCTCCACCAAACTGTGCCACTACCCGGATTTTCTTTCACTTGCGCGATCCAAGGTGTTGAATTTACCTTGAGCCATGAAATCAGCCGACGGCGGTCCCGTTTGGGGACCCTCACCCCCCGTTGCCCGAACAGGGCGCGGGTCGGCCCAACCGCATCTCGATGGCGCCGCATCCGCTCGTCCCGGAAGAATCTTTCGCCAAAAACCGACCTGCTTCTCCAAAGGACAGGCATGACCACAGCACTACGTCCGAGAACGGATTTGGCGGAGCCGGAAGGAGGCCGCACGGCGGCGCAACCTGTGGAAACACGCTCTCAAATCAAAAAGATCGCGTTTATTGCCGACTACCTGCCGCGCAAATGCGGCATCGCCACCTTTACCGCCGACCTGTTGACGGCGCTGGCGGCGGAGCATCCGCAAACCCATTGTTTCGCGGTGCCGGTGAACGATATCGAGGAAGGCTACGAGTACCCGGAGGAAGTGCGCTTCGAGATTCAGGAGCAGGATTTGTCCTCCTACCAGCGCGCCGCGGACTTCCTCAATATCAGCAACGTGGACATCGTCTGCCTGCAGCACGAATTCGGGGTTTACGGCGGCCCGGCGGGGAGCCACGTGCTGGCACTCCTGCGCGAACTGAGAATGCCCATTGTCACCACGCTCCACACCCTCCTGCAAGACCCCACCCCCGAGCAGCGGCGCGTGATGCAGGAATTGATCGCGCGCTCGACCCGGCTGGTGGTGATGGCGGAACGCGGGCGGCGGATGTTGCAGGAAATCTACCAGGCGCCGCCCGCCAAGCTCGATCTCATCCCGCACGGCATTCCCGACATGCCGTTTGTCGATCCGAACTATTACAAGGACCAGTTCGGCGTCGAAGGAAGGCTCGTGCTGCTCACGTTCGGATTGTTGTCCCCCAACAAGGGAATCGAGCATGTCCTGAACGCGCTGCCTGAAATCCGGGCCGAATTCCCGAACGTCGTTTACATCGTGCTCGGCGCAACGCACCCGAACCTCGTGCGGGACCAGGGCGAAGCCTACCGTCTGAGCCTCGAACGACTGGCGAAGAAAAACAAGGTCCAGAAAAATGTCATCTTCTACAACCGCTTCGTGAATACCGAGGAATTGAAGGAGTTCATCGGCGCGGCGGATATTTACGTCACACCCTACCTGAACGAGGCGCAGATTACCTCGGGCACCCTGGCCTTTTCGTTTGGCGCCGGCAAAGCCGTGGTCTCAACCCCTTACTGGCATGCCGCCGAACTGCTCGCCGAAGACCGCGGCGCGCTGGTGCCCTTCGGCGACCCCAAAGCCATCGCGCGCGAGGTCATCACCCTGCTGCGCGATGAAGTCCGCCGGACCGCCATTCGGAAAAACGCCTATAAACTGGGGCGCGAAATGATCTGGAGCAACGTGGCGCGACTCTACATGCGCTCCTTCGAATCCGCCCGCCTCGAACGCGCCGTGCTGTCCAGGAAATCCTTCGCCACCAAAACGCTCGACCAGCAGCCGCGCGAGCTGCCGGAGCTGAAACTGGATCATCTTTCGCGAATGACCGATTCCACCGGCCTCTTTCAACACGCCATCTTTAGCGTGCCGAATTTTTCCGAGGGTTATTGCACGGACGACAACGCGCGCGGATTCATCCTGGCGGTGCTCCTCGAAGAAATGGAGGAGGAACCGGAGAACGTGCGCAGGCTGGGCACCACGTACGCCGCGTTTCTCCATCATGCCTTTGACCCCAAATCGAAGCGTTTCCACAATTTCCTGAGCTTCGACCGGCGCTGGCTGGATGAGCACGGATCGGAAGATTCTCACAGCCGAGCCCTCTGGGCGCTGGGCACGGGCGTCGGGCGCGCGCCCTTTCGTAGTTTCCAGTTCCTGTCCGGTCAGATCTTCGCCCAGGCGCTGCCCGCGGCCATGGAGTTCGTTTCGCCGCGCGCCTGCGCGTTCTGCCTGCTCGGCATCCACGAATACCTCCAGCGCCTGAGCGGGGACCGGCTCGCCACCCAGATCCGCGACACCCTCACGGCGCGGTTGATGGAGAGGTTTGACAAATCGGCGCTCCCCGACTGGCCCTGGTTTGAAGGCAGTCTCACCTACGATAACGCCAAGCTGCCGCACGCGTTGATTCTGAGCGGTCGAGGCTCCGGGCAAAAGACCGTGCTCGACCGGGGCCTCCAGGCCCTCCGCTGGCTGGCCGAAATCCAAACCTCCGAGAACGGCCACTTTCGCCCCATCGGCAGCAACGGTTTCTATACGCGTGGCGGCGCGCGCGCCAACTTCGACCAGCAGCCCATCGAAGCCCACGCGATGGTGTCGGCGTGTCTCGACGCGTATCGAGCCACCGCGGACGTCTGGTGGTACGAACAGGCCCAGCGCGCCTTCGACTGGTTCCTCGGCTGGAACGATCTCGGCCTTGAGCTGTATTCCTCCAGCACGGGCGGCTGCCGCGATGCCTTGCACGTGGACCGGGTCAACGGTAACCAGGGGGCGGAATCCACCCTGGCATTCCTCCTCTCCCTGACCGAAATGCGGCTCATCCAAAACTCCGCAATGGTGTTCAACCAGCCCGGTTCATAGGTCCCTCGCTGATGAAATCGATCCCCATCACGCGCACAGGAATCCTCTTGCGCCCCGACCCCGCCCGCGTCTTGATCCGGCCGTTCAATCCGACGACCGAACAGCGCGCCTTCAGGATGGCCGCGCGCGTCGTGGCGCTGCCGGAAGACGAGGTGCGCCGGATCCTCGGGCTGGTCCTGGCCGAGTTCGGCGAGCGCCACCTCAAGACCAGCGAATTCCTCAAACGCCGTTTCGACCAGGTGAAGGTTTACCTCGCCACCGATCAGAAACTTTCAGAGGAGCGCGAGATGTTGCTCGCCGCGTATTTCACCCATGAATATTCGCTGGAAGCCGCGGCGCTGTTCAATCCCTCCATCGTGCCGCACCCGGAGCAATCCGACCTGCCCCCGGGCTCGCTGCGGTTCGTCCTCAGCCTGCGCGCCACAGGCGAAGGGCACATCTCCTCGATCACCTTTCGCACCGGAATGCTCGATGCCGGCGGCAACATCACGATCAACGAACCCACCCGCTACTGCCTGGAGCCGGCGCAGGTGCCCAATGCCTCCTACAACCGGAAGCTGTTCGAGCGGGAACTGCGCGAGCTCAGGCTGGCGGGTGATTTCACCCGGCAACTGCTCCAGGACCTGCCCGATTCGTTCACGTTCGAAGAACTCCGCGCCGGCGTCACCCGTGCCGCGGGGCAACTGAAGGCGCAGAACCAGGAAATCGAGACGGCCGCCCGGAAAGTCCTGGTGCTCGCCCAATCGAATTACGAGGTGCGGTTCGCCCCGGACTCGCGCCTGTCCGAACGCGTCCTGTTCCCCGTCACCCCCTCGCAAAGCAATGGGATCGAGGACGCCCGCTTCGTCCGCTTCCAGAACGAGGACGGCGCCTGGACGTATTACGCCACTTACACCGCCTATGACGGCAAATTCATCCTGCCGCAACTCATCGAGACGCCTGACTTTCTGGAGTTCAAATTCGTCACACTGAACGGGCCGGCTGTCCAGAACAAGGGAATGGCTCTGTTCCCTCGAAAAATCAACGGCCAATACGCCATGCTCAGCCGGCAGGATTATGAAAACATTTACGTGATGTTTTCGGACGACCCGCATGTGTGGAATTCCACGCAACTGATCCTGAGGCCGACGTTTTCATGGGAGTTCGTCCAGATCGGGAACTGCGGCTCGCCGATCGAGACCGATGCCGGCTGGCTGGTGCTCAATCATGGCGTCGGGCCGATGCGGCAATACTGCATCGGGGCGTTCCTCCTCGACCGCGACGATCCGACGAAAGTCCTCGGCCGCTTGCGCGAACCCTTGATCAAGCCGAACGCACACGAACGCGAAGGCTATGTCCCCAATGTCGTGTATTCCTGCGGCAGCCTCCTCCACGGCCGCCGGCTGATCATCCCCTACGCCATGTCCGACTACGCGGCGACATTCGCAACGCTCCAAGTGGAGGACCTCCTGGCCGCGATGGAATGATTTTGAATTTCCGATATACGATTTGCGATTTACGACCCGCATTCAACTCCTGCCCCGCACCGCACCAAACGATCTCGATTCACCATTCACCATTCACCATTTGCCATTTGCCATTTGCCATTTACAAGCTGCAGGTTACGGCCTCCCACCTCGCAGAGCCCAAAAGCAGCCCGTCAATCGTAAATCGTCAATCGTAAATCCCTTAAGTTTTCTCCGCCAGGCCCCAGCGCACCAGTAGCCTCTTCTGGACAAGCCCAAACACAAACCGGTCCAGCAACAGGCCGAAGAGGATGGTCAATACCATCACCCCGATGACTTGAGCGGCATCGTTCAGCTCCCGTCCCATCTGCAACAGATAGCCCAGGCCGATGCTGGACTTGATCAGCTCGGCCGAAACGTCCCCGTGCCAGGCCAGCGTCCAGCCCAGCTTGATCCCGGTCACAATGCTCGGGAGCGCAGCCGGCAGGATGACCCGCGTCGGCATCGCGTAGCCGGGCGTCCCCAGCGTCCGGGCCGCCCGCAGATAGATCGGCGGGATATGCTGGATCCCGTCCGAGATCGCGATCGCGATCGCGGGAGCCGAACTCATGATGATGACGAAGTAGATCCCGTGGTCGCTGAGGCCGAAGAACAGCAACGAGACCGGCACCCAGGCCGCCGTGGGCAGCGTCTGCAATCCGAGAAACAGCGACCGCAGGCAACTGTTCACCACCCGGCTCATGCCCATGAACAGCCCGATGAGCAGGCCCAGCGTAACAGAAATGCCGAAGCCGATCCCCATTCTCTGGAAGGTTGCCTTGACGCTCGGCCAGAGATAATTGTCCGCCCCCAGTTCCCACAGCCGCCGGGCCACCTGCACGGGCGATGGAAACAGATAATCCGGAATGATCTGGGCCCAGAACAGCGCCTGCCACGTCACCAGGATCAACAGGTAGAACAGCAGGACGTAATACTTGATGCTGCGTTGCGCTGTCTTCATTCGCCCGGGGCCTCCAGTTGAACCATGATCCCCGCGGCGCATTCGGCAACCACCGGGTCGTTGATGTCGCGCGGCCGCGGCAGGTCGATGGTGATGTCCGCCTTGACCCGCCCCGGCCGGCCGGAAAAAACCAGCACGCGATCGCCCAGACAGGCGGCTTCCCGCGGATCGTGCGTGACCAGAATGATGGTCTTCTTCGTCCGTTGGAAGATTTCCTGGATGTCCCCGTAAAGTTTGGCGCGAGTCAACGCATCCAAGGCCGGAAACGGCTCGTCCACCAGCAGCACCTTCGGGTCGGGCGCCAGCGCCCGGGCCAGCGCAACTCGCTGCTTCATGCCGCCGGACAACTCATGGATCGACACCTTTTCAAACTCCTCGAGATGCACCAGCCGGAGGAACTCGCGCGCGCGATTCCGGCAGGCCTTCGGTTTGAACCGGAACTGGCGTTTCAAGCCGTACATGACGTTCTCGATCACGTTCAGCCAGGGAAACAACCCGTGCTCCTGAAACAGCATCAGCCGGTCGTGATGCGGCCCTTCCACCGGCTTGCCGTCCAGCAGGATCTCCCCTTCGGTCACGTCTTCAAATCCCGCAATGATGTTGAGCAACGTGGACTTGCCGCAGCCGGACGGGCCGAAGAAAACCACGAATTCACCCTCTCGAATCTCCGTGTTGACCGGCTGCAACGCGTGGATCTCCTGCGTCCCGTTCCGATAAATCTTCGAAACGTTGCTCAGTTTCAACTTGACCGGGCGCCCCGCGACGGGCGCGGCCGGTGACTTGGAGTCTGTGCCATCCATCCTGTTTAAAACGTTGGCCCTGCAATCGGCTGCAGGCCTTTCTCCTTCAGCACGTCGTTCAGGGGATTGAGGAAGTAAATGCCGCCAAGCGCCGGCTCCTGATGAATGAACCCGATCCGCCGCGACGCGTCCGCGGATTGCTTCAACGAGGCGCACATCGGGTCCCAGGTGAATTCAACACGGCTCAAGGCCTTCCGGATCACTTCGTCCTTGAGCGCCCTTCCGGTTTCTTTCCGCAGTTGTTCGTTCAACAGGCCGGCCGCGGCCGCCTTGTCCGAGTTGATGCGTTCCGTCACTTCGACCAGCGCGGCCAGCAGTTTCGTCACGATCTCATGGTTGTTCGCCAGAAATGTCCGGCTCACCACCAGGTGCGTCGTCACGTACCGTCCGCCGGGCCAAAGCGATTTTTCATCCAGAAACAATTCGCCGCCCCCTTCCACCTCCAGCCGCGACAGCCACGGTTCCACCGTCCAGGCCCCGTCGATCTGCTTCTTCTTGAACAGGGTGAGCTGGTCGGGATTCGACAGCGGGACGAGCGATACGGTGCCGCCGCGATCGCGCAAACGATACCCCTTTTCCTCGAGCCAAAGCCGGGCCGCGACGTCCTGCGTGTTGCCCATTTGCGGCGTGGCAATGGTCTTCCCGCCAAAATCCCTGTCGGTCCGGATCCCCGAATCCCTCCGCACAACCAGTCCCGTGCCGCCGCTCGCGGCCCCGGCCACAATGACGAATTTCTCGCCCCTCGACCGGATATAACCGTTGATCGTCGGGCTCGGGCCGACGAACGTCGCGTCCACAGCATCGGCAAACAGGGACTCGATTGCGGTGGGACCGGCGTTGAACACCACCCATTTGATCCGCACACCCGTCCTCCGCTCGAATTCGCCTGTCGCGCGCGCGTAAAGCGCTTGGGCGTGCGTGATGTTGGCAAAATAACCGAGCCGGAGTGGCGCCTGTCCAGGAGGGGCGGCAACCGCCCGGCCGCACAGCAGGACCGCCAGGAGAAGCGTCAGCCGTCTCTGCAGCGTGGCGGGACATGATCGTTTTCCTGACATCTGGTATCCGAATTGCACCCATCTTCATCGCATGATTTCCCGACCGGAACAAGCGATGAACATACGTCCACTCCTCCGGGGGAGCGCGCGCGTCCCGCGTGCTGCCGACGGCGTCGCGCCGGCGGCTTTGTTCCCTCTGGATTCAACAAACTTCCCGCGTTGCCAAACAAAAGTCAGAATGACATGGGTTGCGGCGCGACGCCGCAACCGGCACGCCAGAGGCGTGCGCTCCCCCTGACTTATGAAATCCGCAGGCTAACCCACGCTCAGGTCTTCCATCTTCCCGAAGAACTGCATCGCCGGCTTGCTGACGACGCCGGCTTCTTTCATCGCTTTGCGCAGCTCCGCCGACTTGACGAACTTTCGCATCTTGGCCGGTGTGGACCAGGTGCAAATGACCGTCAGGTCGTTCGGGGAACTGCTGCTGCGAAATGAGTGGAAACATTGCTCGCCGGATTCCTTGCGAAATGCGCGGAAGGACTGCACGGCGCGTTTCCACTTGGCGTAATCGGCCACTGTGTGACGAATGAGAACTGCTGGCATGATGCGGTATTCTTTCTGTTGTTGCTGCGTTCAGACACCACTGCCTTGGCCGGCGGCCGACAAGCCGTCTTCGGAGGGTGACGCCTCCGATCCTAACCCTCATGGCACATCCTGTCGATTGGAACTTTCGGACAGTAGCTCCCAGGGCCAATTCATGACGGGGTGGCGACGGCTGGGATNNGGGATGTTCTCACCTGATGCGTGACAGATGTTCTCACCTGATGCGTTACACTTTGGTCTGGTGGGCTGCGTGGAGGCGAGCGAAGCGAGCCGTAACGGAGCCCACCAGACCAATTCATTTGTTGTGTCGGTATTTGGCCAGCCGGATGCCCCCTGATTCGCCCTCGTGCAACTCCCCAACGAGCACTGGACCAAAGAATACCTTCCATACTCCGACCCGCACCGGCTTCAAGCCGACGTTGTCCTGCCCGAACGCCTCTCCTATAAACCGCCGTCTGCCCTGCCAACTGATCTCTCCGTTGCCTTTCACCCGCCTCCGTTCCCAGTTTCCGGCGTAGAGCCAAGGGGTAATCTTGCGCGGTAGCCGCCGAGGGCTTCTCACGTAATATTGTGCAGGCACCTTCATCCCCAGTGCCTCGTGTGGGCGCTCGTGATTATAGTCGCGCAGCCACTCCGTACTGCGGCGCTGCTGCCCAGCCAGGCTCTTTGCCGGATGCCGGGCCACCTCCAGCTTGTACACCCGATGAAATTGCTCGTGCGCTCCATTCTCGCATGGCCGTCCTGGGGTCATGTAATCCACTTCAATGCCCAGCTTTACCCACCAGGCACTGAGTCGTGTTAAACCCGTTGGGCCCCCGCCCCCGAAGGGCGCGCCATTGTCACAGCGTATCCGCTCCGGCAGCCCGTGCTGCCGGAAGATCCTGACAAACTCCCGCCGCGTGGGCGCTATGCTCTGGCTGCTCAGCAGACCTATCCTCAAGCCGTAGCGGCTGTGTAAATCACGCACTGTCAACGGATCCACCCGCCTGCCATCACCCGTGCGATACCACCCTTTGAAATCTACCGTCCAAACCTGATTGCAATACCGCGCCGCACGCACCGCACGATGAATCACCACCGGGCCCGGTTTCCTGCGCCTGGGCCCAGAGGCCAACCCCCACCGCTTGAGCCAGCGACTCAGCGTGGCTACCGCCGGCACATCGGCACGCCCAAAGCGCTGTCCCAGTCGGTGTCGTAACTTGCGCCCACCCCACGTCGGACGCTCAATCCTCAGCCGCCTCAAACGGTCCAACCAAAGCCGACTCGTCCTCCCAAAAACCCGCGCGGGACGATGCGAACGGTCCTTCAGCCCTGCCAGTCGCTTCGCCCGAAATCGGCCGTACCAACGGTAAGCCGTTTGACGTGAAATCCGAAACCCTCGACACAGCTCGCTTATGGGTGCAACACCGCTCCGTATCTGCTGCACTAACTCATAACGCTGCTCCTCTTTGTTCGTCGCTTTCCAAGGCATAGACCTTGGATTATGTCACGCATCAGCTGAGAACGTTCTGTCACTAATCCCCTGAGACCGTGCC
>PLQC01000115.1 GCA_003159675.1 Limisphaerales bacterium
CCAAGAAAGAAAAATGCGGCAAGACGCTCCAGGCAACAGCCGTTGCGCCGGGCAGTTGACCGATTATGGAAACTCGAACATCATCATTGCAGGCCACGTCCCGCTCCGGCGGCTGTGCCTGAACTCATGTTAGACGGCTTCGCCAAATCACATGTTGTCGAAAAAACAAATCAGTAAAGAACAGATGGGGCAAGGGCTTTGGCAGTTTTGCTGGAATTTCGCCGAAGACTTCTGCACGAAACTCAGGCCGAAATTTGAGGAGCAGGGATTCCTGCGCAGTCCCGCTGAGGATACCGCGTTTATGCTTGAGGCCATAAGCACGCCCAATCATGGGGCCGCCATGGAAATTACCGCCGCGGCAAACGGGGCCAGCATCACCCGCGTTCCCGAAACCGTGCTGCTTTGCGCCGGATTTTCCCCGGTCGTGGCATCGACCACATCCATCCGCGCGCCCGCTGCCTCGGGCGGGAGATTCACGCCGACCGCTGCGTCCCGCTTGTTAACCAGGAGCAATTTCCGTCCGGCGACGGTGCGATAGGCTTGGGCAGCGACATCCGGGCCGGCAACCCGGGTGGAGACCAGCGTATCGCCGGGGCCGAAGGTATGTTTGAGCAGTTCCAGCACATGGAAACGCGCGTTCGGTTTGCCTGTCTCCCAGTTCACCATGCTCACGCTCGGGAACTGGGTCGGATAGCCGACCAGTTGCGACTCACCGATATTCTCAATGCCCAGCTTGCTCAGTTCTGCATAAAGATATGCATACATCGCCCCCGCCGCGTTCCAGTAAACCGGTAAATTCTTCCAGCTTTCGTCGGGTGCAATGACCCCGAGTTCGTCGACGGCCGTTTGCGTGGAGGGACTCAGCCGCAGGCGGATGCTCTCGATCTTGCGGACGGTATCGAGAAGCTTGTCCGCCTGCTCACAGAAACGCCAGATGTCGGGATTGGTTGCATGGGTTCCTTTTCCGGGTTCCGCATAGAAATGATAGGAAATCATATCCAGCGAAATTCCTGGCCGGTGATTTTTCGGATCGAGAAAATATTCGTAGTAATTAAAGCGATTTGCGCAGGCCAAGGCCAGCCCCACAAATTTCGTTTGCGGCGAGACCTTATGGACCGCACTCACAATCGCGTCGTAACGTTCCGTATATTGTTGCGGTGTCGTATTGTGCTCGGCTTCAGGCTCGTTCAGGACTTCCCACCATGGGATGTCATAATGGTAGCCCGAGTTGTGGCGCACCCCCAGCTCGTCGGTGAAACCGCCCTGACCATACCAACTGACCAGTCGCGCATAGTAATCACCAAGTTCCTTCAGAGTCGGGTCTTTCAGTTCCGTGCCCTGTGTATAATTCCAGCAGGGCGCGTTCGGGTCGGCCGGGTAAGTCACCGGTTGTGGAGTCTTGAAAAGCCATCCCGGAATCGTGCTGAAATTGAGAATCGTCGAGCGGCCCTTGGTCGCGTCGAGAAAATCGAGCGTCATCGGATCGATCAGGCTGAAGTCCCACGAGGTCTTGGTCGCGGTCGGCGGTTCCAGCTCCGCCACGGCCAGCCTCGGGTAGGGCAGCCATGGCACATAGCGCACATGTTCCGCGCCAAGGTCGCGCAGGGCGGCAAAGACCGGGTCGTGAATCGACGATCCTCGCCGCAGAGGCGGGTTTACCACCACCTGCAAGGTCGGCGTCGAGCGGGAGACGAGAATCGTCTTCGTCCAATCGATTGTGACCTGCGGAACGCCAGAAGCGGCCGCAGCCGATTCGGCGGCCGGAAGGGGACCCGCTATGCTCAGCAGGAGTATGCCAAGAAAGAGTGTGCGATGGAGCATGAGGCTACACCTTAAAAAGATAGCGAACGAGCCGCAAGCTTTTGATTTTTGGAGGCGAGTTTGATAGGAGGAAGGGTGGCGAGGTCTTGAAAAACCGAATTGCTTGATTGAGCGCGGACTTTTTCCGTCCTTGAGGAGAAGGTGGGGCTCGCCACATGCCCATGTGATCCGAAGCGTCGGGGCGCGTTCATCGCGAGATTTGTCAGGAATCTGTCAGGAAAAATTGCACATTTGCATATTTCCTGGAAAAGAATGGTGCGCACGAGAGGACTTGAACCTCCAACCCTTTCGGGACCAGATCCTAAGTCTGGCGCGTCTGCCATTCCGCCACGTGCGCAGCGGGGTCAAAATGCCTTATTGACTCGATTTCCGCAATCAGGTTGTTGTCATTTTGCGGATCAAACCGCTTCTTCTGTTCGCTTTACATCGGCAGGTTTTCCGAGGCAGGTACCGCGCGCTCAGCCCGTCCAGCTCCTTCGCCTTCTCGAAAGACGGAAACGTCGATCGTTCCCTGACATGACACTTCCCACGCAACCGAAAGAGAGGAGTATTGACTCGTCGAAAACGCGATACCTTCTGGACTTCGCTGGTCTGGCATTGCTATATTTCAACAATGAATTCGATTATTGAACTGACTCCTCAACAGTTGCGTCGAGCTGCCAACCTCAAAGAGAAGTTGGCATCGCTGCAAAAGGAACTTGGCCGGATTCTTGGAACACCTGCCCAGACTCCAAATGGTGCAGCGCCGAGAACGAAAAAGAGACGGAAGATGAGTGCCGCCGGCAGAGCCAGAATGGCAGCGTCAGCCAAGGCTCGATGGGCGAAAGCCAGAGCCGCGGGCAAGAAGACGCTATAGTCATGAGCTTTTGGGCACGCCGCGCATCGTCGTCGATTGCTGGTCGGCGAATGGTTACGGGCCATTAACAATTCGTTGAGCACACGTCGTGATTCCCTGGTCGATCGGAAACGCATTGAACGGGGAGCATTTGCCTGGAACCTCCCCGCCCCAACGAATGGAAAACCCCTTTGCCTTGAGGTAAGCAGTGAAATCATCAAAGTGGGAGCCGAGCGGACCGCGCCGGAAATAGGCCAGCGTGCGTTTTTCTTTGTGCCAATATTCGAGCAGGTTGTGAACCCGCCCGAAAACGACTTTACTTTGGGCGGACGTGAGGCAAATTTGCTTCGTGAAAAACTTCGTCCGATTTACCGTCGGGTTTTTCCTGGTGTTGAGCCATTCCATTCTCCTTGCGCAGCCCGCCTTCACGTCGTTTTACGTTTTCGGAGACGGCGTTTCCACCACGACCAACAACATATACGCCGGCTATTATGGCAATCGCTATTCCAACGGCCGGGTCTGGGTCGAGGTGCTGGCACAGCGGCAAGGGTTGGCCATAGGCGCCACCAACAACTGTTCCTACTTCGGCCAACACACTACCGAGCTGTTGAAGAACATCAACAAGTTCACCCCTCCGGCCGATGTAGCGACGACGCTGTTCGTCGTGTGGGTCTGCGATGCAGATTTGGTTCAGGACGTGAACGACTACCAGGCCGCTCCGGGCACGTATTCCTGGGCGAACGCGATCACCCAGTCCCAGGCCAACCATCTGCAAGCCATCCAGAACCTGTATGCAATGGGCGCCCGCACGCTGATCATGCCGAACGCAGTGGATCTGTCCAAGGTTCCCGCGTTCGCGACGGATACCTTTATTCGCCAGCAGATCACCAATTACAACAACGCTTTCACGATCACATTGAGCAACGCGATGGCCTCGCTTCCGGGACTTGTGATTTATCAGCCGGATTTTTTCTCCCTGCTCAACGACATTGTGGCGCACTCCACGAACTATGGACTTACCCATCCCACCACGGATGCCCAGCAGGCTGGTCTCGTTGCCCTGAACGGCCCCGGCGCACAGTACGTATTCTGGGATGACGAGGACCCGACGGCGAAGGCGCAGTGCTGGATGGCCGATCTCGTCCAGCAACTCATCTCGCCGGTGCAGATCAGCAAGCTCACACTGCTCTCCGGAAGCAACCGGCTGGACATGGTAAATCTGCCGATTGGCCAGGCGGGTTTCGCGGAGGGCAGCACGAACCTCGCGAACTGGACGTCCGTCCAAAGCATCGGCACGAATGCGCCGCAAACCCTCTTCTTCCCCACCGCCGGTTCGCCCCAATTTTACCGTTTGCGCTTTCCCTTCGCCTGGACCTGGCCGTAGCCGGAAGCAGAAACGGTTGAGCCGTTTGGCCGGCTGCATTCACACAAAAGCTTGCTTAACCCCGGCGAACAACTAAATTCCTTGCCTATCGCTCCCTGTCAGTCAGTTTTTGGCAGCGCTTGGGAATGGCGTTTGGACGCGTCTTGTTTCCGTGCTGTCATCGAGTTTATTCGGAAGTGATCGGATCGATTCATGGCGACTGGCCCCAGCAACATGGACGCGGAGTATGAAGAGGCAGGTCTGGCGGACATGCTGCA
The DNA here is from genome assembly GCA_003159675.1 of Limisphaerales bacterium. Taxonomy (GTDB): domain Bacteria; phylum Verrucomicrobiota; class Verrucomicrobiia; order Limisphaerales; family BOG-1460; genus BOG-1460. The sequence continues at coordinate 4,298 of PLQC01000115.1, forward strand.
GGGTTGTTTTGCGTGCGGTATTGTCAGCGTGGATTCCGCGGGGAGGATTGTCGCGCTGACTCCCCTTGCGCAACGCCTGCTGCGACTGCCGGAGAATGCCAAACAGGCTCAATCCTCCCAAATTCTGCCGGTCCCGGTCCAGTCGATCATCCAGGAGGCGCAAAAAACCGGCGAAGCGGTCGCCGATCGACGGGTTGTCCTGGGCCCGCCCCATTCGCCGGCGGGCGTTCTTTCCGTCACGGCCATGCCGGTCTCCTTCGGGGAATACACCGCGAACGTTGTCGTCCTGCTCAAAGACGTTTCCTCGACCCGGAAACTGGACGAGCACATGCGGCGGTTGGACCGGCTCGCCAGCATCGGCACGCTTTCGGCCAGCATGGCTCACGAAATCAAGAATGCCCTCGTGCCGATCGGCACTTTCGTGGGTCTCCTGCTCGAACAAAACCCGGACGCCGAGCTGGCCGGCACGGTCCGCCGTGAAATGAAACGGGTGGACTCGATCGTCAGCCGCATGCTGAAATTTGCCGGACCGGCCAAACCCACCTTCTCGGACGTCCGTCTGCACGAATTGCTGGAGCACTCGCTTCGCCTGATTCAACACCGGGTCCAGGGCAACCAGATCTCGTTCAAACGCCAGTTCAACGCGCCTTCCGATTCATTGAACGGCGACGATTATCAATTGGAACAGGCCTTTGTGAACCTGCTGCTCAACGCGGTCGATGCCATGGGCACGGAGGGCCTGCTCACGGTGGGTACCGACGTGGTTACCAGGGAAACCGGGATGGCGTTGCGTGAAGGGAGCAGTCCGCCCAAGTGGTTACGCGTGGATATCACCGACACCGGCATCGGCATTGCTCCGGAAAACATCGGCTCGATTTTCGACCCGTTCTTCACCACAAAGCCGCACGGCACCGGCCTCGGACTCGCCGTCACCCGCCAAATCATCGAAGAGCATGAAGGCGTCATCCGCGTTGACAGCCAGCCCGGCAAAGGCACGACCTTTACGGTGCTCCTGCCAGTGGTTCCCGGGACTGCGGCCGGCTGAACCGAACCGCCGTCGGGATCGTCGTCATCGCTGCGGAAAGATCCGGTAGAGGAGCAGGTAAATCACCACCCCGGTCACGGAGACATACATCCACAACGGCCACGTCCAGCGCGCGATCCTTTTGTGCGCGTCAAACCGCTGCTGGAACGCCCGGCTAAGGCTCATGATCGCCAGCGGCACGATAACCACGGCCAACGGGGTGTGCGTCCAGAGGATGGTGAGATAAATCGGACGGAACCATGCGGGGTTCTCGAACCGGGTCGGGCCGCGATGCAGCGCGTAAGCGAGGTAACCATGATACGTGAGGTAACAGATCAGGAACAGAATCGAGATCACGAACGCCGCGATCATGCAATTGTGATGAGCGGTCCGCCTGCCCCGCCGGATGAAATAATAGCCGAACCCCAGAAAAACCGCGCTCAGTCCATTGAGGCTGGCGTTCACGGCGGGCAGATCGAACACGCTCATTCCTCACGCTCCAATTGTTTCACCGCCGCCAGAATCTTCCGTTCCTCGACCTGCCAATCGACGCCTTCGCCGCCCGTCTCGAAAACGCCCCGCAAATGGCCGTGTTTGTCCACGATCACAAAAATAGTGCTGTGGACGAAGAGGTCGTCGGGAGACGCCTGCTCGGCGGCCTTTCGCTCGACAGCCGAGAGCTTCAGACTGCCGGTGGCCACGCTGGCGATTTGCTTCCTGGTTCCGGTCAAAAACATCCAGCGGTTTGTATCCGCTCCGAACCGCCCGGCGTATTTCCGCAGAACCGCCGGCGTGTCGAAATCCGGATCGGTGGTCAGGGAAACCAGCCTGGCCGGGGAATCCGGCGGCAATGCATCCTGCAGTTCCCTCATCTGCCGGCTCATCCTGAGGCATGGGCCGGCGCAGCGCGTGAAGATGATGTCCGCGACCCACACCCGATTCCGCAATTCCGCCGATGACACGGCGGCTCCGGTCTGGTTGGTCAGCGTAAAATCCGCGACCTGCCCGTACACCGGCAGCCGCGGATTGCGGGCGGCGCGGGATTTGAGGCCTGCGAGCAAAAACGCCAGGACGAGGGTCAACAGGACGAGCAACAGACCCACGGTCACGCTCCAGGGGAGGGTTCTTGCCGACGGATTCACACGGGAAGCTTAAGGCCTGAAACGGAGGCAGGCAACGCTCGTTTCGACAGGTCGCCGGGAGCGGCTCACTCGAAGCTCGTCGCCGCGCCGGTCTTGGAAGCGATCCATTTATCGAACGCCTCCTGGCCTTCCACCACCAAACGACCTTGCGTCATGCTGGCATGACCGTTGCCGCAAAGCTGCGCGCAATTGATCTGGTAAGTGCCCGCTTGCGTCGGCGTAAAATGAACCGGCACGCGCATTCCGGGAATGGCATCCTGTGCGACCCGCATCGCGATGACCTTGAACGAGTGGATGACATCTTTGGAACTGATGTAGATGATCACGGGCTTGTTCACCACCACGTGGACTTCGTTCAGTGTCTGCACGTCGTCCTTGCCGTGGGGATCATTCGGATCAACGCCGAAAACATTGTCCGCTTTGACCCAGCTCATATCCTGTTTGCCGAACACTCCATCCTTGCCCGGGTAACGGACGTTCCAGGCAAATTGCTGCGCGACAATTTGGACAACGGTGGAATCCTTCTCGGGAGGAAACTTGTCCACTGCCCTGGCCCACAGTGGCACGGCGAAGCCCACCAACAAAAGCGCCTCCACCAGCGCCACCGCAACTTCGATGTAGCTGGACGCGCGGTTTTTCACGCCGGCATAATCCGCCTTCGGATTGCGCTTATGATGGAAACGAAAGAGCGCATAAGCGAAGTAAGCCAGCCAGCCCACGAACAACGCAATCATGAGCCAGTGCACGTAAATAATCAGGTTATCCACGTGCCGGCCCTGTTCGGAAGCCAGCACCGGCAAACCGAGAAGCTTTCCCGTCGCCCGCGTCAATGATTCGACAAACTTTTCCATCCTCAAGCCTTTCCAGTTGATTCAGGCAACGGCGAGGGCAGCGTGTCGGCTGGGGCCGCCGCGGACTTTTTCCCGAGGTAAACGAAAAAACTGGCAACGCCGCCCAGCACGAAAACGACGACTCCGAGCAGGCTGAAAATCCCCCAGTTCATCCCTTTCGCCATGGGCGAGTCCGACTGGCCGTAGCACGCGGCGCAGGCCCAGAGGGGATTGGGTGTGAATACCCACCCTGCAATCAGGGCCGCGATGTGAACTTTCATTTTTCGTCGGTTCATAAATAACTTACGTTCTTGGTCTTTTTCAGAAAATAACGCTCGTAAAAGATCAGCGCCACACCGGCAGCGAAGGATACCAGGCCAAACACCAGGTCCCAGGCACTCCCGCCCGGCGAAGCATAACCTTTCAGAAGCCAGACACCGAACCCGAATGCAAGCACGATGGCGGCAGTAACGAAAACGAGATGGAACGCTTTGAGCGACATAATCAATGGGTAACCGTCAGCGACGGGAAGTCGTGAAGGGCCCAAAGGGTCAGAGCCATCAGCCCCGTGAAGAAGATCGCCGTACACGAGAGCACGCTGTAAATCATCTTGCGCTCGGAGATCAAGTGCATGAAGTAAGCGGCCACCAGCGATCCCTTGGTCCCCGCGATCACCAGCGCGACCACAATGTTGATTTCCCGGCTCGGGAAGTGGATGAACGAGGCCCACACCGTCAGGATCGTCCCCACGATCAACGCCACATACACGATCAGGTAGCCGCGCACCGAATGGGCCGTGGCCGGATGATTTTCATTCTTACTCATGGCTTAAAGCAAATATAGGACAGGAAACAGGAATATCCAAATCAGATCGACGAAATGCCAGAACAGGCCGGAAATCTCGATCCGGTTGGTAAAACGCTCGGGATCCGTCTCCCAAAGCTTGCTGCCCGGCCCCCACAGAAAACCGATGACAATCGCCCCACCGATGACGTGGAGGGCATGCAGGCCGGTCAACGTGAAATAGATTGCGGTGTAAGTGTTGTGCCACGGGCCATAATTGCCCATCTTCGCGATTTGCGCCCCATCGATCCTGATGTCCTCGTGGGCGGGAGCCTTGTGGGCGTTCAGGTCGTACAGCTCCCTCTCGTCTTCGACCACATGGCCTCTGATCACGGCATAACCCGTGAAGCTGTTTCCGTCCTGCTTCAATTTGTTTTCAACCATGTGGCCGTCCGCGAATTTTCCATTCTTCAACGTGAACTCGTAGTGAACAAACTTGTCGTGATATTCAAACGATTTTATGCCTACAAAAACCAGCGCGCATAGAAGCGTGATGGCGTGAAACAGTTTGAAGCGCCCGAACTGGTTTGCCTTGAGCGAGACCCACGCCAGCACGGTTGTGATGCTCGATGTGATCAGGACCAGGGTGTTGGCGGTCCCCAAAGGAACATTCAGCCAGCCATGCGGCCAGTAGCCTTCCGGCGCACCGACCCGTAGAAGGATGTAGGCGGAGAACAAGGCGCCGAACAACATCACTTCCGACGCCAGAAAAAGCCAGATGCCAACTTTGGCGTTGTAAAGGCCCGTATCCGGCCGGAGCTCAACTGTGTAGGGGATGTCCATAATGGTTCCGTGCTATGCCTTCTCCGGTTCGTTCTGCGGCGTGAAGTCCCTGTCGTGGCCGGGCACACTGTATTCGTACGGCCCGCGATAAACCTGAGGCGGTGTGGCAAAATTGCCGTGAGGCGGCGGCGTGGGCGTCTGCCATTCGAGCGTCGTCGCCTGCCAGGGATTGTCCGAACCCGCCGGCTTGCCGTGCTTGATGCTCCAGAAGAAATTGAGGATGAAGGGAACCTGCGCAATTCCCAGACCGACCGCCGCCCACAAAATGAAGATGTTCAGGTGCAGGATGCGGCTGCTCAATCCGCCGCTGACATCCGGGCCGAGGGTCGCCGCGGAATAATTCGCTCCCCCATCCGACATGCGGCGCAACATGCCGGCCATGCCCTGGGCAAACATCGGCTGGAAAATCAAGTTCATGAAGACCAGCGAAAGCCAGAAATGCACCCTGCCCCAGAACTCATCCATCGTGCGTCCCGTGATTTTCGGGAACCAATAATAAATCCCGGCAAACAGCGCGAAGATCGTCCCCGGCGCGACGATGTAGTGGAAGTGAGCGATGACGTAATAGGTGTCGTGCAGGTGGAGATCGCTGTAGCTGAAGCCCAGCGGCAGACCGGTCAGACCGCCGATCCCGAACATCGGCAGGAAAGCCATGACGAAAAGCATCGGCGTGTTGAATCGAATCGAGCCGCCCCACAACGACATGAAAAGGCAGGTCAGGATGACGACGGAAGGAATCGAGATGATCATCGTCGTGGTCTGGAAAAATGTCGAGATCCGGGTGCCCATGCCGGTCAGATACATGTGGTGGGCCCAGACGATGAATGACAGAAAACCAAGGGTCAGGATCGAATAGACCAGGGATTTGTAACCCCAAATCGACTTGCGCGTGTTGTTCGCGATGATTTCAGCCACGATGCCCATCGCAGGCAGAATCAGCACGTACACTTCCGGATGAGCCAGGAACCAGAACAGGTGCTGCCACAGCAACGGACTGCCGCCCCCGCTGACGTTCGCGAGAGTGCCGCCGATGGCCAGACCGGTCGGCAGGAAAAAGCTCGTGTGCGCAACCTTGTCCATCAACTGCATGAGGGCTGCGGCTTCCAGCGGCGGAAACGCCAGCAACAACAGGAACGCGGTGACAAATTGCGCCCAGACGAAAAACGGCAGGCGCATCCATGTCATTCCCGGAGCGCGCAGTTGAATGATCGTGGCGATGACATTAACGGCGCCCAGCAGCGAGGAGGTGATCAGCAATACCATCCCGACAATCCAGAACGTCTGTCCATTGGTCGGAATGGAGGTCGCCAGCGGCGAATAAGAGGTCCAGCCCGCCTGGGCCGCGCCGCCGGGAATGAAAAAGCTGGTGAACATGATCAGCCCGCCGAGTACGTAAGCCTGATAGCTCGCCATGTTCACGCGCGGAAACGCCATGTCCGGCGCGCCGATCATCAACGGCACCAGATAATTGCCAAACGCGGCGAAGGCCAGAGGCACGATGGCCATGAACACCATGATCGTGCCGTGCATCGCGCCAAAGGAATTATACAGGTCCGGCGACATAATCCCCCTCGACGCGACCTGCCCGAGAACCTTTTCCAGGACCGGCCCCATGATCGGCACCGGCTGCCCCGGGTGCCCGATCTGCCAGCGCATCATCAGCATCAGAAAGAAGCCGAACAGCAAAAAACACAGGGCGGTGAATCCATACTGCAGGCCGATGACCTTGTGGTCGGTCGAAAAAACGTAGCCCCGCCAGAAGCCCGATCCTTCGTGATGAGCCTCGTGAACGCCGGGATGCGGAATTGCGTGGGTCGCCTCCATGTGTGTCATCTCAAAGATTCCATTAGCTCATTTCATTTTATCGAGAACCATCGACGTCAGCAGCAGGGGCAGATACAGAATCGAGACGTAAAAAAGCTGGCGGGCGCGAGCCACGGTCAGATGCCTGGCGAATTGAATCGCAAACCAAAGAAACGCGAGCCCCAGCACCAACGCGCTCACCAGGTAAACCGGACCCGTCAGCCCGAACAGGAACGGACACAAGCTCACCGGCAGCAATCCGAGCGTATGGCTGATCGCCTGCCGTCCGGTGCGGCGCCCTTGCGGGTCGATGACCGGCAGCATCTTGAATCCCGCCTTCGCGTATTCGTCGCGATAAATCCAGGCGATGGCCAGGAAGTGCGGAAGCTGCCAGAAAACAAGAATCGCGAACAACGCCCACCCTTCCCTGCTCAGATGGCCCGTGGCTGCGGTCCAGCCCATCAACGGCGGCAGGCCGCCGGGTATCGCCCCGATCGCCGTGTTCAGCCACGTCACCCGCTTCAACGGCGTGTAGATGAAGAGGTAGCTCAGGAGCGAAACCGCGCCGATCACGCTCGTCGTGAGGTTCACGGCCAGGGCCAGATAAATCAAGCCGGCGCAGGCGCAAACGCCTCCGAAAACCATGACGGTGGTCGGCTGCAACCGGCCTGAGGGGAGCGGGCGATCGCGGGTCCGGCGCATTTTGGCGTCATAGTCCCGCTCGATCAACTGGTTCAGCGCCGCAGCGCCGCCCGCCACCAGCGCCGTGCCCAAAACGGTGTGCAGCATCAGCAGATAGTTCACCGGCCCGCGGCAACCGAGATAAAACCCCACGAGTGTCGTCAGCAAAACCAGAAACGTCAGCCGCGCCTTGACCAGGTCGGCATATACCGCAAGCCAGCTCTTGTCCGTGCCGGCTGCTTCGCTCAAAAATTGTGTCGTCGCTTTCATCATGACTGTGCCTGTGCCGCCGCAGGCCCTGCCGCGATCGAATGGTCGTCGGGCACGCCGGTTGTGACCGGCGACAGAACGATTGTGTCGCGGGCGAACTCAGGGCTTCGAAAACAGACTATACAGGAAAGGACGCCCGTGACCAGCGAAAGCGCGCCGACCAGCACGTGCGCGGTCGCAATGTCCGCCGCTTTGTTCGACCACACCGTCGCGGCGCCCAGTGCCGCCTGGACGAGAACCAGTCCGATCCAGGCGAACACGATCGCGCCCAGCAGGCCGCGGATTCGCTTCACCCGCCATGCGCAGAGTCCGACGCCGCCCACGATCAGCGCCGCCACGATGCGATGCGCCATCTGCAGGTCGATCTGGAAGGCCGTGATGGGATTTGCCGCCACGACTTCAACCCTCCGCTCGTTGTAACGCGCCACCGATTCGGGATCCGTCGCCGGCCAGAGCCTGCCATAGGCGAGCGGAAAATCCGGGATGGCGAGGCCCGCGTGCTGATGACGCATCGTCGCCCCGAGCACCAATTGAAACAGAATCAACGCCGTGGTCCCAACCAGCCAATGGCGCAGGTTCAATGGTGGGGCGAGCGTCCTCGCNNTCGCCCCACCTGTTTTTGGATTGAGGAGATCCTCTTCAGACTGCGGCTCCAGGCTGAAACTCTTCTGCCAGTATTTCCCGGTGAAAAGCGCGATGGAACAGGTCAGGGCAAAAAACAATTGCGCAAGCGTCGCATGGTAGATGCCGAGGGCGTCGTCGGACAGGACAACCCGCAACCCGCCCAGCACGCCTTGCAGCACCACCGCAACAAAGGCGATCCACCCCAGCCGGCGAAGCCACTTTGCCGCGGGCTCACAACGCGGCCAGAAAAAGCTCGAGCCCAGCATCACGAGGCCGGTCGCTCCGGACACGACCCCGTCAGCCCAACGTTTCGGAAGCAGAAGTTCGTTTGCGATTCCAAGAATCAGCAGGGCCGCGCCGGTCCATCGCATGAACGGCCGCGCGGCTCTTCCATGGAGCCACAGGGCCAGGATGCCCGTCAGCATTCCGACGACGGATGCCAGGAGCCGATGCGTATGCTCATAAAAGATCCCTCCGACCCATTTCGAGAACGGAAAGAAGAACGGGTTGTAGCCATACGTGTTGGGCCAGTCCGGCACCGCCATTCCCACCCCATGGCTGGTGACCAGCCCGCCGGCTCCCAGCAACAGGAACGTCGCCAGCGCCGTCAGCAGGGCGAACCGGTGCAGCCAGGAATTGTTCGGGATTTGGGGCATCCGTTGGAACGAACGCTTCTGTGAACCGGAATCAAACCGCCGCGAGTCAGTCCCCGCGGCCGTTCCCGGCTCCACGCAGCTACTTGACTTCGAGTGTAAAATCCACTTTGGCGGTTTCGCCTTCCTTGACCTCGATGTCCTTGTCCATGCCCGTCGGAGCCGCCTTGCGATGGAGGGCCGTGAGGGTGTATTTGCCGGGCGGCACATTGCTGATTTTGAAAGTGCCGTCCTTGCCCGTGACCGCGAAATAAGGACTATCCACCACGGTTATCCACGCGAACATCCACGGGTGGACATCGCATTTGACCCGGAGGAAATTCTCCGCCGCCGGAAACGTGAACGTCAAATCCGGGCTGCCGGGCATCTGGGCCTGGTTCTCCTCCTTGTTCCCGGATGCCGCCGGCGTGACATGCACGTTGTGCAACACCGGATCCGAATTCCTGACCAACAGCTTCTGATTCGTCTGAATGGCGAGGATTTGAGGGCCATACAAACAGCCCTTCTGGTCGATCACCGCGGGTGGCGCCGAGGCCCCCGTTGACTTGCCGGAAACACCCTTCAGCATCACGATAACGTCGGCCAGCTCCTTGTTCGGACCCACCACAAAAAAGTGGGTTGTGGGCATCTCGGTGTAGAATTTCCCGCAGGTCGGGTCATCCTTGAGCGGCGTGATCGCCCTCTCCGGCGGCGGCGTGCCGTTGAGCGTAACCGTGCCGGTGATGTCCGCAGCCGCCGCGGCCTGCAAAAATGCGGCAAACCCGGCGACCAAAATAAACGAATGAGTTTTCATATTTATTGTCTTCTGGAATGCAAAATCGGTGTGATACTAACATCCGGCATTATGCACAGCAAGACCCGCGTGGGATGTTTCACAAGTGCTGATTCATGATTTGAAGGATGCTTATAGCGGGAAGCCCATTTCGCGCCCGAACGACAAGAATTGAGATTCTAAACTTCCCAGCTCACGGCCACGGTCATTTTCTTTCCGAAACGATTGTGGTAATGGAGTTGACGGTATTGGCAGCCGTATTCATGGACCAACTTCGTGAGTTTGACGTCGTAACAACAATACTCCGCGATCTCGATCAGTTTGCCTTCGCGGAACCAGTGGATGGCCTGCATGCCTTCCGCGGTCTTTTCCACGCCGAATGTCGCCGTGGCGATGGAATCGAGCGAGAGCCGGTGCTGCAATGTGTTCTGGAGTTCCACGAGCATGTCCAGCGTGGGGAGCTGGCGGAGATCGAACGTGGTGTAGCCGTGGAGCACCTCATAATCGAATCGCAGGTTGTTGAAACCGACGACGAGGTCGGCGCGCTGCAGTTCCTTGATGAGTTCATCGACCTGCTTTTCGCCGTAGATCCGGTAGTCGCCGCGGGCGGTGCTGTACGTGACGCCGATGCTCATGCCCATCCGGCTGATGTGGTCCCATCCGCCGACGTCCTCGGCGGATTTCTGCGTTTCAAGGTCGAAATAGACAATAGTCTTCATCACCGGCGCCCCATGGATTCTCGGGGGAGCCATTTTATTGCGGACAGATCGCAGGGAAAGGAAAATTGGTTGGTGCCATCAGCCACTTCCGCTTTGACCGGCCTCCGCGCAGAAATTAGTCTGATCGCGTGCACAGAGGGAACGCCAGCACGGTCGAATCATCGCCAGCGCGGTTCCTGATACGCGTGCCGGTTCCGCGGTCGTGCGCCCATTACCTGGGGCGAAGGCTTTTCCGGTTCCTCTGGACGGTCCATGGACTGGGCGCGTTTGCGCTCATCACCTTGGGAGTGATGATCACCAAATGTCGCGCGTCAAGCCGGGTGATTTATCCGCTGGCCATCCATGAAATCTCGCGGGCGGGACTGCGACTGCTGCCGATGTTCCTGCTCGTGGCCGCGGCGCTGGGATTGGTGGTAATCGGCCAGGCCGTTTCCTGGCTCACGCGCATCGGCGCGATCAATTATCTCGGCACGATCATGGTCATCGTTGTGGTGCGCGAACTGGGGCCGCTCATCGCGGCGATGCTCTTGCTGGCCCGCGTCGGCACGGCCAATGTCGTCGAGCTGGCCACGGCACGGGCTCTGGGAGAGGTTGAAGCCCTCGAGGCGCTGGGCATCGATCCCCTTCATTATTTCGTCGCCCCCCGAGTGTTCGGGATGGCGGTGGGCATTTTTTCGCTGACGATTTATCTGATCCTGGGGGCGCTTGTCAGCGGTTATTTGTGGGCGTTCGTGCAGGAGGTGCCATTGCAGCCGGCCGACTACTTCAGGCAGTTGGCAGCCGCGTTGAGCGGATTGGATTTCGCGCTGCTGGCCGTCAAAACCGGTTTGTTCGGCTTCATCATCGCCATCGTGACCTGCTATCACGGGCTGGCCCAGCCGCTTCGTCTGGAGGAAGTTTCCCACGCGACCGTCCGCGCCGTCGCGCAAAGCGTCATTGCGTGCGTTCTGCTCGATGCCCTGTTCATCGTCATTTATCTCATCTTCTGATGAAGGCTGCCGCCTCCAACCCCGCCGTAGCCGGACTCGCGCTGGAGATGCGCGGGATCGCCGTGGCCGCCATGGCTGACCCGGGAACGATCCTGGTCGAGGGCGTGGATTGGTCCGTTGCGCCGGGCGATTTCTGGGTCGTGGGCGGCCAGCAGGGCTCGGGCAAGACGGACTTTCTTCTGATGACCGGCGGACTGACGGCGCCTGTGAATGGGGCGTATCATTTTTTTGGCAACGGAATGCCGATGTTCGAAGAGAACCGGTTGGGAGAACGGTTGCAGTTGAGCATGGTTTTCGACGAGGGAAAGCTGTTCAATCGTCTGACGGTTTCGGAAAACGTTTCGTTGCCGTTGCGGTATCATCGCAACCTGACGGTCGCCGGCGCCGATGCGGAAGTGCGGCCGTTGCTGGACTTGACCGGGATGGAGTCCTGGGCGGACAGCACGCCGGGGGCCATGGCGCTCGCGTGGCGCAAGCGCGTGGGGCTGGCGCGTGCGCTGATGCTGAAGCCGCGAGTGCTGCTGCTGGACAATCCGCTCTCGGGTTTGGATTTGAGGCATCGTGGCTGGTGGCTGAATTTTCTCGGGCAATTGTCGCGGGGGCACCCATGGATGGAGGGTCGCCCTACGACCCTGGTGGTGACGACGCACGATTTTCGTCCGTGGCAGGGAGTGGGCCGGCAGTTTGCCATGTTGAAGGACCGGCGCTTCGTCGTGCTCGGTTCCTGGCAGCAAGTGAATGCGGCGAGCGACGAGCGCGTGCGGGAATTGCTGGCGGTTGAAGCGGGGAGCAATTGACGCGGGCAAGGGGATTTGAAATGGTTGCAGACATGAAAGGCAGCCGGAGCGATGGAACCGCGGAGCATTGGAGCGTTGGAACACCTGACGGCTCCGACATTCGAGTGCCCCGGCGCCGCAACGTATCGGCATGGCTTTGCAGGATTTAACACCGGAATTGCGCACGCGCCTGAACCGCATGGAACGCGCCGTTGGTTGGTTCGTTCTGCTGGCGGCTGCTCTGCTGGTTTTCGGCTTCGGCTATTACCTCTATCAAACCGCCAGGAGCAAGGGCTGGTTCAAAACCAAGGCCGCATTCTTCATCTTTGTCGAGACCGCCGAAGGGCTCAAGGTCGGCGACCCGGTGAAGTTGATGGGATTTGACGCCGGGCGGATCACGGAGATTACGCCGATGGATCCGATGAATTTTAAGGACAATGTTTACGTGGCATTCGAACTCCTGGAGCCAAATTACGGGTACATGTGGACGGAGGGTTCGAGGGCCAAGGTGGATGCGGCGGATTTTTTGGGGCAGCGCGTGCTGGAGGTCACCAAAGGCACGGGCGGGCATGCGATTTACATTTCTTTCCCGGTGCGTGAGGTCGGCATTGCCGAGGCCAGAAATCTTGCGGACACGAATTGGCGGTTGGCCGAGGACATTTACGATCCCGGGAGCACGCAACTGATCGCCCGCGCGTTCCGGCCGCTGACCAACCTGGATGCGCTCGTTGCCGCCGGCAAAACACAAATTCGCGTTCTCGACCGGAGCGAGCGTCGGAAGCGATTGACCGCCGTCTGGAACGAGCACGGGCGTTGTTACGACGTGTTATCCGGGACCAACAAACCGTTCTGGCTGCGAACCGACGAATCACCGGCGCTGACCGAACGTCTGGAAGCGTTGGTGGCGCAGGTGGAAACCGCCCTTCCGGGCGTTCTAAGCCTGACCAACCAGATCGCGGTCGTGCTGTCGAACAGCGCGGCGATGACCGCGAATTTCAGCGGGATTGCGGCCGCTGCGCGGCCGGCGGTCAGCAATCTGAACAGCGTGACGGCGCAGTTGAATCATCCCGGCGCACTGGGTGAATGGCTGCTGCCGACGAACATCAACGACAAACTCGATGCCACGCTGGCTGCCGCCAACACCAACCTGGTTTTGCTCGCCGAAAAACTGGCCCAATCGCTCGACAACCTCGCCGGCATCACCAGCAACCTGGACCGGCAGGTGCAGGCCAATACGAACATGTTGAGCGGCATCTCCCGGGCCGTTGTCGATGCGGATGACCTGATGCAAGGATTGAAGCGTCACTGGCTCCTCCGCTCCGCTTTCAAGCACGAGCTCACAAACGCGCCGGCCCCGCCATCCCGCGCGACCGGGAAGCAGGAAAGGCGCTAGCCCGACTTTCGCAGATC
>PLQC01000008.1 GCA_003159675.1 Limisphaerales bacterium
CGTCTGAAAAAACAAGCCGCAAAACTCAATGTGAGGAATTTCGTCTCACACCCAGTTCTGGGCAGTGGCACAACCACCACTGCCACCGCAAAATAGCTGGCCTGAAATCTTGGGAAATTACTCTCTTTGAAGTGTCTCCTTTTGAACTCCCGCCGACATGAATCCCGATTGTGCTTGCAGGCGTCGCCGGATGTTGATTCACTCGCGTTAATTCCCTGAAACTTCCGAGCGGGCGGTTGCCTGGAAACAGAAAGACCCACATGCGAGCTCGACTTTTTTTGCGGTTGGGCCAGTTGACCCTGGCACGCGGACGCCTCTGGGGCAAGTCCGGTTCCTTTCGGGTTTCCATAATCTGCGCCTTGATGATGACCGTGAGCGCGCGGGCGCAGAGCATTCGGGTTCCGTGGTCCGGCTACGCTCACGAGCCGCAGCATAGCGCCATTGCGCCTGTGGCTTCCCAGCCTCTGAGGCGCATCTTGTGGCAAACATCCGTGGACTTGAACCCGCAGTACAGCGGAGGCGAACTGTTGATCCATTACGGCTCGCCCCTGGTCACGCGTTCCAACACCGTTATCGTGCCGGTAAAAACCGGGGCATCGGGCGGCTTCGAGGTCGAGGCGCTGGCCGGAGCCACAGGGATGGCCCAATGGGTGCAGGCCACGGATTACATTCTGCCGGCCTACGCTTGGATTCCGAGCTTTTCACCCACGTTAACTCCGAAGAACAGACTCTATTTTGCGGGAGGTGGCGGCACGGTTTATTATTGCGATACCCCCGACACGACGAATGCCTCTCCCGTCATCGGGCAGCTCGCGTTTTACGGGTCGGCCAATTACCTCGCCAACACCAACGCGTACCTGGGAAGCGTGTTCATTTGCACGCCGATCACGTCGGATCGTTACGGGAACATTTTCTTCGGATTTCAAGTCACCGGTCCCACGCCCCTGAATCTCGCGAGCGGCATCGCGCGTATTGACTTCAATGGAACCGGCACGTGGCTTGCCGCCAGCAATACGGTCACCAACGCCGTCATCAGCCAGATCGCCTTCAACTGTTCACCCGCACTGAGCAACGATCACAAAACACTCTACATCGGTGTCAATAACGGCTACTCCGGTTATGGCTATCTGGTCGCCGTGGACAGCAGGACACTGGCGCCGCTCAACAGCGTCCGGCTCAAAGATGTGAAGAATCCAACGGATGACGCCAACGTGGATGACGACGGCACGTCGTCGCCCACGGTCGGCCCGGACGGAGACGTTTATTATGGGGTGCTGGAAACTCCCTGGTATTCGAACAACGATCGGGGCTGGATGCTGCATTTTGACAGCACGCTCGCCCAGACCAGGCTGCCGGGCGCGTTCGGCTGGGACGATACGGCTTCGATCGTGCCGGCCTCGATGGTTCCTTCCTACCACGGCAACTCGTCGTATCTGCTGATGACCAAGTACAACAATTACGCCGACCCGGGCCTCGGCGGCGATGGAATCAATAAAATCGCCATTCTCGATCCAAATCCAAAGAACAGTGAAACGGACCCGGTTTCCGGCGCCACAGTGATGAATGAAGTCCTCACCATTGCCGGCCCCACACCGGACCCGGCCAATCGCAACGCCCAGCATCCGAATGCCGTGCGCGAGTGGTGCATCAATTCGGCAGCCATCGATCCCTTCACAAAATCCGTCCTGGCCAACAACGAGGACGGCAAGTTGTATCGCTGGGATTTGACCTCGAACACACTTTCCGAAACGAACGTCCTGACCCCGGGCATCGGCGAGGCCTACACGCCCACCCTCGTCGGCGTCGATGGAACCGTTTACGCGATCAACAATGCCACGATTTTTGCGATTGGCCGTTGACGAATGCACACGCCACGATTGAGTCTGCTCACGGTGCTGCCCGGCCTGGCGTTGCTGTTGTCCCCCGAGTCGGCGCGGGCTGACCTGGCCTTCGAGCTGACACCCGCGGTGGAGTCGGGCGTCGTGAGCAACGAAATCGTCTTCAACGGAACACTGATCAACACGAGCCTGACGGACAACCTGTTCCTCAACAATATCCAGTTCAGTTTCATCGATGCGGCGGCCGGCTATCTCGCGGCCGACACGAACGTATTCTTTGCGAACGTTCCCGGCATTCTGACGCCCTTCGAAACTTACAGCGACGTTGTGTTCGCGATCGCGCTCAACCCGGCGACTCCGCCCGGCCAGTATTTCGGCATCGTCACCATCCAGGGCGGAACGAACATTTTTGCCTCAACCGATCTGGCGAGTCCGATATTTGAGGTCTCGGTGCCCGTGCCCGCGTTGAGCATCGCACTCTCCGGCACCAACGTGGTCGTCTCGTGGGCGTGGTCTTCATCGGACTTCGTCCTGCAGCAAAACTCCGATCTCACCACAACGAACTGGATTACGGTGACGAACAGCCCGGCCGTGACAAACTGGCAAAATCAGTGGCTCGTTTCACCGGACGCCGGCAACAACTTCTATCGGCTTCTCCGCCCGTGACCTTCACGCCGGAGAACGATTCATGTTTGGCCGTAATAGGCGGCGGGCCCGTGCTTGCGAAGGAAATGTTTGTTCAGCAGTGCCGTTTGCATGGGTTGGGTCTTCGGATTGATGCGGAGCGTTTCAGACGCCAGCCGCGCCACGAACTCCAACACCACGGCGTTGTGAACCGCGTCATGAGGATCGCCGCCCCACGTAAACGGCCCGTGACTCGCCACCAACACCGCCGGATGCTCCGCCGGTTCCAGGGATTTGAACCGTTCAACGATCACGCGCCCTGTGTTGGTCTCGTAATCGCCCTTGATTTCCTTTGGCGTGAGCAGCCGGGTGCAGGGCACATTGCCATACCAGTAATCCGCCTGCGTGGTGCCGTAGGAGGGAATGCCCCGACCCGCCTGCGCCCATGCGGTCGCGTAAAGGCTGTGCGTGTGCGCGATCCCGCCGATTTCCTTGAAGGCGCGGTAAAGCACTCGATGGGTCGGCGTATCGGAACTGGGCCTGAAGCGGCCTTCGACGACCCGCCCAGTTTCGAGCGAGACGACAACCATGTGCTTCGGCTTCATTACGGCATAGGGAACACCGGAGGGTTTGATCACCACCAGCCCGCGTTTCCGATCGATGCCGCTGGCATTGCCCCAAGTTTGGATCACAAGGCCTTCCTTCACCAGATCGAGGTTCGCCTCGAAGACTTGTTTCTTTAGCTTTTCAAGCATGATTCATGAATCACGAAATTCTTTTCCAGTTTCCGGCATTGGGCGTTTTGCGCTTTTCAATGTCTAACCCGATTGC
>PLQC01000145.1:0-6960 GCA_003159675.1 Limisphaerales bacterium
CCTTGGTGATGTTCCAGTCGCCCTTGATTTCGAGTGTAGTCATAATAATTCGTGATTTTTTATGTTTCGTTTTGATTCGCCGCCAACGTGACGGCAAAAGTGTTCTCGCAGCCCTCGTGCTGGCTCTGCCAGCTAACGGAGCAACAGAACCACAATGACGATGACGAGAAGGAGGCCGACCGAGCCGCCGCCAATCCAGATGGCACTGCCAAGAACCGGCAAGAATAAGAGATGCATAGCGTGTCTTTCGTTTTTGATGGCGATGTGTTCACCATCACTTTCTGAAGCACGCTAAGCGATGGGTTGTGACTTTCCAATGGGGTGTAACCCTACCATGGATGATGGGAGCCACCTCCCTCCGAAAACGGATCCAGCGAAAGATGTGCTTTATCGCGTCGCCGGAGTTTGTTTCAAGTGGCCGTGGCGAGTCCAAGCACGGCGGCATACCGAGCGTGCAATCATCAGTTCCTCGTCCGTGCGAATGACGCGAACCGTGGCCCGGCTGGCATCCGAGGAAATCACGGCCGCATGTTCCGCGGTGCGCGTCTCGTTCAGTTCGATGCCGAGGAAGCTCAGACCCTCACAGATCCGCGCGCGGACAAGCGGGGCGTTTTCACCGATGCCTCCTGCCAAGACGAGCGTGTCCAATCCACCGGGCGCAGCGGTGAAGGAGCCGATCCACCTTTTCACCTGGTAACAAAACAGCGCCACGGCTTCCGCCGCCCGAACATCGGCGGCTTCGCGCGCGAGCAAGTCGCGGACATCGGTTTTCATGGTCGATGATCGTGGTGCCCCAAAATATTGTGTCGAGTCACGAATTCTTTCCCTCTTTCTTGCACTGTTCCACCAATTCGGTCGGCAGGGGCCAACTATGTCCGTGAGCCAGAAGCCCCTGAGCATCCTCGGGTCCCCAAGTGCCGGCGGCGTAATTGGGGAAATCACTGGGCGGAGCCACCGCCCAAACCTCGAGCACCGGCATCAACAACCGCCAGGCGGCCTCCACCTGATCGGCGCGCATGAACAAGGTGGCGTCATTCTTCATTACGTCCCAAAGCAACGTTTCATAGGCGTCAGGCGACCGGGCGGCGAAGGCGTCCTGGTAATTGAACTGCATTTCCACGGAGCGCAGGTGCATCTTTGGCCCGGGATGTTTTGCCTGAAAGCGCAGCACGATGCCTTCGTCGGGCTGGATGGACATCACCAGTCGGGACGATTGCCAATCGAGAGTGGACTCAATCGGAAATGACTGATGCGGCACTCCCCGAAACTGGATCGTAATTTCCGAGGCCTGCCGGGTGAGCCGCTTCCCGGTGCGGAGGTAGAAAGGCACGCCCTGCCAGCGCCAGTTGTCGAGGAACAGCCTGAGCGCGACAAACGTCTCGGTTTGGGAATCAGGCGACACACCGTTTTCTTCGCGGTAACCCGGAACTTTTTTGCCCCCGACCCAGCCCTGGCCGTATTGCCCGCGCACGACGCATTCGTGGACGGCGTCTCGGTGAATCGGACGAACGGCATGGAGAACATCCACTTTTTTGTTGCGAATCTCGTCGGCTTCGAAGGAGACCATCGGCTCCATGGCCACGAGACAAAGGAGTTGCATCAGATGATTCTGCACCATGTCACGCAGGGCTCCGGCGTGGTCGTAATAGCCACCTCGATGTTCGACACCGACAGCTTCGACAGCGGTGATGGTGACACAATCCACATAACGCCGGTTCCAGATCGGCTCGAAGAGTGGATTGGCAAAGCGGAACGCCAGAATGTTCTGCACCGTTTCCTTGCCCAAATAATGGTCGATGCGGAAGATCTGGGATTCCTCGAAATTGGCGGCGAGGATGGCATTCAGGGCACGGGCGGATTCCAGGTCATAGCCGATCGGTTTCTCGACCACAATCCGAGCCCATTCCCGGTCACGCGCCAGTCCGGCCTTGCCGATGTATTTTGGGATTTCGCCGAACATGGTCGGCGGTGTGGCCATGTAAAAGATGCGGTGGACTTTGGCGCCCCATTCCTTTTCCAGCTTCGCGCATTGTTCGCCCAGGGCCGTATAAGTTTGCTGCTTCTTGAAATCCCCCTGCTGGTAGTGGATATGCCTGGAAAACTCGTCCCATTCGCCGTTTTTCACCATTCCCTGGCGTGAGAACTTCTTGACGCCGTCGTGGAGACGCCGGCGCAGCGTTTCATCGCTCAAGTCAACGCGATCCACCGCGATGACCGAAAAATCAGCGGGCATGCTTCGGTCTTGGGAGAGGTCAAACAAGGCGGGCACGAGTTTCCGCCAGGTCAAGTCACCGGCTCCGCCAAAAATGACGAACACTGTCGGTTCGAGTTGGTCATTCGTTTTCATGATTCTCATTCCTTCTCCCATTCCGTGTGAAACGTGCCCTTGGCATCGATCCGCTCATAAGTGTGAGCCCCGAAATAGTCGCGCTGGGCCTGGATGAGATTGGCCGGCAACCAGGCGCTGCGATAGGCGTCGAGATAACCCAACGAAACCATCAGTCCCGGGGTCGACACCCCTGACTCGGCCGCCTGGCACACCACCTGACGCAAATCTTCCTGATGCTCCATAACCTTGTGCGACACGTGGGTATCCAGCAGCACATTCGGCAGCTCAGACCGCGCGTGAAACGCCGCACAGATGTCTTCGAGCAACGCGGCGCGGATGATGCAGCCACCCCGCCAGATCCGCGCCACGGCTTCGAAATCGAGGTGATACCTGTATTTGTCCGAAGCAACCACCAAAAGCGCCATGCCCTGCGCATAGGTGATGATCATCGCGGCATAAAGCGCGCGGCACAATTGCGTGAGGAAGGTGTCGCGATCGCCGGTGAAGCGCCGCATGGATCGCTGATAAATCGCGCTGGCCTGCTCCCGTTCCTTCGCGAACACGGACAAGTCCCGCATCGCGACGGCCAGGTCGATCGTCGGGATCGGCACTTGCAGTTCCATCGCGCTTTGTGAGGTCCACATACCGGTGCCTTTCTGTTTGGCCACGTCGAGGATTTCGTCGATCAGTCGCTTGCCGGTCTTCTCGTCCTGTTTGGAGAAAATAAGGCTGGTGATCTCCACAAGATAGCCATTGAGTTCGCCTTTGTTCCATGAAGCATAGACCTCACGCACTTCATCATCGTTCAAGCCCCAACCACGTTTCATCAGGTCGTAGGTTTCTGCGAGAAGCTGCATCACCCCGTACTCGATGCCGTTGTGGACCATCTTCACGAAGTGCCCGGCCGATCCCGGTCCCAGCCAGGTCACGCACGGATCGCCGTTGACCTTCGCAGCAGCAGCTTCAAAGACGGGACGGACCCGCTGGTAGGCCTCTTTCGGGCCGCCGGGCATGATGCTCGGCCCGTGACGCGCGCCCTCTTCACCACCCGACACGCCCACGCCGAGGAATTGGATGCCTTTTGCCGTCAGGTTGCGGGCGCGCAGGTTGGTGTCTTTGAAATAGGAGTTGCCGCCGTCAATGATGAGATCGCCCTTTTCCAAGTGCGGCAACAAATCCTTGATGACCGAATCCACCGGAGCGCCGGCGGGCACGAGCATCATGACCGCGCGCGGTCGGCGGAGCAAGCCGATGAACCCCTTGATATCTGCCGCGCCGCGGACATCATGTTCCTTTGATTCCTGGCGCAGGGCCTCGACCTTGGCCGCGTCCTTGTCATAACCTGCCACCGCACAGCCGTGATCGGCCATGTTCAGCACGAGATTGCGCCCCATGACGCCCAAGCCGACCATGCCGATTTCATATTGTTGTTGTGGTTGCTGATTTGTCATAGTTTTGCCTTCAGAGCCGTTTGCGGATGGATTTCAATTCCCGCCGACGTTTCGCAGTGGTCTTGGGATAGGCCATCTTAAGTTCATTGAGCGCATCAAGGACAATTTGGGAAACAATCAACCGGGCATTGTCCTTATCATCGGCGGGAACGACGTGCCAGGGCGCGTAATGGGTGCTTGTCGCGTCCAGGCAAGCCTCATAAGCCTTCATATAATGCTTCCAGTAGTTCCTCTCGTGAATGTCCGAGAGGCTGAATTTCCAGTTCTTGTCCGGCTCATCAATGCGCTCGAGGAAGCGCTTTCGCTGCTCATTCTTCGACAGGTGAAGGAAAAATTTGATGACCCGGGTGCCGTTGCGGTGGAGATGCTCCTCCAAGTCCACGATGGAGCGATACCGCCCCTTCCAGATGGTTTTCTTGTCGCGCAACTCTTCCGAAAGCCCCTGACTGCGGAGAATCTCCGGATGCACCCGAACGATCAGCACTTCCTCATAATAGGAACGATTGAAGATGCCGATCTGCCCGCGTTCGGGAAGCCGGCGCGTCGTGCGCCAGAGAAAATCATGTTCCAGCTCGTCGGCGCTCGGCTGTTTGAAACTGAAAACCTGGCAGCCTTGCGGATCGATCCCGGACATGACATGCCGGATGGCGCCGTCCTTGCCGGCAGCGTCCATCCCCTGAAAAATCAGCAGCAACGCATAGCGGTTGGACGCATAGTGAAGGCGTTGCAGCGAGCTCAACTCCTCAACGTGTTCTCCCAGGAGTTTTTGATACCGCTTCTTCGACTTGCAAAAGGGCTTCACAATCGTCGGCCACTCCCTGAGTTTGACCTTGTCTCCGGGTTGCACCCGGAAATCCTTTGAATTGATTTTCATTTTCATTCTTTCGGCAATGCCCGCCGCACTGTTCGCGCTGGTTTATTTCTGGGGTTCATCTTTGTGCATTTCCTGCTGCGCTTGCTCCAATTCCTGAACGGCTCGAACGTCCTCGCGCCCTAGCTCCTCGTAAAGTTTATGGACTCGTTTGACGAGCTGCGGCGTCAAATCGGACGGAGGCTCAGCCTTGGCTTCAGGTTTTGGTTCGACTTTGGCTTCGGGCTGTGATCCGGCCTTCGCTTCTGGTTTAGCCTCGGTTTTGGTATCAGGTTTCAGTTCAGCTTTGGCTTCAGGTTCAGCTTTGGCTTCGGACGCAGGCTCAGTTTTGGCTTCTGGTTTAGGTTCGGCCTTGGCTTTATCTTCCCGAATTTGCCGCTCCGCCTGATCCCAGTCCTGAACCGCATGACCGGCATGGCGGCCTTGCTGCTCGTAGAGTTCAAAGGCTCGCTTGGCGATCTGCGGCGTCAAATCGGACGGTGTCTTGGCTTTGGCTTCGGGCTTCGACTCGGCTTTGGTTTGAGTTTTTGAATCGGCCTTGGCTTCAGGTTTAGACTCCTCTTTAGCTTCGGGTTTAGGTTTAGGTTCCGGTTTGGCTTCCGGTTTCGACCCGATTGCGGGCTTGGCTTCAACCTCAGTTTTGGCTTGAGGTTTGGCTTCGGCTTTGGCGCCAGGCTTAGGCTCTCCTTTCGCTTCAGGTTTAGACTCGGCCTTGGTTTCGGGTTTCCTGGCCACGGCGTTAGGAACGCGCCATTGGATCATCGCGACCTTCACGGCGTCGTTGACGACCAGGCACGAGACCATCGCATAGGCAAAAATCGCGAGCGTCTGCCACCAAGGCAACGGCAGAAGTCCCGGGAGACCCACGAACGTCAGGGCGGTGCCCGTGAGCGCATCCGCCGCGAGGGCTGACAGGAAGGTCTTGCTGGGCATCGTCGCCCAGAACCAGCGGCGCTCCCGCGCGGACACGACGGAGAATACGGCAAAGTAGAGCAGCATCAGGAAGCTGAAGGTATAGAGGGCATTGTTGTTGGCCGCCAAACCGAAATGCGACCAACCGATCCACAACAGGAGGAGCGTTTCAGCAACCATCGCGATGCCCAGCACCACGGATACGGTGATGAAGCCTCCGATGTTCCATGTCTCCGGTTTCTTGGATGGCCGGACGTTGTCGGTCGCAAGAGAAATCTTCGCGAAGTCGGTCATGAAGACCAGCAGCAGCATGGCAAAGGCAGAGACGACGAACTTGCCGGTCACCACGAACGCGATGGCCACAAAGGCCGCCTTCAAGATGGTCCGGCTGATTTTGTTGATGATCCACGTCAGAATGCGTTGGTAAATTGTCCGCCCTTGCTCGACCAGCGCCACGATGTTCGTCAATCCCGCTTCGGTCAGCACGACGCTGGCGGCACCCTTGGCCACGTCGGTCGCGGTGCTGACCGCGATGCCGACTTCGGCTTGGCGAAGCGCGGGCGCATCGTTGACGCCATCGCCCGTCATGCCAGTGACATGTCCCGCAGCCTGCAGGTGTTTCACCACGGTATATTTGTCCTCCGGAAATACCTCCGCGAAACCATCGGCACCCGCGAAAAGATCAACCGTCTGGTTGCCAGCCTTCAGGTCCGCCATGTGCCGGATGTTGGGCAGCCCGACTCCGCGCCCAATCTCACACGCCACCGGCAGTGCGTCGCCGGTAAGCATCTTCACCGGCACGCCGAGGTCGTGGAGTGTGGCGATGAGTTGTTTTGCGTCCGGCCGGGGCGGGTCATACAACGACACCAATCCAACCAAGGCGGGAGTGCCCGTTTCGGGGCCGCGCGCGACCGCCAGCGTCCGATAACCCTTCCCGGCAGATTCACTGACGCGAGCCTCCAATGCTTCGATTGCCGGGGGCTGGAGTCCACAGGCTTCTGCGATAGTGCGCACGGCACCTTTCATCACGCGCAGCCGCTGCCCGTTCTGTTCAACCACGGCTTCCGTTCGCCGGTTTTTCGCATCAAACGGCGCGAAGGAGACGGGCGTGACCTTGGGAAGGTTGTCGAAGACGTGCCGATCTTTCGCTGCGGTGAGAAACGCGTGATCAATTGGATCCTGATTGGCTTCCTGCGACGCGAGCGCGCCGGCAAATAACACGTCAGCCTCTGTCGCGTGCTCCAGCGGAATCACGCCCGTGACAGCCAGTTGGTTCATCGTGATCGTGCCTGTTTTGTCCACGCAGAGGACATCCATGGTTGCGGCATCCTCCGCAGCGCTGAGGCGTGTGACGAGAACACCGCGCTTGGCCAGTTCCTTCGACCCGACGGCCATGC
>PLQC01000145.1:6972-7809 GCA_003159675.1 Limisphaerales bacterium
CCGACGATGACGAAGAGCCAGCGGACGACCTTCGCCACCACCGCTTCGATGTGAAGCTTCGGACGCGCCTCCTGCACGAGCTGCGTGGTGCGGCCGAAGTAAGTCTTCGCCCCGGTCAGCATGACCACGCCGTTGCCTTCGCCACGGCGGACGACAGACCCAGACGCAAGCGCTTCGCCCGGCTTCTTGTCCGCGTCTTTCGATTCGCCGGTGAGCGCCGACTGGTCAACACTCAACGCTCCTGTGAGAAGTTTCACGTCTGCCGGGATGATGTCACCGGGACGCACGCGGACGATGTCGCCGGGGACGAGTTCCCGGGCGGGAATGACCTGCCAGCTCGAATCGCGCCGGACGCGCGCATTAACCTGCAACCGTTTCCGCAGTGCCTCAACGACACCGGCGGCCCGGCTCTCCTGCATAAAGCTCAACACGGCATTGATCACCAGCAGCGCGCCCACCACAACGAGGTCCGAATATTTTCCGAGCACGGCGGACAGAACCATGATTAGTTCGAGCATCCACGCCGAGATTCCCCAAAACTTCTTTAGAAATTTGAGGACCGGGTGCCCTCTTTTTTCAGCCACTTCGTTGTAACCGTTCTCTTTCCGGCGGGTGTCCACTTCGGCACCCGTAAGCCCGGTCTCGGGATTAACTTTGAGCGCCGCAAGCGTGTCGGGAACCGACGCGGAGGCGATGTCAGGGGGCTTGGTGTCGGCTGGCTTTGCGGGTGCCGGCTCGGCTTCGGATTTATTTGGGGTCGTTGGCATAGTGAACATCCTCCGCGGCATTGTATTCCCCACGGCGCGCAGCTCGGTTGCACCTGGCTCGATGAACCAG
>PLQC01000145.1:7817-7938 GCA_003159675.1 Limisphaerales bacterium
CGAACGTTCATGGCATTCAAACGGGCCGAAGCCAGTTCACCGGATTGGCCGCCCGACAAGAACGCGATCCCCGGAACGGCAGCGGGGACGGCTCGCAAAAGACACCTCACCGTGGCGTCGG
>PLQC01000145.1:7957-8155 GCA_003159675.1 Limisphaerales bacterium
GTTCGCAGGACTTCCTCCGTTACCTCGCAGCACCGCTCCAGGGTATGGGCGCCGTCCATGAGCACTTCCGGCTCGACGACGGGGACCAGTCCGGCTTCCTGACACAACGCGGCATAGCGAGCCAACGCCTGCGCGTTGGCCTCGATGCAACCCCGGCTGGGAATGCCATCGCCCACGGCAATCACCGCGCGCCACTTG
>PLQC01000025.1 GCA_003159675.1 Limisphaerales bacterium
GCTGCGGCTGGGCTTCGCCACAGCCGCGGTCCTGTGTGCTTGTTAACGCTCACTTCCAATCGCACCCGCAGCCCGCAGGCGGGCAAATCGCGGTTGCCATGCGGGGGCGATTCCGGTATAGGGCATGCATGAGGGAACTGCGGCAGATCGCCACCTGCCACGCGAACCTTCCCTGCAAAGTTCGCCGTCCTCAGTCGTCTGTCCGATCCGGCTTTTCACTGATCGAACTGCTTGTTGTCCTGGGGCTGCTCATTGTGCTGACGACGATGTATTGGGGATTCAGTTCGCCCAGCTACCAGCGGCGGCAGCGGGTTGCCTGCGAACAGAATTTGCAGAAGATTTATATTGCGATGGAAATCTACGCCAATGACTCGCGGGGAAAGTTTCCGGTGACGGCCGGCGCGCAGGCATCGGAAGAAGCGCTGGACGTGTTGGTGCCTCGGTACACGGCGGACACGGCCCTGTTCATCTGCCCGGGCAGCGAGGGCGCGTCTTTGCCCTTCGGGGAGTCGTTTCGCAAACGGAAGATCAGTTACGCCTACTATATGGGAAGGGAATTGAGCGATTCGCAAGAGTCGTTGATGTCGGACTGCCAGATTGATACCGGGGCCAAGACGGCGGGCGAATTCGCCTTCTCCTCCACAGGGCGGCCGCCGGGGAACAATCATTCCAAGTACGGCGGGAATTTCCTTTTTTGTGACGGGCATCTGGAATCGAGCCCGCCGCGCGTTCCGTTCTCACTCCCATTGAGCCGGGGTGTTGTTTTGCTGAATCCGAAACCTCGGCGCGTTCCATGAAGATTCAATGCTCGTGCGGCGCGAAATACTCCTTCGACATCACACCGGGAATGAGGCAGACACCGATCCGGTTTGTATGCCAGAACTGCGGGCTGGATTCGTCCGACCTCGTGAACGAATTGATTCGCCAGGAACTGGCGGCTGCGGCTCCGGTGGATGCGCCTCCTCCGTTGGTGGCCGCTCCGACGCCGGCGGGAGCGCCTCCGGCCGGAACATCGCGCATGAGAATCCAGGCCTCCAGGACTGCGGCGGCGGCGGACACGGCCGCCGTTGAATTCTGCGCGAGGCATCCGGGCCAGCCGGCCACGCACCGTTGTCTGGTCTGTGAGAAGCCAATCTGCCGGAAATGCCTGGAACTTTTCGGCCAGGTCTGTTCTCCCCTGTGCAAAGCCAAAGCCGAAGCGCAGGGAACGGCGATTCCGGAATACAAGGGAAAAAAGTCAGCCGTTGAAGCGGGGCAATGGCGAAAGGTATGCCTGGCGGCGTGGGCGATTGGCGTAGTTGTGGCCGGGTTGCTCGGCTTCTGGTTTTGGTACGCCTGGTTCGGCTCCGTGCCGAAGCCCGTGTTCTCGATTCGATTCACCGAGCCGGCTCACTCCGGGGAATCGGTGTTGTGCGGGAAGGACCAGCTCGTGTTTCTGCACGGCGATACGCTCGCGCGCTGCGATCTGATGGCGACGCGGGAGGTCTGGTCGCGTCAATTGATCGACAGGCAACAGGTTGCCGATGCGGCCGCTTTGGAATTGAAGGAGATGCGGGCCGAGAAAATCCAGCTTTCCGCTCGGAACCCCGATGCCGCCGACCGTTTTAAAATCCCTTCACTCGAAGAGTTAACCAGGAACGTGGAGTTGGCCGAGGAAGCGGCGCTGCAATTGTATGTTTGCGGGGAGAACGTCTGGGTGGCCGCGGCCGACAAGCTGGTCCGTTACGATTGGGATACAGGAAAGCCCGGACAGGAGTTTTCGCTCGGTTACGGGGCAAACCGCCTGATTCGGCGGGCGGACGAGTTGTTGCTCGCGGGCAGCGCCAGGACCGGGCAGGGGGTCATCGCTCATTTCAACCTGGCGAATGGAGAATCACGCGTTGAGACGATTGGCGGACAGCCGGGATTGGTGACTGCGCCGGGGAGCGCGAGAAAATCCGGCGTCGGCGCGGGGACCGCGAATTCCGGCGGGGAGGGGATGGCCGGGTTGCCGCAAGGGGCGCCGGGTTCGGATGCGGGAAAGCCGCTGGACCCGGCGAAGGTTGCCGAGCAGGTGCAACGCCTGTCGGTCCCTGCAAAGATCGCGCTGCCCGTTGTCCTGGCAAACGACCTGCATCAGGAACAGATCATGGCGGAAGTGAATGATGAACCCGGGGCCAGGACGCCAGACGCGACCGAGCCGGTGCCGCAACCGACGGAACGCTTTTCAATCATTCCGAGCGAATACGGCTGCGTCGAATTCTCGACGCGATTGTTGGAAGCCCGGTTCATCGCCCGCAACGCGATGAAGGCTCCGCCGTCGAAATCCGCGCTGGATGGCGAGTTGACGGCCGCCAAGACGGCCGATGTTGCGAATGAAACCGCCAACGAGATACAGCGCTCGCGCGGGGGGGACAAGATCACGGAGGACGAAAGCCGGTATCAGGTGACCGTGCGCCGTCCGGACGTGAAGGAGGCGCCGGACTGGACGGGAGAAGTGATTGGACCCCCTTCGCTGTGTTGCCTGAAAACCGTCAATGTGGTTGCCGGCGGCAAGATGCTTGTTGTGCTGGACAAGATGAACAAGAAACTGTGGCAAACGACGCTGACGTACAACCTCGGTGGCGGCAGGGGCTCATTCGGTGAAGAAGCGGGGCCATTGGGCGCGGGACCCTGTGTGGAACGAGGGGACATGCTCTACGTCTTCGACCAGGCGGTGCTGACCGCATTTGATTCAAGAACGGGTGCCGTGCGGTGGCGCCTGCCGTCCATTGGAATAGTGGGGATGTTCTTCGATGACAAAGGAATGATGTATTTGAACACCACGACTGCGAGTCCGGACACGATCAAGTACTCGCGGCAGATTGATGTGACACAGACGATCCGCGCCATCATCCTCAAAATGGATCCGAGGGTCGGCAAGATCCTGTGGAGCGTGGACCCTGGGGGCTTTGTTTCGTACGTTTCAGGGAGGTATATTTATGTGGTGCAGTCGTATGATGCCGATGACCAGAAGGAGAACCCCTGGAGCATCGGGCTGGAACCGAAGTCCCATGTCTGGATCAGGCGGTTGAATCCCGGAAACGGCCGCGTGATGTGGGAACATTATCAGGACCGGGCTCCGCTGGATGTCCGATTCAGCGGGAACACCATTCAAATCGTATTCAAGAAGGAAGTGCAGGTGCTGAAATTCCTTTCACTCTAAGCCGTCTTTGATGCCAGCAGAATCGAACTTCCTGAGGGATTATCGGGGGCATCCCTGCCACTGCGGGGCACGCGGCTGCGTTGGATTCATCGTGGCGGAAGAATTGTTTCAAGATGTGCGAATGAGTTCAAATAATGCAACAGACTGCGGTAAAAGGGGTTGAGGATTTGATCTTCCGTGAAACAGCGGCGGATGGAATCGGATCACTCTGATATTGACGCGCGAGAGCGGTCTGTTAGAAATAGCGGCGTCGGTTCAAACAAACAGTGTCGGTGTCAGAAGACAGATTGTCAGTGAACCCTAAACGACATTCAGCGATTCTGCCGGCGCAGTCCTCCTACGCGGTTTTTTGAGCCAAAACAGCATTATGAATCCAATCAGGCTATTTGTGGGCAATTTATCGTACGAGACGATGGAAAAGGACCTTCAGGATTATTTTTCCCAGGCAGGTGTTGTCACTTCGATCAATCTCATGATGGACAAGATGACCGGTAAATCGCGCGGGTTCGCGTTCGTCGAATTCGGGAATCCGGACGAAGCAAACAAGGCGATCGAACAGTTTCACAACAAGGAGTTTCAGGGACGCGCGCTGACGGTGAATATAGCGCGCCCTCGGGAAGAACGTCCTCAGCAGCAGCGCTGGGGTGGTGAACGCGGCGGCGATTACGAGCGCCGCGAGCGCCCCTGAGCGCGGAGAGCATTTTCACAGGGCCGGACTGACTTTCGAGCCGGCCTGTGTCTTGAGGAATTGGATTTGACAGGCAGCTTGCGCCCCTTATCTTGATTACGCTTTATGGCCGAGAACGTTCCTAATACTCCGACCGGTGCTGTTCCTCCGAAAAAGGAAACAGGCAAGGTGCAGCCCAAGAAAGAAACTGTCCGGATCAATTTGCCGCCCAAGCCGTCCGCGGCGCCGACGATCAAGCTGCCGACGCTTCCGCCGAGCGGTCCGACCGGAGCTGGGAGTGCGGCGCCGGCGCCGGCTCACGCCGCAGCCGCCGCACCGGCGGCGGCGCGCACCGGAACTGCCGCCCCCATTGCACCACGCTCTTCGGGAGCCTCACGGACCTCGGCCGCCCCGATTGCTCCGGCCGCTCCCGAACTTAGCCCGGTGGATGTCCTCCTGGCGATCGCCGCGGCGGTGGTGGGATTGTTGGCGGTCGGCACGACGGCGTATGTGGCCTTCATGGTCCTGGACTAGGCCTGCGGCTCCGCCAAAGTCATCCTTCACCTTTTTTCAGCCACCCCATTATGGCATCCGAGAAAATCGTCAGCCTGACGCAGGAAAACTTTGCGCAGGAAGTGCTGCAATCCTCTTCGCCCGTTCTGGTGGATTTCTGGGCTGAATGGTGTGGCCCCTGCAAAATGATTGCGCCGATTCTCGACGAACTGGCCGAGGAATACGACGGCCGGGTGAAGATTGGCAAAGTGAACATTGACGAGCAGCAGGGAGTGGCCGCCGAGTACGGAATCCGGGCCATCCCCACCTTGCTGCTTTTTCACAAGGGACAGGTGGCCGACCAGATCGTGGGCCTTCACAGCAAACGCGATTTGAAAGCGAGTTTCGATCGCGTGGCCGCTTGATTTCTGACAATTGAGTTGAATTCCTGCGGTTTTGTGGCTTTGTGTTGAGATGATGGTCACACCCGGACAATTCACTCAGCGCGCCGAGTTTTACCATCAGCTCGCCCAGCTTACCGCCGCCGGCCTCGGGCTGGTTGCCGCGCTGCAGCAACTGCAAAGCCATCCTCCGGCGCGTTCCTATCGAGAGCCGCTCCGGAAACTGCTTCTTGAACTCGCCGCCGGCCGCACGCTGGCCGAGGGCCTGTCGAACATCGGTCCCTGGCTGCCGGCATTTGACGTGACGCTGATTGAGGCCGGCGAGAAAAGCGGGCGGCTGGACCAGTGTTTCCGGTTGCTGTCGGATTACTATGGCGACCGCGCGCGGATGGCCAAACAGTTTATTGGCGATCTGGCCTATCCCGTTTTCCTTTTTCATTTTTCGGTCCTGATTCTTGCTTTCCTGCAGCTTGTCGGGTCGGGCAACTGGCTGCTGGTGCTGGTGGTCGGGCTGGGGCCGGTGTACGGAATCACCGCATCCTTGATTTATGCGGCGCAAAGCCGGCATGGCGAGGCCTGGCGCGCGCGGGTGGAAGCCATTTTGCACCGGGTGCCGGTGCTGGGGACGGGGCGGCGTTACCTCGCGCTGTCGCGGCTGGCGGCGGCGCTGGAGGCGCTGCTCAGCGCGGGGGTGACGATTATTGAAGGCTGGGAGCTGGCGGCTGCGGCGAGCGGCTCGCCCGGCCTGAATCGGACGGTCACGGGCTGGAGGCTGCTCCTGGAAGCGGGCCGGACGCCCGCAGAGCTGATCCGGAGTTCGTCCGGCTTTCCCGAACTTTTCATCAACCAATACGCCACGGGAGAGATGAGTGGAACGCTCGACGACACCCTGCGGCGGATGCAGGCGTATTACCAGGAGGAGGGATCGCGCAAACTTCACTCCGTGGCCGTGTGGGCGCCACGCTTGATTTATATCGGCGTGCTGTTCATGGGCGGGTACATCGTGGTCCGGTTCTGGGTGCGGCAATTCCACGATATCCGGAATGCGGGCGGGTTCTGAACCGGGTTTCATGACTTGCGGACGATTCCCGATGGCCTAGAGTGATCGCCGGATCGGCAATGATTTTTGGCAATGAATACAGGTTTCTTCCATGACCTTGACTGACATTCTGGCAGACGAGGAACTGCGGCGGCGCGAGTTTCCGGTGACCCGCAACAAGATTTTTCTGGCGCATGCCGGGGTCTGCCCATTGCCGCGCCGTGTCTCCCAGGCGATCGGGGATTACGCGCTCGAAGCCGGCACCGGCGACCAGGAGAAATTTGTTTACCCGGGCATGCTGGATGAGGGCCGCAAGCTTGCCGCGCGGTTGCTCGATTGTCAGCCGGAGGAGGTTGCGTTTGTCGGTCCCACGTCACTGGCCCTGAGTTTCGTCGCCAGCGGCCTGAAATTCGGCAGCGGCGACAACATTTTGATCTATTTCGACGATTATCCGTCGAACGTTTATCCCTGGATGGCGCTGGCGGAACAGGGTGTGGAGGTGCGGCTGATGAACACGCGCGGGTTGGGCGTGATCCGGCCGATGGACGTGATGGGGCAGGTGGATGAGAACACGCGCCTGGTGGCGCTGGCGTCGTGCCATTTTATCAGCGGATACCGGATCGATATTTCAGCCATCGGCGCCTTCTTGCGCGAGCGAGGGATCCTGTTCTGCCTCGACGCCATTCAGACGCTCGGGGCATTTCCGACTCCGGTCGGGCAGGTGGACATGCTCGCGGCGGATGCGCATAAATGGTTGCTGGGTCCGTGCGGCGCGGGCGTGCTCTATGTGCGGCGCGAAGTCCAGGAGAAGATGAACCCGCCGATTTTCGGGTGGCACAATGTGCATTGCCCCGATTTTGTCGCGCAGGAACGAATCGCATTTCGAAATGACGCCAGGAAATATGAAGCCGGGACCCACAACCTGCTGGGGGTGGTCGGTCTGGTGGCGGCGATGGGGTTGGTTTTGGAGATTGGGATCGAAAATATCTCCAGGGAGCTGTTGCGGAAGCGGGCGCGATTGGCCGCGGCCCTGCAGGCGAAGGGTTACACCGTTTTGCTGTCCGATGCGCCGATCGGAGCGGACGGCGGCATTGTTTCATTTCACCGTGACGGCGATGATCCATCGGGACTGCATCAGAAGCTTTCCGAGGCGAACATGGTCACGTCGTTGCGAACGGATCGCGCGGGACGGCGTTACATCCGGTTATCGCCGCATTTCTACAACACGGATGAGGAATTGGACCGGGTTCTGGAAAGGCTCTGAACGGGAACCGCTCGAAAGGGCGCGGGGCGCATCGCCGCGGCAGGGAGCGCGCCCAAGGGAAACGCACTGGCATGTATAAGACAATTCTTGTGACACTGGATTGCACCCCGACCGACCGGGCGATCATCGATCACGTCAAACTGCTTGCGAAAGCGATGCAAAGCCGGGTTGTGTTGCTTCACGTGGCGAGCGGAGCGCCGGCCCAGTATCACGGCCCGAATGCGGCGGGCCAGGAAGTCGAGGAAAGCCGGGGTTATTTGGACCGCGTCCAGGCCGAGTTTGTTTCCGCCGGCATCGTGGCCGAGTCGGAACTGGCCTGCGGCGAACCGGTGAAGGAGATCCTCAACTGGGTCCAGCGGAGGAGGCCCGACCTGGTGGCGATGAGCACGCACGGCCACCAATTTGTCGCGGATCTTGTCCTGGGGACGACGGCCATCCGGGTGCAACACAGCATCAGCGTGCCAATGCTGCTCCTGCGGGCAAAGTAAGAGCGGCGTTATGAAACCTGTCGATATCCAGGCCATCGGCGAGGAACTGGCCGTGAAATGGGAAGATGGAAGCGAAAGTTTCATCGCGCTGGAAAAGTTGCGGCGGCACTGTCCGTGTGCCGGGTGCAAAGGGGAGGTGGACGTCATGGGCAATGTCTATAAGAACCCGGATCGCCCGTTATCGGCCGAGGCCTTCCGGCTGATCCGCGTGGCGCAGGTGGGCGGGTATGCCGTGCAGCCGGTTTGGGCGGACGGCCACGCGTCGGGGATTTATTCGTTTGACTATCTGAAGCGGATCGCGGGGTGACCCCGGGACGGCGGTCTTAACCTGTAGCGGAAAACCGCCGTGGGGACGGCGGTTTTCGCGGGAGTGAATTCAGCTTTGCTGATCGGGCATCGATTCAGTCGGCGCTCTTGCTCCAGTCCCACGGCTTGCCGGTGTCCCAGAAGGACCAGTCGGGAATTTTGTCCTTAGCCACGGTCACGGGAGTCTTGAGGAAGTTGCTCGGGGTCTCCTGAAAGTCCGAATCCTGCACGATGGTCGGCGTGATGAAGACAAGCAGATTTTGTTTTGTGCGCTGCTTGGAATCGCTGCGAAAGGCATAGCCCAGAACCGGTATATCGCCCAGCAACGGCACCTTGGTGTTCTGGGTGGTGAGATCGTCCGAAACGAGCCCGCCCAGCACCAATGTATTCCCGCTGGGAATCATGACGCGTGTCTCGATTCTCCGAAGGTCATATTCATCCGCCTGGAACAACTGGCCCGAGATGGTTTTGGAGATCGTATCCGCGTACCTCGACACTTCCGGCACCACCTTGAGATTGATGAAGCTGTTGGCGGAGATGCGCGGGGTCACGTCGAGGATAATGCCCAGGTTGGTGTAAGTGATCTGGGAACCGCCGGTTGTATTTGCGGTGCCTGCGGTGACGTTGATGATCGGGGTGGCGCGGACGACTTCGAGGTGCGCTGTTTCATTGTCCAACGTGACGGCTCGCGGCTCTGAGATCACCTTGGTGTCGGAATTCTGGTTCAGGAAGGAGACGACGGCATTGACGCCATCCGCGTTCAGGAAGGCAGTGGCCGGACTGAAGAAGCTGCCCCTGGCCAGGCTGCCAATCACCTGGGGATTGGAAAGAAGGCCGCCGATGATGCCCTGGGACGCCCCAACCTCTGCTGTCCCCAGGCTAGGATTTGCTGGAATCGCCGCTTGCGCCGGGATGCCCGGCAAGGCATTGTTGCCCACGGTGACGTGTTGCGCGGCGAGCGTGCCGGCCCAGTTGATGCCTTTCTCCGTGCTGGGGCTTACGACAGTTTCCAGCAATCGCGCTTCGATGAGCACTTGTCTGGTCTGGGTATCGAGGCGCGCGACCAGTTGATCGACTGCGTCCAATTCCCTTTCCGTGGCGAGTACCACCAATTGGCTGGTGCGCACATCGGCCATCACCTTGCTGCGTTTGTCGATCAGCGTCGTCTCCACGGCTGCGAGAAGATTGCTTGGGCTGGCGTATTTGAGCTGGATGACCCTCGACTGCAGGGGATCGGGAACCGCGGGATCCTTGATGGTCACGCGGAAGATTTTTGTTTTGGGATCAGCCACCAACTGCAGGCCATAATTATTGATGAGCGCAGTCAACGCCTGTTCAGCGGTGATGTTTTCCCAGCGGATCGAGACGGTGGGTTGGGGGATGGGTCTGCCATCCGGACCCATTTGGCCATAGGAGAGTTTCGGGTCGAGCATGTAGTTTATGTTGGCCTGTCTTGCCAGATTCTTGATGGCATCGGTCAGGGGCACGTCATCCATGACGATCAGCGGGATGATCGGCGCGGCGGTCGCGTCCGCCACGGTGCTGGTGTCAGTCGCGGCCTGGACCGCGGCATTGGTTGAAGTGGCGTCGGCGCTCTGGGTGGCGGCATCCGCCGTCGGGGCCGCAGCGTTCGTCAAAGCGGCGCCGGAATTTGCGGCCGCAACGCCAGCGCTCGTATCGGTTGTCGCGGCGTTGGTTGATGTCGCGGCAGCGTCCGTGGCGGCTAGCGTATAGTTTTGGGCTGACACCGCCACACTACCGGCGAGAAGCCCGCTGAACATCATGATGATGATTTTAGCTTTCATGTTTTTGCTCTTGTTCCTGTTTTGCCCAAAAAGGGTGAATCACTTTCCGGGGGCGTGTTCAGCAGCCGAGGTGCCAAGGTTGGGCGGGAAAGAATTTTTGGATTTTGGTAAAAAAATCAACTAACGGAGAAAGGGTGTTGTCCATCATTGGGACAACAAACACTCTGTGGCGCCTTCGTGCCCGTTGCACGACAGGTCAGTGAGTGTTTTCAGGGCATCAGTCGCGGAGGTGCAGTTCCCGGCGTTCGCCACCGACGACCTCAACGACAGCCGATTCTCCCTTGATTTCGATGCAATGGATTCGGACGCGACCGGCGACGGTATTGATCTCATTGGTTTCGCCTTCAGCCATGGTGCGACCATTGATCATCGCCAGTTTATGATCGGGAGTGCCGCCGATGCCGTTTAGAACAAGTGCTTCGGCCGCCGCGGAAGGGGTTTGTGTGAGAGCCGTTGAGGCGGCGCCATGAAAGGAATTGGGGAAGAATGGATCACGTCCTTCCTGTGGGGCGGCGGGGATACTGAAAGTGGATTGGGGAATGTCATTCGTTCCGCTCATTTGCGCGTCGGATTTGCGTTTGATCTCCGGGGGGGCAGCGAGGACGGCCATTATTGCGAAGAACATCACCGCCAGAAGGGACGCACCGGAAACAGAATGAAATGGGTTTTTCATGGAGTGTTGGCCGGATGGGATCCATCAGGATGGACAAGGCACACGATGTCCATCCTGAATGCCAGCTTGTCTTTTTCCTCCGGCCCCGACGCTGAAGCTGGAACCAATTCGAGATTCAAAATGCGGGAGGAAGGAAACTGGTTTTCAAAATCGGCGATAAATTTGCCCAGATCATGGTAGTGCGCAGTTCCGGAGATGGTCATGGTGACCTGCTTGTAGGGAAACTTGGGCAGCAGATTCACGTCCACGGCCATTCCAGCCGAGTCAAATTGTGGAATCTCGATTTTGTGGCGAAGCTTGAACTTGCGGATGGAATTGACCATGGCGGAATAGAGATCGCCGGAAACCATGTCCTCTTCCTCAGTTGCCAGCGTTTTACTGACGGAGAGGAGATCTTCCTCCAATTCTTTGCTGTGCTTGATGGTATCCTGAATTTGCGACAATTTGGTTAACGCCACATTTCGTTGATCGTCGATTTTCTTCAGGTTCTCCTGCTGGTAACGGATCAGGCTGTACCACAGACCGACCACGACCAGGAGCGTCATCAATGCGACGAGGATGACCTGGTTTCTCTTGTCTTTGGAAAGCCTGCTCATCTCGTTTTCTCCGGGAAACGGGCTCCAACCGTGAAAAGGACAAACGGTTTTCCGTCCGGACCCGTTTGTGGCGAACCCAGGGCAGTCAGGCGAAACCCGCCTCCTTTTCCGAGGGCGTACTGGAAATAGGGCGCGCTCGACAAGGCATCCTGATACTTGCTGACCCCGTCGCCTGAAGTGGGGCTGCTGTCTCTGGCATTGAGTGTCAGGACAATTTTTTCCGTTGTAGTCGCCGGCTTGCCGCTCGAGTGGCCGGTGTCGTCCTTCGGTTTGGTTTCCTCGGTCATTGTGTACGACTGATCGATCTTGAGCCGCAGCAACTGGACGTTGTTCACGGTGGTTTTTTGGAGGGCATCGAGGAGATTGCCAACCAGGAAGCGATTGACTGCCAATCGATGGAGAGCCTGCAGTTTCTGTTTGTCGTCCTCGATCTTTCTTTGGTTTTCGAGAATCTGGCGATACTCATTGGTGCGCGAGCTGAGATTGTTCTCAAACCCATTCAAGTCGCCTTTCACAATCATCGTCTTGACCAACAAGGAACTGCTCCAGACCAAAATGAGCATGACGGCAACCACTCCGGCCAGGACGAGTCGTTTCACCGGATCGCGGCGGCGCTGCCCTTCAAGGGCCTGAGCATCTGCCAGCAAATTGATGCGGATCGGCATGATTCAGAGGGCGGTCAATGCCGCGCCGATTGCGACGGTGAGTTGCGGCGCGATGTGTTCGAGCTCCGCTGTTTGCTCCGGTGACAGCGCCAGCTTCAACGTTGTCGTGGGGTTCCAGGTCCTGCAGTCTGCCATCAGTTGGCGCCGCAAGGTTTCCACGACAAAGTCTGACCGCGATGAACCGCCCGAGAGGAACACCTGGGACACCGGACGGTCGTGCTGGTGTTCAAAGAAGTCGAGGGAAGCGCGTAATTCACGGCCGAGAGGAGTGAGCAACGGTTCAAGCTGGCTTTGAACTTCATTCGCCATGCCGATTTTGATTCCTTCCGCTTCGGCATAGGTGATGTTCATCGCCTCGGCGAGACCTGCGGTGAGCCGGTCTCCGCCGATGGCGACAACCCGGTTTAAGATCAGGTCCTTTTCTTTCAGGATCGAGATGGAGGAAGACTTGAAACCAATATCGACGAGGGCCACCGACTCCTTCTCAAAAACCTCCGGCAGCGCCCTCTCGAAGGCATTGATGGGGCCAATGACACCGGGCACGATGTGGTCGGGGATGAAACCGGCATTCCTGGCTGCCAGGACGAAATCATCGATCAGTTGGTTCTTTGCGCTGGCCACCAGGACCTTTTGCTTTTGCTGGCCGGGGGGGCCTTTTGTCGATTCATTTGGCTTGGATTGCGGTGCCGGCGAGGCGACCTGACAATCGAAAACGTAGCCGGACATATCCTGCTGCAGATAAACCCTGGAGTTGTTTTTCAAGACCAGACGCATGTCTTCGACGGGCATGGAAGGCATCTCCACGTGTCTGACCAGGGCATCCGAAACTCCCAACGTCAGGGTCAGCCATTTGCATTTGCAATCCAACGCATGGCTCACCGCCTTGAGATGTTCGGTGAGCAAATCGACCGGGAGGGTCTTTTCAAAAATAGGCGCATCCAAGAGAAGATAGCCGCACAGGGCAAAACCATCGCCGCGCCGCTGCATATGGACGGCTTTGGTGGTGCGACCGCCCAGATCAACTGCCAACATCTGGTCGCGTCTCTTTCGTGCTCCGCTATCCCCGAATGGCAACGCCATAGTCGTAGTCGTGTCTTTATCCAGTTAGCAACGTGATTGCAAGCAGCATCTCACGCGGATGCATCGGTACGAACCTTAAACAAGCAGGTTGCAAAGCAGTCGGCGTTCCATGGCGGCTGACGGCCCTTCCCGGGGCGGGAATGTGCCTTACGGAAGCGACAGAGTGTCACCGGGGTGTCTCAGCTTTTGTCAGAAAGCGGGGTGATTTCGAGCCTGCCACCTTCGTTCGTACGCAAGCTCGCCAGCAGCACTCTCAAGACATAGCGGCCGGCGTCGAAGTATTTGGGGCTGGAAATGAGATTGAACTCCATGACTCCGGCTCGCGAGGGAATGAACACGATACGCGCTGCTTGTTCCGCTCCGCCGGAGTTGACCCACCGAAGTTCGTAGGCCTGGCCGGCGTGACTCCCGGCGAATTCCGAGGTCTGATCCGTAACGATTGCGCCAGGGTACCGGCTGAGAGCGAGGTTGCGCCAGGAATCGGTCCCCGATTGGTCCGACGCGTCGGGCGAAGGATCCATGAAGTGGAACGAGATGAAGCAGGTGTCATGGGCGTCGGAAAACACCATTTTCTGCGGATCCGACGCATCCACCCGATAACCTTCCGGCACGGTCAGGGCAAATTGATTCGTTCCGAGGGTCAGGTAAACGCGCCGCACCTGCCTGTCATTTGAGGTTCCGAGGAACTCCTCGTTCCTCAAGGCGACCTGGAGAGGCGGCTTGTTGGTGACGTCCTCCGTGTCCGCCGGATCCGCGAAGGCGTGGGTAGCGGAAAGGCACAAGCCTGGGAGAATGATTGCCAGCAGATGACTTGCTCTATGGAACGACATTATAGTTGATTGTTCCAGGAGGGGGGACGGCCCAATTGTATCGCAAGGCCACAAGGGCATTGGGGATGCCCGGAGGGACTTTGGTGGGGTCCGAGAAATTAAGATCGTAGCTGAATTTCCGGGTGGGCGGTTCGTAGTACGTGCCTGGATTGACAAATTTGCTTGTGGCTCGCGTGCTATTGTACAAATTGATGATGGAGGTATTGAGCCACAGCGTGGAACTGCTCCAATCCTCGAGCAGGCGCGGGAGGTTGTGGACGCCGCCGCTGAAATTCATGCTGTCGGTGCCGGTGGAAGGAACGATGCCGGTGACGATGGCGGCATTCACGGTATCGGCGCTGGCGGCGTTCCAGGCGCTGGCACTGGTGGAAAAGCCGCTGGTAAGGCTGTTGCGATCGTTGAAGCTCGACGAGAGAATTGTCAATGCATCAGAAATCAGCGCGCAGGGAACGGTTCCCGCCGAGGTATTGTTGGTGCCGAGAAGGCTGGAGTTTGTCTGATTGTAGTTGCCCCACACATAGAGCGGGTTGGGGGTGGCGACCGACCATCCCTCGGCTCCGTTGGAAGGAGGTGCGATCCCGTTCGTGAGCCGGACGACGGCGAGCTGCCCCGCTGTCACCGTGCGGTTGTCCGCGACGTAGAGAATGGTCGGGTAGGTGCCGGAAGTGAACTTCGTATGGCCTGGCCCCATGATGTTCACGTTCGTGCTCATCCAGTTTGCATAACTGCCCACATCGATTTGCGTGGTGAGATTGGTTTTATTTTCTCGCCCATCAAAAAAGCGGTTGGTGAGGGTAAGGAAAGGAAGGTTTGTAGCCAGGATGGCCACATTCGTGCCATACGAGGGTGATTTGTACGGGGTTGGATCGGCGGCGGATACGGACGAGGAGTTGGGCGCCTGCTGGACGATATAATTCACGGTTGTGTTGCTGACCAGCAGAACCACCTGAGCCTGGTTGTAAAGGCGCTGCGATCCCGCCGTTGTCGAGTAGTCGTTCGTGAGGGGCATGTCGATGATGGAATGTGTGTTCGTCATGGGCAGCGCCAGTTGAAGGGTGGCGATGTTGGTGACGTAATTGGTCGGGGTGCCGGCAAAAGTGGTGTTCCAACCGCTGTTGAAATTGTAAGCGTTTCCATAACTGGCGCCGTTGTCGGTGGGTGCTGAAATTGTGCCGGACGCGGTCACCATGGTGTTAAACAGCAGGGTTGCGCTTGTGCCGACATAAATGTTCGTATTGCAGTGGACGGGCCCGTTCACGGTCATGGTGGCGCACGTGCTGAATTCCAGCAGGCCGTTGTAGAAGATGGCGTAGGTTGTGAGCGGGACAAGCGCGAGCATCACGTCCTCCTGGCAGGTGCCGATGACCGAGCTGCTTCCATTGCGCCATTGTGCATTCGACATGATGCGATAAATTGGGGCGTTGGCAGTGATTCTGCCTGGATAGGCCGCGGGGAGATTGCTCGAATAGATGCCGTTTGTAACCACGTAAGTCGCGTTGTTGTTCCCATTGCCATCTGAAAACTGAAAATTGCTCCAGAAGGAATCTTCGTTGGGATAACTCGCGCGATACCCGGTCCCCGCTGTCGCCAGATTGTTGGCAACCGTTGCGGGGCCGCCGCCGGACTGGAAGTCATATTGCATTCGGGCGAACACCTTCTCGACGGCAGCTTCAGCGGCATTTTGACACAGAATAAGCTGGTTGCTGTGGTTGTTGAGGTTCGCGACGGTATAAGTGCGATTCAAGGTGCTGGCCATGAGCAGCAGACTCACGGCGATGATGACCATCACCATCAAGAGCGCATAGCCGGAGCGGGTGCAACGTTTGAGGAAAAGTCTCGTTTTCATCGTCCTGGTGGAACATGTGGGGTAACCCTGAATTCCATTTTGTAAAAGTCGTACATGTAGCCGCTCCCGACCATCGTCAGCGGATATTGGTACTGGAGAAAGCCTAGTGTAAAATGCACCACACGCCTGTCCAACAGGTCGGTGACGGGGTTCCCGTTGAAGTCCTCGGCGGTGAACGTCAGCGCGCCGCCGTAATAGTTGGTGAGGTTGGAGGCCAGGGTGGTGGCGCCGGCGTCCCCGGTGTGAATGCGCATCAGTTTAGAGTTGCCCGGGGTGCTGGTATCAAAATAGTAAACGATGTTGGTAGTGTTGTTGGCGACGAGAAAGATTTGGATGGCGGCGCCCTGCTGCAATGAGCCATTGGAAATCGGGGTAAAAGTGCCTCCTGAATAATTGCCGACACCCCAGATTTGGGCGCTTCGCATGTCGCGCATGATTTGTCCGAAATCCCGACGCGACTGGTCGCTCGCGCCCAACTTGCTCTCGACAAGCTCGTCCTGTCGCAGGCCGAAGATCTGTCCGTAAACCAGCGCGATGACGACGTAACCAAATACAGCCATCGTGGTCATCATCTCAACGAGGGTGAGAGCCCGCATCTTTAAAGGATCTCCACCCTC
The DNA here is from genome assembly GCA_003159675.1 of Limisphaerales bacterium. Lineage (GTDB taxonomy): Bacteria > Verrucomicrobiota > Verrucomicrobiia > Limisphaerales > BOG-1460 > BOG-1460. The sequence continues at coordinate 15,954 of PLQC01000025.1, forward strand.
CGCACATTGCCCTTTATTCTGAAGGAGTTTCATAAGCGGCCAACTCTTACAGCGTCGAATTGTCCCGATTATCCGGCGCTTCGTAGGTGCAGATGGTGTTGGTATAGAGCCTGGTCGTCGTCCCGGCTCCCGATCCCCAGGTGAACGGCCAAACCGTGTCCACCCTCACCATTTGCAATTGAACGCCGGTCAACGTGCTCGAACCGGTGTTGTAGTTGAGCATGCGAATGGTGACGTAATTGGTGGCGGTGACAAAATTTCCTCCCGACGTCGGGAGATCCAGGTAGGTACAGGTGTAACCGGTGTAGGTGTAGTTCGGCGGGTTCGTCGTGAATAGCCGAGAATTGAGGTTCAAGTTGGTGAAGTCATTCTCGGGTTTCGAAGGATCCCAGACGGCGGCCCGAGCCTGTTCGATTTGTTGGATCGCCAGTGCCTGCGCCGCGAGGGAATAGCCCGTCCACTGGGCGCGCTTTGTGGATTGCGTATAGGCCATAAACATGCCGCCATAGACGATCGCGACGATGGCGATGGCGATGACCACTTCTGCCAGTGTGAAGGCAGAGTACTGTCTCCTTGGCTCTAAAGTTTTCGATAAAGTCAGACGCATTGGTTTACGATCAGAAGCAATGGATATTCCAAACTTTTTTGCTTAATCGAGTTTCTGTTTTAGCATTTCCTCTGCCACGGCTGGGGTTTCGCCAGGTGCCGAGGCCTGGAAAACCGGGATGGCCGGCTCCACAGATACCAACGTTAAAAGTCGGTCCTTCGAGGCGTTGAGCGGGAGTTGTATTCTGGCAGATGGGTATTCCAGGTTTCTCGTCAATCGCCCTCCTGTCCTGAATCAGGGCAATAATGGCAACCTTCTCCACAGATCCGGCAGACTGCTTAAGGCGCGAAATCGTCAGGGAATCAGGTTTTGAGTCCGTTCCTGGGGATCGGCGACGGGGTCACCGAGAATCTCATCGAGGTTGTAGTGCTGAAGGGCGAGGCGCACCAGGCGCAAGTTCCGCTCGGTCACAGGGTCCTCTCCGAACATGATCTTCGCGACCACAACAGCGATCTTGTCAAATTTTTCGTTCGATTCCTTGTTCGCAATATTATCTGGATGCGAGCCATTGTTGCCGGGCGGCGCAATGAGGGCTCCGACGTCCAACGGGAGGTTGTTGGCGTCTGGAACGGTCTCAGACACGTTGCTGGTGCCTGTTTCGGTTGCAGAAGTGGCGATACTGAACGCAGGCGCACCCTCGGGGCCCGGTTCACTCAAGGGCAACGCGGCAATGGGAATGGTTGCGTCCTGCCCATTCTCCATCGCCGGCTCCATAGGAGGCTGTTCCACCATCGAGGGGGCGGCAGGTTGTGTCTGACAGACTGCGGTTTGATCGGCCTGCTTTTGCGTCGCGGGGAGTGACGGATTAATTGAGACGTCGGCCGTGGTGTGGTGAGTATCTGTATGTGGAGTGGAAGTGCGCTGAGATCGATCTCTCAGCAGATGGAGGGTTGCTTTGAGCGCGAGTTCCGAAGGAGACACCGGCTTGGTGATGAAGTCGTGACCTCCGCTCAGCACGCTTTGTTTGCGATTGTCAAAATTATTGTGGCCGGTGATGAAAATGACGGGTGTCGATTTGCAGTGAGGGATGCGGCGCAGCTTTTCGCAAAGTTCGAAGCCGGTCATATCGGGCATGTTGATGTCCAGGAAGACCAGGTCGTAATGGTTGGTTTGGAGCAGTTGCAGCGCGGCGAGAGGATCCTCGACACAATGGGCATCGAACTTGGCACGTTTGAGGGTCGTCACCATCACGTGATTGCAGACGACATCGTCATCGACGGCGAGCACTTTGACCTGGGGCATGGGTTCGGCGAGATCCGTTTCGCTGCTGGTCAGCAGGAGGTCCAGGCAGTCCACCGCCTGAGCGATGGTTTGGAGTATCGATGGTGTGACCCAGGAGGGCTTGACCATGATTTCAGAGAGCAGCGCATCGAAGGCCGCAGTAAGCAATGCGATTCGAGTGCAGCCGACGTTGGCGGCGTTGGCGCTCATGGACCGCACGCGCTGATAAAGGTTGGGCAGATGCTGCAGGCTGGCCGGGGATGAAGGCGCCTTGATGTAAGCAAGGCAATGCTCGCGGATTTTCGGAACCTCGGCGAGTGCCTCGTTCATGAATTCAGCGCATCTGCTCGGGGCCTCTTGGGGAATCGCGGGCGTCTCGGCCTCACTGTTCCCGGTTTGGGCCTGGATCGCGGGAGTGTCCGTGGGTGGGGCCTCCACCGACCCTCCGGTCGAGGCTGCAGCGAGAAGGTCCTGGATGGTTTGAAGCAGCATCGGGAAGGTGGAATCCGTCTTGACCAGGTGCCGTGTCAGACCTGTCGCAGTGATGTCCTGGGGCAGTTCACTCATGCGTGCGTTTGAGAAGACTACAACCGGCAGGGATTTCAGTCGCGGATCCGCGCGCACGAACTTAATGACATCGTCACCATTGAGTTTGGGGAGCATGATGTCGAGCACAACCAGATCGGGTGTGAACTGGGAAAGAGCCTTGAGCGCTTCCAAACCGTCTTGAGCAGTCTGGAGGTGAAAACCTTCGCGTTCGAGACGATTGCGGTACATCTGCAACGCGACCGGGTCATTCTCGACGAAAAGGATTGTCTTGACGTTCATTCTCGTTTTGCACTTTCAGGCCCAATTCGGGAATCCAAAATCCATTCCAGCACCGCCCGCATACGACTTCCCAAGTCATTGGGAGCACCGTTTATGCCACACCCTAGTGGAGGGACGGTATGGGATGTCTGCACATTGCGTGGTCGATGCCGGGGGGGTGAACCTCAATCTGTCACGGAGCACAACGCCCGAGACCCCGGGTGAGGCTCAAAAATGGACATTGCGAAAGTGGATGTGCCCGAATGGGGTCTGCAAGACCCGATGCGGTTTTTCTGCTGCAGCGGCAAATTGCTTGCGCGGAATGTCCCCTGAGACGGGCACTCAGCGAGCGTCGTCGTCCAGATGAATGGCGTGGGTGAATTTCATCTTGACCGTTTCACCCACGCGCGCGAGGAGTGACTTCTTCCTCGGTTTTTGAACGCCACCGATTGGCTCCGCCGCATGACTGCAGATGGGGCAAAGGAACAAAATGGTCCGGCTTCCTTTGCGGTGGATTCGATGAACACACGGCTCGCACATGACTTCGTGGCAATGGATGCACCGATGGGTGACACGCGCGTGCGGATGACGCGGGCAGACAAGGGATCCATCCGCCATAACGACGGGGGGGGCCGGTAGTTCCATGTCAACAAATTTGGGAATCGCCACTCTGAACTCGGTGCTTTCGACGGACAATTCGACGTCGCCCAGGCGGACAATCTGGCCGGCGGACAATCTGGCTTCTCGAACAGGTCTTCCATCCACGAACGTGCCGTTTGTGGACTCCAGATCGCGTATCGTCACGCCTTCCTCCATCAACACCACTTCACAGTGAAGGCTCGACACGGTCGGATGGGTGATGGTGAAGTCCGTATCCGGGCTGCGGCCAATGCGATTCACCCCCAGTTTGAGCTCGATCAACCGGTTTTCTATCCCATCCGTTTTGATTAAAAGTCTCGCCATGCTCTCCCTTTCACTTTCCCACTTTTCACGGACTACCTTAACGGAGGCAAGAAGTCGAGCTTATTTCTTCCTTCTCCGCGGCCCCAACCGCCCCTGCGTGCACGTGCCAAGTCTATGATTTCAATGGATTAATCGCGAACGCGAATTCCTTGACGATGCGTCCGTGGATCAAGTGCTCCTGAATAATACGTTCGAGCACTTCGGGATGGCAGGAGTGATACCACACGCCTTCCGGATAAACGACGGCGATGGGTCCTTGAATGCAAATGCGAAGGCAATTGGCTTTCGTGCGATACACAAGAGGTTCCGGACCCGCAAGCTGCAATTCCTTCAACCGACGCTTCAAGTATTCCCAGGCCATTAATCCAGATTCCTTCGTCGCACATTTCGGCTCGCTCTGGTCGGCGCAGAGAAAAATGTGTCGGCGGCATTGTTCCAGCCCGAGTGACTGCTTCAGATCTTCCAGAGTAATTGCCATGGCGGCCCATAGGTTGAATTCATCCCCTGCAGAGTACGGGGCGGCGTGGAAAGGGCAAGTTCTGCCGTCTGGCACCCCCATCAACGGGACAAGGCAAGGGCGCTGACTCCGGCGACGGCAATGGCGCCGCCAATCAGGGAACGGAGGCTGGGGTGGTCTCCTTCGACCAATAGCGTGATCGGGATCACGACGATCGGCGCCATCGCGACGATCGGGAGCACGACTCCGGCAGGGGTTGTCTGGAGAGCCCATTGCAGGCAACTGACTCCGACCGTTTGACCGGCCAGGGCATTCAGCACGATCCAGAGCCAAACACCCCGCCATTTCTTGCGTGACGCTTCGACCGCGAGATCGCGCTGCGATCGAGTTTGGATGCGAAACTCCCGCCGTTTGACCACAAGAAGGCAGATTCCGGCGAGCATCAATCCTCCCAGCATGCGTTGGTAGCCGGCGTTCACCGGGTCGATGTGCTCTCCGCTCGCCCGCACGGTGAAGTACGCTTTCCGGCTGAAAACAGCCCCGCCCGCGCCGCCGAGGGCTGCGATCACGCCAAACAGCGTTCCCAATGTCAGTTCGCGCCGTGTGAGTTTGAGATGTTCACCCGGCGCCAGGACAATTCCCACACCGGCGAGCGTTGTCAACCCGAACAAAACCTGCCAGAGGGTCAGGGTCGTTCCGAGCCAGAGCCACTCGATCAAAGCCCCCAGCGGTGCCGTCAGACACTGAACGAGCAGCAGGGACAGGCGTGCTCCCAGCCGGGGCAAAGCCTGGAAAAATGCGACATCCCCGATGCCGATTCCTAAAATGCCGCTGGCAACAAAGGCCGGAAATGCGGCGCCGGCCAGGCCCTTGCCGAAGGTATGGGACCATGCGGCCAGCAGGAGGGTGGCCAGAGCCGCGCGCCAGAAATTGGCTTCAGTGCCGCCGATCAGCTTGGCCGAACGATGGCCGCAAACGGCGGAGATGGAAAACAAAACGGTTGTCAGGAACGCCGCCAGCACGCCCCGAATTTAGGGGGCCCAACCGGTGGGTCGAGGATCGATGCGGCCTTCCTACATCCCGTATTCCGACCGCTCCGGTGGGAAGAATTCGAGTGTCTCGACGGAGGCTCCCGGTTAGTGTGACTGGAACAGATGATTCAAATTGCGCCACCTCCAGTCCGCGCAGACAACCGCGCTTCAGTGGATCGGTTGAGGACGGTGCATTGTGTTTTTTCGGCTCTCAGTCTGGCATTGTGGGCGTGGCTTGTGGCCGGATTGTCGCTCGGGTTCCGTCCGCTTGCAGAAACCGGATGGCTCGAAGGCGCGCTGGTCGTCTCGGCGCTGCTGTCCACGATGGTTGCCTGGTCGCGCCAGTTGCCAGCCCAGAACGTGCTGCTGGCGGGGATGATCATGGGTGGGGGCGGCGCGTTGGCACAGACGATCGGCACACTCACTTCCATCCCGTTCGGCCCCTACATCTACACCGACGCGGCCGGTCCCCGGTTGCTGAACACGTTGCCCTGGTGGATTCCCTTCATGTGGGTGATTCTCCTGCTGAATTCGCGGGGCACGGCACGGACGGTTTTGCGGCCCTGGCGGAAGACCCGATATTACGGGTTCCGGCTTCTGGGCCTGGCGGCGGTGCTTTCGCTGGCATTGGTCGCGGGTTTGGAGTCTTTCGCAGGGCGGGGCAAAGGCTGCTGGGTTTGGGGCCCGACCAGGCTCGGGTGGACCTGGTATGGGACACCGGTCACCGGCTTTGTGGGCTGGGGCACCACCGCGCTGCTTATTCTGGCCTTTGCGACGCCCGCGTTGATCAACAAGAGACCGAAGGAACTGGGCCCGGATTATTCCTCGGTGGCTCATTGGGTCCTGCTGGACATTCTGTTCGTGGCCGGCGCCGCGGAGCATCAGTACTGGCTTGCGGCGCTGTTCGGTTCCGGAACAGTTCTGGGCGTGGTCTGCCTCGCCTTGCACGGCGCAAGGCGGTGAACGCCGCGCGACTTAAATCATCGGCGAGGTCTGCGATTCCGCGTCCGCCCGTTTTGTGATGCTGAGCCGTGCCACTCGCATCCCCTCCATTTCCTCGACGCGCAATTTGCAGGCGCCGACCGTCAGCACATCGCCGACTTTGGGAAAACCGCCAAGCCGTTGGGTGACCCAGCCGCTGGTTGTGGTGATGCCTTCTTCCTGCAGCGGTTCTCCGGCAAGTTCTTCGAGTTCGTGCAAAGGCAGTGTTCCTGAAGCGTCCCAGGTATTCTCGCCCGTGAGCGCCAACAGAGGTTTCTCCTGATCGAATTCGTCCTGAATTTGTCCCACCAGTTCCTCGAGGATGTTTTCGAGAGTGACCATGCCGAGCGTGCCGCCGTATTCGTCCACCACGATCGCCAGATGGAGTTTTCGTTCCAGAAACAGTTGGAGCAACTTCTCCAGCCGGCCCATTTCGGGGACGTAAATCAGCTTTCGCGCAACGGGCAGCAACTCCGCGCCGGAATGCGCTCGGATCCGCATGGCATACAAATCCTTGATGTGAACGACCCCGAGGCTTTCATCCACGTCGCCGCCCTGGCATAGCGGGAAGCGTGAGTAGTGAGTTTTCTCGGCAACATCCATGCATTCCGTGAGGCTCGCTTTGGTATCGAGGACCACGATTTCGTGCCTGGGACGCATGGCGTCCCGGACGACCCGTCGTCGCAGATCGAGCGCGTTGAGGGCGATGCCGCGGCTGAACGCCTGGGCGCCTGGGAATTGTGCGACCGGGGACAGCAGCAACCGCAGTTCCTCCTCCGAATGACCGCCCCGGACCTCGGTGGCGGCTTCGATTCCGAGTCGCCGGAGCAACCATTGCGCGGAATGGTTGAGCGCCCAGATGAAAGGGTACGACAGACGGAAAAACCATTGCAGCGGAGTGGCCACCGCCAGAATTGTCTGCACCGTCTTGCGAATGGCAATCGCCTTGGGGGCCAGTTCGCCGACAACGATGAGCAGGTAGCTGCTGATGAAGAATCCCACGAAGATGGCGACCGTGCTTTGTGCTTGAGGCGACCCGATTCCGGCAAGCAGGAACAGAGGTCCCAGCAGACGCCGGAACACGGGCTGGACGACCACGCCCAGCGCCATGCTCGCGAGCGTGATCCCAAGCTGGGTCGCACCGATGTAGGCGTCAATATTCGCGATGATGCTTCGCGCGACTTTGGCGCGGCGGTTTCCCTTGGCGGCCAGGGGATCCAACTGTGTGGCCCGGACTCGGACCAGGGCCAGTTCCGCCGCCACGAAAAACGCGTTCAGCAGAACGAGCGCGATGACGGCCAGGATTTTCAGGCCATCGTCGGGGAGTTCGTTCCAGTTCATGTCAGAGGTTCACTTCGCCAAAAACGAGTTTCAAAATGTCCTGCAGGGTGACGATTCCGATCTCGCGCCGGTCCCGGCCGAGCACCACCGCCAAACGCTGTCCGCTGCGTTGCATGCGGCGCAACGCCACTTCGAGCCGCAGGTCTTCGTCGAGGTAGAGCGCCGGTCGGACATAGTCCGCCGCCGTCTTGTTCACATCCAGATCCGGCTGGTAAAGCAGGGTCGCCATGCTGGCCAGGCCCGCGATGCGGCGCCGCTGGTCCCGCATTTCCCACACGGGCAACCGTGTGAAACGCAGGGAACGGCTCATGGCCATCATCTCGCGGACCGGGGTTTGCATCGTCACGGTCGCGACGATGGAAATGGGTTTGGTGATCTGCCGCACCGTCCGGCTCTGCAGATCCAGCACGCGGTTGATGATGGCGCGCTCTTCGGTCGTGAACGCCCTTCCCGATTCCTGCATGACGAATCGCAGTTCCTCACGGTTTCCGAACAGGTGGCCGGTGAACGCCCTGACGCCGGTCCAATGAAGCAGCACGGCGGAAACACCTTGCACGAGCCAGACCAACGGTCGCAGCGCCAGGTGGATCAATCGGAATGGCCGCGCCAGGGTCACGCACAGCCGGTTGGGGTAAATCCTGAAAAGCATCTTCGGCAGCAAATCGAAAAATGCGTAGAAGAAAAAAACAATGACCGAGAATGCCGCCACGAACCAGAAGCGCCGGCTATGGAGCGAATCGTACAGAACGACGACAGCCGTCCCCAGAATGATGAAATTGGCCACCGTGTTGCCGACGAGGATCGTCCACAGAAAGTCCTCGGGATTCTCCAGATAACCGTGGAGCAACTCGGCGGAATGTCGTCCGGCACGCATCTGTTGTCGGATGCGCAACCGGCTCAACGCAAACACGCCCGCCTCCATGCCCGAGAGCAGGAAGGAAAGCGCCAGGCATGCCGAGAATACCAGCCAGTTGAATGCTTCCGCGCCCATGTTCATGTGATCCGTTCCACCAGCACCTCGCGCACACGGCGGTCGTCGGCGACTTGCGCCGTCAGTTTCAGCCCTCCAAACGCCGCCGACTCGCCTGCGGCCGGCACCCGGCTGCACAAAGTCATCAGCAGCCCGCCCATCGTTTCCACTTCCGGCATGTCGCCCAGCGGCGGATATTCCCGGCGGAAATCATCCAGCCGCATCGTGCCGTTGACCCGCCAGCGCCCCGGTCCGAGTTGTTCCACCACGAAACCCTCCGATTCGACTTCGTCGCGGATCTTGCCGACGAGTTCCTCCAGGATATCCTCCGTCGTCACCAGCCCGGCAGTGCCGCCGAACTCATCCAGCACGATGGCCATGCCGCGCTGCTGGCGCTGCAGACTCTTCAACAACTGCAGCAGATTCATCGATTCGGGCACACAAGAGGGGAACTCGATGGCATCGGCCAGATCGATTTGCGGGTCCAGCAACAGGGCGCGGGTGTTCAGGATGCCGACGATGGTGTCCAGGGTTTCGTCGTAAATCGGCAGGCGGCGGTGTTTGTATTTGCGCGCTGCGGCGATCATCTCATCGATTGACAAATCGTCGGATATGGCAGCCATCTGGGAGCGGGCTTTCATCACTTCCTTCGCCGTGCGCCGGTCGAGGGTGATGACCTGCAGAATGATTTCCTTTTCGGACTGGGCAAGTGTCCCCTGCTGATACGCCATTTCCAGCAACTCCTGGTATTCCTCGTCGGTCAAGCCCGGTGATGGCTGGGGGGGGCGTGGCGCCAGGGAGGCAAGGATGGCCCTGTTGATTCCCTGCGCGGCTCCGCGCATCGGAAGGCTGAATTTTTCGAGGAACATCAGCGGGCGCGCCACGCGTATCGACCATTGCTCCGGCTTCCGCACCGCAAGTGTTTTGGGCAGGACTTCACATCCGAAAAGAGTCAGCGCGAGCAGGCCGAGGATCGTCGGAATGGTGGGCCAGCGATCATGCAAGGCCATCCAAAAGGCGACTGCGAGCATCGCGGCACTCGCGAACGTGTTGCCCAACACCATGGTGGCGAGCAGATCCTGTGGATCCGCGAGCAGCCGCGCCACAATGCCTCCCGAGCGCGGGTCGCGATCCGCCAATTGGCGCACCTGCCATTGGCTGAGGGAAAAGAGCGCCGTTTCCGCGAGCGCGAAGAAGAAGCTCGCCCCGGCGGAGACCAGAACTATCACGATAGCCGCTATCGCCGTCGGCCCCATGCGTGCAGCATGATGGGAATCGAGCCCAAAGGCAAAATGTAAAAACCGGTCGGAAAGAACAGCCCGTTGATTTTGCAGGACCCCTGTCCCGTTTTAGGGGGAAGCGGAATCCAACGGATTCGATGCAATTGTCAATGGTCCGGTCCGACCCCTTCGCTGGAGAGGGTTGCCGCCGGTGTTTCAGTGATAATGATCCGGCACGAATGTTTGGTCGGTAATCGGCGGCCGGATGTAGCCTTTGTCGGGGGGGCGGCGAGGCAGGTCAACCGGTTTCGGAGTCAAATCCTCATAAGGGATGTGATCGAGCAGGTGCCGGATGCAGTTGAGGCGGGCCCGCTTTTTACTATCGGCGTTCACCACGTACCAGGGCGACTGCTTGATGTCGGTATGGGCCATCATCGCATCTTTGGCGCGGGAGTAATCCTGCCAGCGCCGGCGCGATTCGAGATCCATCGGACTGAGCTTCCATCGTTTCGTCGGATCATGGATGCGTTCCTGGAAGCGTTGTTCCTGGATTTCGTTGCTGACGGAGAACCAGAACTTGATGAGAATGATCTCCGACCGGATCAGCATCCGTTCGAACTCCGGGCAGGAATGGAGGAACTCCTCATATTCCGTGTCGGAGCAAAAGCCCATCACGCGCTCGACGCCGGCCCGGTTGTACCAACTGCGATCAAACAGCACCAGCTCCCCGGCCGCGGGCAGGTGGGCGGTGTAGCGCTGGAAATACCATTGGGTCTTTTCCCGTTCAGTGGGGGTCCCCAGGGCGACGACGCGGCAGATGCGCGGATTCATTCGTTGGATGATCCGTTTGATGGTGCCGCCCTTGCCGGCGGCGTCGCGTCCCTCGAAGAGGACGACCACTTTGAGGCCTTCGTGTTTGATCCACTCCTGCAGCTTGACCAGTTCGGTTTGGAGGCGTTTCAGCTCCTTCTGGTAGCGCTTGTTTTTGAGCTTGCCGTGTCCGCCGTCCCCATCACCGTTTCTGGAACGGCCGGCGTATTCGAACTCCAGGTGCCTGCGTTTGTCGGTCTTCATAGTGCCCGTCCGAGGACTGTAATCGGTTCAATCCAGCCGGCACCTTAGCTGTATCTGCGCGATCAAACCACGAATGGACACGGATGAAACGAACCCAGGACGCGACAGTCCGCTCAATTCAGCGACACGCCGCGGCGGATGTAAGTCGGGACGTCCAGGTCTTCCCCTTTGTGGATCGTGGGCTCGCTTTTGTCGAAGCGGCCTTTGGAAATGATCTCCAGCGGCAACTGGCCCTGGCGCATCCTGGCGGATGTTTTGCGGGGACGCGCGGCTCCCGTCGCCTGTTTGGCCATGAGCTGTTCCATTTGTTCGGGTGCCATGGAGGGAGGCGGTGGAACGAAGCGGGAATGGGGCCGCGCGCCGCTCACCCGGTTCAGCAGTTGTTTATCCAGTTGTTCGACGGGATGCGCGGCCTCGGTCCGGGCCGCAGCCTCGGATCCCGCCTGGGCGGCGGGCGACTCATTGCGCCGCGTCGCGATCAACGTGATCGCAAGGCGTTCGCGAAAATCCTCGTCGATCGCCGCGCCCATCATCACCTGCGCCCGGGGGCACTTGCTGTTGATGTGCTCCATGACGCGGCTCACCTCCACCATGGTCAGGTCCGGGCCGCCCACCATGCCGACCAGCACGGCGTCCGAGTCCGCGAGGGTTTTCCCGGCGTCGAGCATGGGATGGGCGAGCAATTGGTCAACGGCTTCCCGCGAGCGGGTTGGGCCGTCGGCTTGCGCCGTCGCGAAGGCGCTTTCGCCGTGGCGGTCGCGGAGCAGGGCGCAGAGGTCTGCGAAATGAATTTCGATCAGCCCCTTGCGCGCCAGCAAACGCCACACCCCCTTCAATCCGTCGGCCAGGAATTCATTGGTGATCTTGAAGGTATCGGCGACGCTGGTGCGGTCATCGATCAGCTTGAACATTTTTTGATTGGGCAGACAAATCACGCCGTCGGCCTCGGCTTTGAGCTGCAGGAGGCCATGCTGGGCCTGGTTCCGCCGCCGGTTGCCCTCGCAATCGAACGGCAGTGTGACAAAGGCGAGCACGAGCGCGCCGGTCTCCCTGGCGATACGCGCCAGGACGGGGCTGATGCCGGTCCCCGCGCCGCCGCCCAGCCCGGCCACGATGAAAACGACATCGGCGCCTTCGCAGGACGCTTTCAATCGGTCGGCGCTTTCCTCCGCCGCGGCCCGGCCCCGCTCCGGGTCTCCGCCGGTGCCCAGACCGCGCAACAACTTCGACTCGAGGCAGATTTTTTCAGCGGCGGACGAAGGCGCCAGCGAATCGGCGCGGGTTCCGACCGCGATGCAGGCGGCGCCCTGCAGGGTCTTGCCGGCGATTTGCTCGAGCATATTCAAACCGGCGCTGCCGACGCCGAATATTTTCAAGGAAATCGGTTTTGCGGCGCTGCCGGCCGGGAGATGGGTTTCAGGGGCGGTGTTCATGGATGGGACCGGGTCAGGCACGCCGGAACATTTGGCCGAACGTGCTCAGGATTTCGTCGGTGAAGGAAGCCCTGGCGGCCCGTTTGCGCTGTTGGAACGAGCCGAACTTCACGAGGCCGATCGCCGTGGCGAACTCGGGCTGATCGAGCGCCGACTTCAATCCGCTGATCGAATTGGTTTTCCCGACGGTGACCGGCATGCGCAGGATCTGTTCGGCGAGCCGGGCGATGTGCGGGACGCGCGAACCGCCTCCGCAAAGGAAAACGCCGGCGCGGAGATAATCCATCAGGCCGGCTTGCTCGAGGTCCTGTCCGATGAGGTCAAAGATCTCCTCGAGCCGCACGGACATGATCCGGCGCAGTTTCGCGAGATTCACCGTTTTGAGCGGGAGGCCGACTTCATTGGTGAGGGTGATGGATTGATCCCGGGACGGGTCGTCCACGAAGGCGGAGCCGTGTTCGAGCTTCAGTTGTTCCGCCCGGCCGAGCGGCACCTTCAGGCCGTAAGCGAGGTCGTTGGAGACATGGTCGCCGCCGACAGCGAGGACGCCGACGTGTTTGATGACACCGTCGGCATAGAGGACGTAATCGGTGGTGCCGCCGCCGATGTCGATGACCAGCGCGCCCAATTCCTTCTGTTCGTTATTGAGCAACGCGAGAGACGACGCCAGGCCGTTGAAGACGATTTCGTCCACTTCGAGCTGAAGACCTTTGACCGTGCGGATCGCGTTCTGGAGCCGGTTCAGGTTTCCGTGCACGACGTGGACGTCCACCTCGACGCGGGCGCCAAGCATGCCGACGGGGTTGGTGATGCCGTCCTGTCCATCGACGAGAAAGTGCTGGCGGATGGCATGGATGACGTGATTTTGAGCCGGGAGATTGATGGTTTTTGCGTTTTTAACAACATCCTGCACGTCCTCCTCGGAAATCTCGCGGTCAGCCGACACGACCGGGTGCACCCCACGATTGTTGAACCCGCGAATGTGGCCGCCGGTGACACCCAGATACGCGCTGCGGATTTCGACGTCGGCCATCTTCTCGGCTTCGACGATGGCATTGCGCACGTCTTCTTCGGCCGTCGGCGCGTCGCAGATTTCGCCTTTGCGCACGCCGCGGGATTTGGACTGGCCGAGGCCGACAATATTGAGCGTGCCTTCCGAGTTCATTTCGCCGACGACGGCGCAGACCTTGGACGTGCCGATTTCCAATCCGACGATGATGGTGGAGGCGTCAAACATTTTTCTTCCTGCTGCGTAGAGGTTTGGCGGTTTTGGGGGTGGGCGGGGGCAGGGCGCTCGCTTCGAGCCAGCGTGCAGGGACGTTGTTGGGCACCGCCAGGTCCAGGGTTGCGATGACCTTGTTCATTTTGAGTCCGAGTTCGTGGACGGCCTGCCAGCGGGGCAACTGCCGGTCGAAATTCTCCGGTCCGAACGTGATTTCGCTTCCCTGTCCGGTGGTGACGACCAACACTTCGGGCTCGGAGACGTCAATTCTCTTCAACTCCACCAGGCCGGCCATGGGGGAGCTTTCGAATGAGGCGATCAACTGCAGCGCGGCGCGCGCCTGGGCAGACTCGATCCTGCGCCCGGGTTGCAGCTCGCAGACGTTGAGCCCGGAGATCACGGGCAGTTGGTCCTCTCCCGGGGCCAGCGGTACGGAGCGTTGCCGGGGATCGAGCGGAAACATCACGCATCCTTCGGAATCGATCTCGAAAACCATGAGATCGAGTCCACCGCCGGCGCGGGGTCGGGGCACGCGGGCTTGCGCGGCGGGTTCGCGTTCGGTGATCTGGATGCGAAGTGTGCCCGGCAGAATGCGTTCCACCGAAGCGGATTCAATCATGGGGACGAGTTCCAAATTGCGTTTCACGCCGGCGAGATCGAGTGCCAGGAGGTTGTCTCCCGTTTTGACCCCGCTCCAACGCCGAAGCTGGTCGGCGGAAATCACGCCGTCGGTCACCACGTCGATTTGCTGGATGGCGAAGGATTTGTTGTCATAGATGAGCCGGTCGAGCGCCCATTCGCCCGCCTGCCACAGACAATAAAGGCCCAGAATGGTTCCGAAGCAGACGGCGAGCGCGATGCTCGCGAGCCGTGTCCGTCCGGCCCGGAGGCGGCTCGATCGGAGTTTCACGTCGAGCACATCCTGAGCGCGGGCTGTTCGCCGGTTTCTTGTTTTATGTTTGAACCACATTTTTTCGTTTGCCGCCGGCGTCTCGCCGCCGGCTCTGTTCAGGGTGCCGTCAATCCCCACCGGCGACCGGTCGCGGACCGCGCGTTCGCCGGATCGCCAGGTCGATGATTTGCCGGCACAATTCCTCGTAACCGATTCCCGCGACGGCGGCGGCCTTGGGCAGCAGGCTGGTGGGCGTCATGCCCGGGAGCGTATTGACCTCGAGCACCACCGGCTCGCCGGCCGGGCGCACCATGACGTCCACCCGCGCATAGTCGCGTCCGCCGATCGCCTGGAACGCGCCGAGGGCGGCGTTCTGAATCCGCCGCGTCACCGCCTCCTCGAATGGGGCCGGGCAAAGATACTCCGTGCAGCCGGGTGTGTATTTGTTCCGGTAATCATAGGCGCCGGATTTCGGCCGGACTTCGACGACCGGCAGCGGCCTGCCGTCCAGGATTCCGACGGTGGTTTCACGGCCCTGGATTTGTTCCTCGACCAGCGCCTGTGAATCGAAGCGAAACGTTTCCTGCAAGGCCGCACTCCAGTCGGAGACGCGCTCGACGAATTGCAGGCCGACGCTCGATCCCTGGTGAACCGGCTTGACGACCACCGGGGGTTGCCAACCCATCGGCCATGGAGTTTTTTCCGAGTCGATGACCAGGTATTTGGCGGTGGGAATCCCGGCTGCGAGGCAGCGCTGCTTCGTCTGCGCCTTGTCGAAGGCGATCCGGCTCGAGAGGGCGTCGCAGCCGGTGTAAGGCACGCCCAACGCCTCGAGTTGCTCCTGAACGGTCCCGTCCTCGCCGTAGGTTCCGTGAAGCGGCGCGAGGCAGACGACTTCGGTCCGGGGCGGCAGAACCCAGTCCGGCGTCTTGGGATCCAGCTCGAACACGGTATGGCCGAGGGAACGCAGCGCCTTGACCACCCCGGCGCCGCTGCTCAAGGAAACTTCGCGCTCGGCGCTGGGGCCACCGAGCATCACGGTGATCGTCAGGCGCTGCCGGTTCATGGGCGATGCGGCCTGGTTCGCGCGCTGTTTGAGTTCTGCCGGTTCCATATCGTTTGCCAGTCGTCCATTCTGCAATCCGTCATCCGCAAGGATCAGTCAACGCCGATGATTTCCACTTCCGCGCGCAGCTCGATGCCGCGTTCCGCCCGGGCGCGTGCTTTGATGGTGTCGATCAGTTCCAGTACGTCGCGCGCCGTGGCGGTGCCGTCGTTGACGATGAAATTCGCGTGCTCGGCGGACACCACGGCGCCGCCGACGCGAAATCCCTTCAATCCCATCTCGTCGATCAACCTGCCGGCCGGGATCCCGGGTGGATTCTTGAAGAGACAGCCTGCGCTGGGCGCGGCCGGCTGGGAGGCCCAGCGTTTCTGGCTGAAGGCGTTCATGCGCTGCTCGATTGCTTCGCGCGCGTCCGGCCTGCCCTTCAGCACCGCTTCCAGGGCAATGTGCGATTTCAATGTTTCGCAGCCGCGATACTCGACCGTGATGCCGCCGAGCGGCAGTTCGCGGGCGATGCCTTTGAAATCCATCAGGCGAACCGACTGGACCACGTCGAAGATGGTGCCGCCCATGGCCCCGGCGTTCATCCGGAGGGCACCGCCGATGCTGCCGGGGATTCCTTCGAGGAACTCGAGTCCGCCCAAGCCTTGCCGCCGGGCTTCCACGGCGACGATCTTGAGTTTCGCGCCCGCTCCGCAACGCAGGCATTCGCCCGCGGCTTCCACCCGGCTGAAGTGCGGATGCGCCAGGCAGACGACCATGCCACGAAACCCGCCGTCCCGGACGAGCAGATTCGAACCGCGGCCCAGCACGAAAAACGGGATGTCCCGGCGGCCGCAAAAGCCCAACACGACCGTCAGGTCCGCCTCCGAGGCGGGTTCCACATAAAGATCGGCCGGGCCGCCCACGCGGAGTGTCGTGCGCTTGGCGAGCGGTTCATTGCGGCGCACCTGTGATTCGCCGGACAGGAGCCCGGTCAACTGGTCGGCGGGGTGGGAAAGGCTTGGCATGGGACGTTCCAACATGGCGTTCGGGGCGCTCATGCAGCGGAGAAGTGATGTCGCCCGGCGGTGGAGGAGGGCGGGCAGTTTTGTTCGTCCGTTGCGGGGCGGCTGCAGGGCGCTTCGCGGGTGACCGCGTTCCTCCAAAGTTCCTCGGCGATTTGCTCCGCGGCATTCGGCGAGTGCCATTGTGCCAGGGCGGCCTGCATTGATTCCCGGGCGGCGGCGCTTTCCAGCAGTGCCAGGACGGGGCGCGCGAGGGATTCGGGAGTTGCGGTCTTTTGTTCGAGCAAACGCGCGGCGCCGGTTTGTTCGAAGGCGCGGGCGTTGTGAGACTGGTGGTCGTCGGTCGCGGCCGGATAGGGAATCAGCACGGCAGGGACGCGCATGGCGGCGAGTTCGGCGAGGGACGACGCCCCGGCGCGGCTGATGGCGACGGTTGCGGCGCCCAGGGCCAGTTCCATTTCGGTCAGGAATATGTGGACGACAGCTTTGAGCCGGAGCTGGTTGCAGGCGGCTGTGATTTTTTCCGCATCGTTCGGTCCGGCGAGGTGCAGGAGTTGCAATTCGGGTGCGTCCTGGCAGAGCAGCGGGAGGGTGCGCGTGAGCAGTTCATTGATGCCGCTGGCGCCCTGGCTGCCGCCCATCACGAGCAGGACCGGCCGCTTGGGATCCAGACCCAGCGCGACCCTGCACGTGTAGGCATCGCGCGGCTGAAACTGGCGCCGGACGGGAGTGCCGGTGAGCAGCACGCATCGATTGCGCAACCGCGCGGCGGCCTGCGGAAATCCGACGAACACTTCGTCCACGACCCACGCCAGCCGCCGATTTGCCCGGCCGGGAATGGTGTTGGATTCATGGAGGAATGTCCGGGCCCCGAGTCTTTTCGCGGCGAGAATCGGGGCCGCGGCGGTGAATCCGCCCATGGCCAATGCCGCGCGGGGAGGCGTGGTTTTGAAATGGTTCCTCGCGGCGCGGTAGGATCGAACGAATCCCCTCAGGAAGGCCAGGCTGTGTCCGCGGCTCAGTCCGACTGCCGGGAGCGTGACGACGTCCATGCCGGAGGCAGTTTTCACGGCCTGTTGGTCCACTTCCTTGGGAGAGATGAGCAGCAGGGGCCTGCAACCACGGCGCACGAGCTGTTCCGCCACGGCCACGCCGGGGAACAGATGGCCGCCGGTGCCGCCACATGCAATGGCAATCGTGGGTGCCGGCTGGGATGTCATGCGGTCTGGGCTTCTTCGGTTTTGAAAGGATCGACGGGAATGCTCTCCGGCACCCGGGCCTGGCGGGCGATGCTGAGGAGGAGTCCGACGCTGGCCAGCATCGCCAACAGGTTCGATCCGCCGTAGCTGATGAACGGCAGCGGGAGGCCTTTATTGGGCAGTGCGCTGGTGACGACGCCGATGTTAATGGCGGCCTGCAAGCCGATGAGGAGAGTGAGGCCGGAGGCCAGCAGCAAGCCGAAGGTGTCGCGCGCCCTCATGGCGATGTGGAGGCCGCAAAAGACGATGGCCACGAAGGCGAGGACGATCAGCAGGGTGGCGATGAGGCCCAGTTCTTCACCGATGATGGAGAGGATGAAATCGGTATGATGTTCGGGAACAAACCCCAGTTTCTGCCGGCCGTTGCCGAGCCCGAGTCCGGTCCAACCGCCGGAGCCCAGGGCGATCATGGCCTGGCGGGCCTGGTAGCCGACGGTGTCCTTGTATTCCTCCGAATACAGCCAACTGAAAACCCGTTTCATGCGGAGGGGATCGTGCCAGATCGAAACAGCGAAGCCGCAGGCGCCCAGCACGATGGGGGGGAGAAAATACCTCCAGCGGACACCGGCGATGAGGAGCATGGCGCTGCTGACGGCGGCCAGAAGGATGGTTGTGCCGCGGTCGGGTTCGACAAAGATGAGGCCGAGGAGCAGGCCGATGAAGGAGGCGGGGACGAGGATGCCGCGTTTCCAGCCGGGCATTTGCCGCTGGAAATGTTCGCCGTACCAGGCCAGCGCGATGATGAGGGCCAGTTTGGCCATTTCCGAGGGTTGAAACCGGAAACTGTGGAAATCAAACCAGCGCCGCGCTCCATTGATCCGCCGTCCGATGTGCGGAACCAGGACCAACAACAGGAGAAGAACAGCCAGGGTGAAAAGCGGCCACGCCACTTTTCTCAGGAGTTGATAATCCATGGAAGCGGCCGTCACGCACAGCACGAGCCCGAGCGCGCACCAGATCAACTGCATGACCAGGTACCGCGCACCGACTTGAGTCATGCTCGAGCTGTACAGCATCACCATCCCCAGCGCCAGCAGGGCAGCGACACAAAAAGCCAGAACGGTGACAGCCGCTTTCATTCGCCGTGAACGGGCGTCGGGTCGAGGTCACCCGACACCCGGAAACCTCCGTCAGGCAGTCGGGCTGGTGGCGGGCGGGGCGGGCGCCGGAGCGGCCGGGGCGGCCGGGGCGGAAGCCTTCGCCGGGATCTTCAGTTTCTGGCCGACCTTGATTTTATCGGTCGTCAGATTGTTTTCAGATCGGAGCGACTTGACCGTCACTCCGAACTGCGACGCTATTTTCGTCAGGGTATCGCCGGACTTGACGGAGTAGGTCTGTTCTCCTCCGGTTCCCGCATCCATGGTGGCGGCGGCCGAAGGAGCGGCGGTTGCGCCGGCGGAAGCCGGCGCCGGAATCTGAAGTTTCTGGCCGATCTTCAGTTTGGTGGGCTGGACCTCCGGATTGGCTTCCTCAATCGCCTTCACCGTCACGCCCGTCTTCTTCGCGATCGACGAAAACGTATCGCCTTTGGCGACGACGTATTCCTGGGCGCCGGGTGCTGCGGCGGGCGGCGCCATGGCTGCCGGGGGCAGGTTGGTGTCCACCGCCGGCGGATTGGTGGCCTCCATTGAAGGCGGAGCCGTCGCGTTGGTGTCGGTCGGGGGTTGTTCCGGTTCGGTGGGTTTGCGGCAGCCTTGCATCAGCAAAGCCATCAAGCCGATGACGTGGATCGACAAGACAAAAAACACGGCCAGCCGCACGCGTGCGCGGGTTTTATTTTTTTGCTCCAGCATGGAGCCCTGTGGGACAAGTGGACTTGGATTGTTCATTGGATTTGGCGCTAAGGCGTCCTTTCTGTGAGGTGAGTTGTGAGGTGATTCGTCCCATGGTTTTCCCTCAAAAAACCACGAGGCGAAAAAAAGCAAACTTCAGTGCTGATTCTATCGTGCTTCAAATTGCCGCTGTACTTACCATTCATATGGTGGTTGGCGCCGCGCCTACCCCTACTAATTGATTCTACCGAGCGACAAAATCCTTCACGACGTTTAGGATAGTTTTGAAACCGATCAAAGCTCGAACAAGCGATTGAGCTACCAACTACATCTCCACGCGTCGCATTTTTTGCCGCTTCAGATATTGCTTCTAACAGCGAATCGGCCGGTGTGCAAGGAGTAAAAAGACGNNCCGACTCGATTAATTTTTTCGCGGTTCCGGCCGGCGATCAACGCCTGTCCGGCGGCGGCTTTGGCGCACGCGCGGCGGGGGCCGTTGGGCGCGGGGCAGCCGCGGCCGCGGTCGGGAACCGAAGTATAGTTGCGCGTCATATTGAGCATGGGTTCCGGATGCGTGATCCGGGTCACGCATCGCGAATCGGGCATCAACGGATCTTCAACGTGCTCAATGCGACCACCGCGAAGAGCACGCACAGAATGTAGAACCGCATCACGACCTGCGATTCGTACCAGCCTTTCTTTTCAAAGTGGTGATGGATGGGCGCCATGAGAAAGATGCGCTGGCCGGCGCCGTAGTGTTTTTTCGTGTAGCGGAACCAGCCGCGTTGGAGGATCACGGAGACTGCTTCCATGACAAACACCCCGCCGGCGATGACCAGGACCAGAGGCTGGTGGATCAACACGGCGATGAGGCCCAGCGCGCCGCCGAGGGCGAGCGAGCCGGTGTCGCCCATGANNGCAACAGCTCCTGTTTGATCATAACGGCAACGGTGCCGATCGCGCCGCCCAGCGCCAGCGAGCCGGTGTCGCCCATGAACATCTGGGCGGGGTGACAGTTAAACCAGAGAAAGCCGAGGCCCGCGCCGATCATGGCGGCGCAGAACACCGTTAATTCCCCGGCCCCGAAGACGTAGGGTATCTGGAGGTAGGCGGCGGCCTTGAGGTTTCCGGCGAGATAGGTGAGCACCAGGAAGACGAAGGAAACGATCACGGTGCAGCCGATCGCCAGTCCATCGAGTCCGTCGGTGAGGTTGACGGCATTGGAGCTGCCCACGATGGCCAGCGTGATCAGCAGCAGACCGAGCACGGCGCCGACGGGGATGGGGTATTTATAGAACGGGACCATCAAGGTGGTGACGAGGTTGCTGGTGATCGGCGCCTTGCTTTCGGGGATCATGAGGTGGCTTCGTTCGGGCCCTTTCCAGAGGTAGATGGCTACGAATACGGCGAGGGCGATCTGGACCCAGAGTTTGACCTGGGGCTTCGTTCCGCCGCCGCTCTGCTGGGTGATTTTGGCGTAATCATCGTAAAACCCCAGGCCGGTCAGCACCAGTACCGCGAGCAGCGTGAGTTCGGTCAGGGGGTTCCACTGCGCCCAGACGAGCGTCGTAAAATTGAGGGTCAAGATGATCAAAATGCCGCCCATCGTCGGGGTGCCCTTCTTGCTCAACACGCGCGCGCCCAGCCCGCCCGCTTCCTCGGCCTTGTCCGCGTAGTCCTGCCCGAACTTCAGTTGCTTGAGACATCCGATCACCTTCGGACCGAGCCACCAGCTCAAGATCAGAGCTGAAATGGCGGCGCCGGCGCATCGAAAGGTGATGTAGCGAAAGAGGCGCAACGGCGAGAGACGGTCCGCCCAGGGTGTTCCCGCGGACCACTTCAACAGCAGTTGGCTCAGGTAATAAAACATTTCGTCGTTCCCGCGACCGTCGGTCGGGAGTTCGATTTCCGGATGGCGGGGCGGCCCGCGCCGGCGGGAGAACTCGAGACCGGTGTCAGGATTTATTCTGTTTCAACGTTTCTGCAATGCGTTCCAGGCGCGCCACGCGCGATGCTTTCAAGAGCAACACGTCCCCGGGTTTCAAAAAACTCTTCACCGCGGCGGCGGCGGATTCGGCGTCCGGGAATTCAAGCACCCGGTTGAGGCCGGCCTGGCGGGCGGCGCGGGCGGTCAAGGGCGCCATCGTTCCCACGGCAAAAAGTTGTCCGACGCCCAGTTCGGCCGCGCGGCGGCCGATCTCCTCATGCGCCGCTTCGGACTGCGCGCCGAGTTCGGCCATATCGCCAAGTACGGCGATGCGCCGCCCTTTGCAGGGGAAATCCTGGAGTGTCTGGAGCGCGGTGAGCACGGAGTCCGCGTTGGCGTTGTAGGCATCGTCGAGGACCGTCACGCCCTTGTGTTCCCAGAGCTGGAGGCGCATTTTGGGAGTTTTGCATTCGGCCAGGCCGCGCTGGATTTCGTTGCGGCCGAGGCCGAATTCGGCGCCCAGCGCGATTGCGAACAGGGCGTTGAACACCTGATGTTTGCCGAGCAGCCCGATGCGGTACTCGCCCGCATACGGAGAGTTCGCGGTTTCGACGCGGAAGGTGGCGCCCTGCTTGTCCGGGCGGATGCCGGCGGCGCGCCAATCGTTGGCCGCGGCCGAGCCCACGCGGATGACCGAGGCGCGGGTGCGCTCGATGAGCCGGGGCGTCCAGACATCGTCGCCGTTGAGCAGCAGGGTGCCACCGGCCGACAGCAATTCGGCGAGCCATCCTTCTTCCTCGGCCACCCCGGCAAGATCCCCGAAGAACTCGAGGTGTTCGCGTCCGATTCCAGTGATCACGCCGAATCGCGGCTGGATCATTTTCACCAGGGGCGCCAATTCGCCGGGATGATTCGTTCCGGCTTCCAGGACGGCGGCCTGATGGATCTTCTCCAGTCGCAGAAGGGTCAACGGCACGCCGATGTCGTTGTTAAAGCTGGCATCGCTCCAGAGCGCCGCCATTTTCTGGCGGAGGACGGAAGCGATCAGCTCTTTGGTGCTGGTTTTGCCGTTGGACCCGGCGACGGCGACGACCGGCAGCGTGAAGTCATCTCGATATTTCGCCGCGATCCGGCCGAGGGCGCCGCGCGTGTCGTGGACGGCGATTACGGCGCATTTGATCGGGTCGGGGGGGATTTTCGCGCGGTCAAGCATGACGGCGGCGACGCCTTTTTGGGCGGTTTCACGCAAGAAATTGTGGCCGTCGAAGCGGTCACCCGTGAGCGCAACGAACAAATCATTCCTCTGCGCCTGGCGTGAATCAGTGCAAATGCGGCTGATCGAAGCCTGCTGGGATCCCTTGACCAGTTCCCCGGCGCAGGCGTTTGCTATGAATTCTAGAGTTCGAGCTTCCACTTTTCACTTCGCGGCGGGTTCAAATTCCGCTGTTGGCCGGAGACCGGAGCCATTGTTGCATCGCAATGTCCGGTTGCGGCGTTGAGTCTTTCGGCGCCGGAAGGATGCGTCCGGGCGGCACGCTCCGGTCGCCGGCATCCATCGCCCGATCCCGGCGGCGCGTTTTTCTCCGATTCCGTTTTCGGGTGGCCCACTGCAGCCACGAACAAGCGATGAGAGATGGATGGAAGTGAGCTCATGCAGATCCTTCATTGTTGTTTTGTTTCCGAGCCGGGGATTGTTTTGGCGGGATGATTTCCGGCCTGCGCGACGGCATCCGGCAGGGTGGTGGGCTCGCCGCTATCGGGCCGGATGTTCAGGTAACTGGCGGCGCGTTCCGCGATTTGTTTGAAAACCGGGCCGGCCACCGCGCCGCCGTAATAGCCTTCCTTCGGCTCATCCATGACAATGGAAATGCACAGCTCGGGATTGTCGGCGGGGAAAAAGCCGATGAACGACGAAACGTACTTCCCGTGGACGTAAACGCCGTCTTCGACTTTCTGGGCGGTGCCGGTTTTGCCCGCGACGGTATAATGTTCCATGGCCGCTTTTGGCGCGGTGCCCTCCGCGGAGACAACCGTCTTGAGGGCTTCGATCATCGACCTGGCCGCCGACTCGCTGATCACCTGGCGGATGGGCTGTGGGGAATAACGCGCGACAATATTTCCGTTCTGATCTTCGAGATGATCCACCAGCATCGGGTGCATGAGCAATCCGTTGTTGGCGATGGCGCAGAGGGCCATCGTCATCTGGAGCCGGGTGACGGCGATGCCCTGTCCCATGGGAATCTGGGCGACGGTGACTTTGCTCCAGGTGTTCACCGGGTGCACTATGCCCCTGACTTCGCCGGGCAGGGGGAGCGCCGTGCGTTGGCCGAAGCCGAAGCCCGTGATGTAATCATAGAGCCGGTCCTGGCCCAATTTCAGACCGATTTTTGCAGCGCCGATATTGGAGGATTTGGTGATGATGTTCTCGACGGACAGCAGTCCGAAGGATTCATGGTCGTGCAGGACACGCCCTGCGTACGCAAAGTGGCCGTGTTCGCAATCGAAGATGTCGCCGAGCCGGACGAGTTGATCGTTCAAGGCGCCGGAGACCACGACGATTTTGAACGTGGATCCCGGTTCCACGACGTCGGAGATGACGCGGTTGCGGCGTTCGTCCGGAGTGGCGCGACCGGGAGAGTTCGGATCGAAGGTCGGGAGGCTGGCCATGGCCAGGACCTCGCCCGTGCGCGGCCGGATCACGATTCCGGAGATGCTGATGGGAGTATGTTTGGCCATGGCATCGGCGAGTTCGGATTCGACGATGTGCTGGACGACGGAATCGATGGTGAGCACGACATTGAGGCCGTCCCGCGCCTCGACGTCCTGCTCCCGCCAGGCCACCATCTCGCGTCCGCGATGGTCTGTCCCGGTCATGCGCCAGCCGCGAACGCCGCTCAATTTCGAGTCCAATGTCAGTTCGATCCCGTCGCGGCCGCAGATGTCCGACACGGGGATGCCGTCGAGTTCCCGCTCTTCGGTTTGGGTAAAGCCGAGGACGTGCGCCGCCAGGGATTGATTGGGGTACACCCGCATCTGGTCATCCCGTGCGAACACGGCTTTCTGCCGGAGGATTCGATAGAACGCCTGCTCGGTCCTGGGGAGTTTTGTCTCGTCTATCCCGAAGGAGAGATTGAGCATGGCGGTCTGGATTTTCTGCCAGGTTTCAACCGGGACCTTGGTTTTCAGGCGGACGAACTGGTTGGTGACGGATTCGCCTTTGCCACCGAGGCGGCTGCGGGGCAGCAGGTGTTGAAAGAGGTCCGTTTCGTCCATTTGCAGCAGGGGAGCCAGCGCGCGCGCGATTTCGGCCTGGTGGTTGCCGATGAGCGTGGGATCGCCGCACACGGTTTTGACCAGGATGCTGGTGGCCAGGATGTTTTCGCTGCGATCGAGGATATCGCCGCGCCGGGGTTCGAGGAGGAATTCCCGGTGGGTGTTTTGATCCGCCTGGGCGCTGAGTTCCTCATGCCGCAGGACCTGCAAATCGACCAGCCGGTATCCGAGTCCGGCGAAGGCCGCCGCCAGGATCAGCCCCAGCATGAACACCCGGCGGTATTGCAGTCGTTTGGTCATATAAAAGCCGGCCGCCCGCGGCGATCGGTTCCTCATCCGACGGCGTCACGGGCGGCGGCAAAAGTGTTCAAACGGTCATGGCGACGTCCCTGACGGGGCCCCTTGCGCATATTGCGGCTCGATGGCGGCTTTGGCCTTGTCCGGCCCCGGCTCGGTGAGGCGCCACACTTGCGACGGTTGCGGCGCCGTCAGGCCCAGGTTCAATTCTTTGATGCGCATCTCGAGGAACTGGGGTGAGCGCATTATCGCCAGTTGTTTCTTGAGCTTTTCGTTCTGATCATCCAATTCGGCCAGCCGGAGTTCCCGTTTCCGGATTTGCTGGCCGAGCTGGTAGATCTGGTTTTTCTGCCAGACATAACCCACTCCGGCCCCGCCGATCAGCAGGCAGAGCAGAAACGCCTTGAGTGCCGGTCCAAATCGGATGACCGCCGATTGATATTTTCGATTTCGCGCCATTTTCGCTTTATAGTTTTTCCATCACTCGCAACTGCGCGCTGCGGCTGCGCGGGTTCGCCCTGAGTTCCGCATCGCCCGGGGTGATGGCCTTGCGGGAAACCCATTTCAATTCGGGCGTGCGCGGCTCGCGCAACTCCGGAACGTCCACCCCTCCCGCGAACGTGTAATCCCGCGCCCGTGCGCGTCCGAAATCCTTCACCACCCGGTCTTCCAGTGAGTGGAAGGTGATCACCGCCAGCCTTCCCCCCGGTTTCAGCAGCCTCATCGCCGTCGCCAGTCCGCGCTGCAGGGAACCGGTCTCGTCGTTTACCGCAATCCGCAAAGCCTGAAACACTTTGGTCGCCGGATGCGCCTTTTTACCGCGCCGCGGCGCCAACCGCTCGATCAAATCCGCAAGGCACCGTGTCGTTGCGAATGGGCGATTCTCCCGATCCCGCGCAATCGCATTCGCGAACCGGCGGGCCTGCCTTTCACCGCCGAATTCCCAAAAAATCCCGGCCAGCGTCTCGGGGCTGGCTGTGTTGACCAGTCCGGCCGCCGTCAGCGATTGCCGGACATCCATCCGCATGTCGAGCGGCCCATCCAGTTGAAAGCTGAAACCGCGTTCGGCTTGGTCCAGTTGAGCCGAACTGACGCCCAGATCCAGCAGCACCCCGTCGCAACGCCCGGTCGGCACCCATTCGGCCAGATCCGCAAAATTTCCACGCCGGATCTCAAATCGCCCCGCAAACTCGGCCAGCCGCCGCCCGGCCGCCTCAATCGCGGCGCCATCGCGATCGCACCCATATAACCATCCAGTCGGCGAACTCGCGGCCAACATGGCCGCCGCGTGTCCACCCCCACCGACCGTTCCGTCGCCGTAACACCCGCCCGGCGTCGGCTTCAAGGCGTCCAGAACCTCCGCCACCATCACTGGCTTGTGGACGAAATCTGGCACTGCGCATCGGCTGCTCGCTGTTTACCTTGGCCCTGCCGGGGCCAATTCGGCTGTTTTCCCGGGCCGCGTGACCGGCTCGGGTTTCGGTTTCACGGCGGGTTTTGCCGGAACAATCTCCACATCGGCATCGTTCAAATCGTTTCGCACCACTTTGATGCGGTCCAGCGACAACTCTCCCTGAACAGAAGGCAGTGTCGATCCCCGCGCCGGGGTCTTCGCGATTTGCCTGGGATTCAACCGTCGCGCAAACGGGTTTAACTTTCGGGCCCATGGGCTGAGCCGTGCCAACAGCCCCATCGTTGGCCCGCGTTTGAAGATCTTTTCGGCTCCACGATCCGGGGGGGAGACCACGGGCAAAGGCGTCGTCTTCTTGAGGGCCGTCGCGGCCACTTTGGCGGAGGTCATCTCCGCCGCATTCGGCGCCGCCGTAGTGGCGCGGCTCGCCGGCAGGGGCAGGCTTGGGGCCTCCGTCCGTGCGAGGAACGGATTCTTGCTCGAGCCGAACTTGGGGAGGAGATTTCGCCGCCGCATCCGGTAGCGACTCTCCATGTCCTGCAAACCCACCAGGCTCTTACCCGCCGCCAGCAATCGTACCAGGCTCATAGATCAATTACTCCATCATTTTGAATGCCTCCTGCGCCATGATGGCGTCGGAGGAGCGGACTTTCTCATAGCGTTCCGGGTTCCAGATCTCGAATCGATCGAGCAAACCAACCAGGACAGCTTCGCCCTGGATGCCGGCCGCTGCGGCCATTTCTTCGGGCAGGCAGATGCGACCGCCTTTATCGACGGTGACCTGCACCGATTCACTCCCGATAAACCGCTTCAAAACAACCTTGTTCGGGTCGCCGTTCGGCATGGCATCGATGTCGCACACCAGCTCCGCCATTTCTTCGGGAGGCAAAACACGCAGACAAGGGCCTTCCTTGGACTTCGGCCAGAAGATCAAAGTGAACTCGACGCCGGACCGGGCCGGCCGCCACTTTGCCGGGACTTGGACGCGCCTCTTCTCATCCACTCCATGTCGGTAGAGTGAATTATAGTACTTCTTCCCGCTGCTCTCAGAGACGTCCATTTTATTCACAGGTGGAGCCAACGGTCTCTTTTGCCCCACATCGCCCCATTCTTATCCACTTTGACCCACTCCATGTCAATAAGAATTCTCTGCTCTTATCCCCAAGTTATTCACAATTCTGGCTTTGTCCCGTGCTGCCGGGCACTGGTAGGATGGCGGCGAGATGCGAACGTCCGATTTTGACTTCGAACTTCCGCCGGAACGGATCGCCCAGGTGCCGGCGCCGAGCCGCGATGCATCGCGTTTGCTGATCCTTCACCGCGACTCGGGCAGCACCGAGCACCGGCGGTTTCGAGAGATCATCGACTATCTTCGAGCGGGAGACGTTCTGGTCTTGAACAATTCGCGTGTGATCCCGGCCCGACTCCGGGCGGTCAATGCCCGGGGCGGCGGGCAGGTTGAGATTCTGTTGTTGGAAGAGAATGCTGTGAACGATTGGTGGTGTCTGCTGCGCCCGGGCAAACGCGCCCGCCTGGGGACCCGCCTTGTCGTGAACGGCGCGAAGGGGCGGCCGAGCGGTGTGCAGGCAGCCGTGCTCGATATCAACGGGGACGGACATCGCCGCCTGCAATTCGCGGGCGTCCCGGACGTCAGCGAACTGCTCGAGTCGCTCGGCGAGGTTCCCTTGCCGCCCTACATTCACCGTGCCGACGGGGGGCCGACGGAGGAAGACAAGCAAAGGTATCAGACGGTGTTTGCGGAAATGCCCGGGTCGGTGGCCGCGCCGACCGCGGGGTTGCACTTCACCGGGGAGCTGTTGGACGCGATCCGTTCGCGCGGCGTGCGGGTGTGCTCCGTCACCCTACACGTCGGCCTGGCCACTTTCGCGCCGGTGAAAGCGGAAACCATCGACACGCACACCCTGCACGAGGAGCGCTATGAGGTGACGGAAGAAACGGCCGGGGCCGTCAATCGCGCCGTCGAAGCCGGGGATCGTGTTGTGGCGGTCGGCACGACGACGGTGCGCGTGCTGGAAAGTGTGGCCGCCCTTCATGAGGGGCGGCTGGTTCCCGGCGGAGGCCGCACGCGGATTTTCATTCATCCTCCCTTCCCATTCCGGATTGTGGGCGGGCTCCTCACCAATTTTCATCTGCCGCGGTCCACACTTCTGATGCTGGTGAGCGCCTTCGCGGCGCCGAACGAGACTCGCGGCCGGGCAACGATCCTGTCCGCCTACGCCGTGGCGATCCGGGAACAGTATCGCTTTTTCAGCTATGGCGATGCCATGTTGATCGTATGAGTTCGAAGTCCGGAATCCAAAATCCAGGCCCCGGGCGTTCCCGGGCCCGCACCCGACCGACCCTTGGGGCGCGACCCGGATCACTCGCGCCCCATCCCTTCGTCCTGGTGAACATGGCCATGACAGCGGACGGGAAAATCGCGACTGCCAATCGCGCGGTGTCGTCCTTCGGCAGCAGGCGTGACCGCGGCAATCTGCTGGATCTGCGCGCGACTGTGGACGCCGTGATGGCCGGCGCGCGAACGGTGGATTCCGCAACAGTCACCCTGGGACCGGGACCGGCCCGGTATCGCCGTTTGCGCTTGAGGCGGCATCTGGCCGAATACAATCTTCGTGTGATCGTCAGCCGCTCCGGATCGGTGGACCCGAAGGCCGAGGTGTTCCGGCGCCGGTTTTCTCCGATCCTGGTTCTGACAACCCGGCGCGCCGGAAAACTCAAGCTGAAGAAACTCCGCGCCGTGGCGAACGCGGTGAAAATCTGCGGAACACAAGAAATCGATTTTCGGCGCGCGCTGCGTTGGTTGGGAGGACACTGGGGCGTTCGGCGGCTGCTCTGCGAAGGCGGCGGTGAATTGAACGATGCCCTGTTCCGCGCCGGGCTCGTGGACGAATTGCACCTGACGCTGTGCCCGAAAATTTTCGGCGGGCGCGCGGCGCCGACCATCGCCGACGGTCGCGGAGTCCTGAAGCTGGCCGACGCGGCCGGGTTCACGCTGAAATCGATGAAGCGGGTCGGGGATGAACTTTTCCTGGTCTTCGATGCGAGGAAGAGGGCGTCCACGCCAGGGCGGCCGCGGAATTGAATTATGAATAAACTGCACGACACGATTCAATTGCGCGTCCGCTACAGCGAAACGGACCAGATGGGCACGTTTTACAATTCACGCGCCCTGGAATGGTTCGAGTGCGGCCGGACGGAACTGATGCGCCACCGTCTGGGGATGTCCTATGCCGCGCTGGAGGACGGCGGTGTTTTCCTGCCGTTGGTGGAAGCCCACCTGGAGTTTCGAGGCGGGGCGCGCTACGACGATTTGTTGAGGATCGCCTCGACCGTGGAGCTCTCCGGGCGCGCGAAGCTGCGGTTCGAGGTGCAAATCGATCACAGCGACACTGGAAAACCGGTGGTGCGCGGCTCTACGATCCATGCGTTCACCGATCCCGATGGCAAACCCATCCGTCCGCCGGCCTGGTTCCTGGAACTGCTTGAAAAGGCGGTATCCGGGCGGCCGTCCGGGAATCCTGGCTGAAGACAATCGGAAAGAGGCGGCATGCGCCGCCTCGAAGTTGTTGCGTCCTGCCGGGCCGATCCTGAGTGCAGCATGCAGGGGAGCCCGCCCGAAGCGTGATCTGCATGACGGCGGCCCACCTTTCCGCAGCCGCCATGACGGCACGGGCTTGCGCAGGAGAAGTTGCCGCACGGCGTTTTTTGTCAATACTCAGAACCGACCCGTTTTCGGCCGAGCGAAAGCCGAGGCGTTCGTAGGCGTTGGCTCGGGCGCGGTTTTGGGCGTACACGTCAACTGCCACTGACGATCTTCTGGATCAGTACCGCAATTTTGTCTTGGTCAGACTGCGTCGTGCGTACAAGCAATTTGCCTTTCTTCTCGTCCAACAATACGGTCGCTGGCTGCTGCATCACGATGTGCTCCTGCTTGAAAAACCGAAGCAGCAATTCCTGATTCGACTCTGCCGGTCTCGCTGGCGCGAGATGCTTCAGGTGGCTCACAAATGTCTCGGTGCTTACCTTGTAAGTGCGCGTGATCAACTGTCCCGCTGACGTTGTTTCGTTGGTTGAGCTACCCAAACTCGTGAGAATCAACCCGAATCCGATGATGAATGTGAACAGTGCTTTCATAAATGTGTGCTGATGCGCGCATGCCTGGCGTGCCAGCCACCGGCACCACAGAGAACTCGAAACAGTTTCTCGCTTCAAGGACAAAACCGAAACGCTCCCGCCAGTTGTTGGCTGCTTTTCGTCCGGTTGTTGCGGCTGCTGATGAGCGTCCATGGACATGTATAATGGCCTATCTTATTAAGTGCTTTATAGGGTATCACAGGCGAACGTAAGTCTTTCCATCTTTGTGCTCCAGAGGAATGGCTGATTCATGCAGCGGATGCGCGGCTTGTTTCGGTCATCGGATGCTGGTAATTTGCTTTTTCAATTGGCAGATTCTCGAATAACGGAAAACATAGAAACCACAACATCACGCGCTCGATCTGCCATCAAATCTTCTTGCTGACTCTCACGCTGCTGGCGGCGGTGGCGTCGGCCGCGCCTGCCGACCCGCGCGATGGCGGCGCCGTCGAGCGCACCATCACCATCCACGCCCACGTGCCTCAGGGAGTTGGAACCGTGTATCTCACGGGCAATCGGCCGGAACTCGGGCTTTGGGATCCCCACAAGTTTGCCATGGAAGGCACAGGACGGGAGCGCACCGCCGTGCTGCGTGTGCCCGATGGCACGAAACTGGAGTTCAAGTTCACCCTTGGCTCCTGGAGCCGCGAAGGACTCGGCCTTTCCGGCGCCATCATGCCCAACTACCGCCTGCTGGCGGATGCAGACAAGGACGTCACCTTCGACATCCCCGATTTCAAAAAGGACACCGCCGATTACCTCGATACCTGGAAGGATTCCGGTGTGCTCGGACGGCTCGAGTACTGGAGGAACATGCCATCGAAGTATCTATCCCTGCCGCGCCACGTCGAGATCTGGCTGCCCCCGGGCTACGACGAAAACCCGCAGGCCCGCTATCCCGTCCTGTACATGCATGACGGACAGAACCTGTTCGATCCGCGCATCGCCAGCACGGGGGTGGACTGGGGTATGGATGAGGCGATCGTGCGCGGCATGCGGGCCGGCCGCCTCCCTCCAACCATCGTCGTCGGCGTCTGGTGCACGGAACTGCGCCTACGCGAGTACTCCCCCTGGGATATGGGGACGAACTACGCCCGTTTCCTGATCGAGGAACTGATGCCGGCGGTTAACCAAAAATTCCGGACGCGCACCGGACCCGAGAACACCACCGTGATGGGTTCCTCCATGGGCGGGCTCATCTCGTTTTGGCTTTGCTGGAAATATCCCGGGACCTTCGGTCGAGGCGGGGTGCCTCTCAACTGCGTGGACATGGAATGGCACGCTGCCCGTGCAGCCGGGTGTGCGACCTCTGATCGAGCGCGAGATTGCATCCGGTGTGTCCTTCCCCAAGGGGGAGCGGATGTACTTCGACTACGGAAATGAGGGGCTCGATGCCAGTTACGAACTATTACAATCCAAAGTGGCCGCATGGCTGGCCGGGCAGGATCTGAAGGAAGGAAAGGATTTCGTGGTGCGGAGATTCCCGGGCGCCGCGCACAACGAGTCCGCCTGGCGCGCGCGCCTGGACGAGCCGCTGACGTTCCTGCTCGGCGACGGCTCGCGCCCGGACAGCAGGCACCCTGACCTGAGGTAAGAATGGTTTACGGCGAACTGACCCGGTAGAATCGCTGGCCGCCGTTAGCTGCTTGCGGGTCGCTGAACTGGAACTGGCCGGGCGGACTGTCCGTCACTGGGCCGAGCACCGTCCAGTTGCTTGGCGCCAGCGCCGGATTCGTCGTCATCAGCACGCTGAACGCCGCTCCCGGGCTGTTCGTGAAGCTAAATTGGAACGAGCCATTGGCCAGCGTTTGGGCTCCGGTGAGCGTGAAGGGAATCGTCGGCTGCGACAGTCTGACTTTCACCACCTGGTTCTGGTTCGGCCGGCTGTCCTGAAGAAAAAGTACGCATAGCCGTTTGCCGGATCGATGACGGCGGCATACATCCCTTTGTCATCCGTCACCAAGGTCACTGCCAGGGACAGGAGTGCTGACAGCCTTGTCCGCCAATTCAGCCGGGTGGGTTCGCGCGGACAGGCTGTCCCGGCCCCGGGTGAAGGTTCATGGATCCAGAGCGGATTTTACTGCGGCAGCAGGACTCGATAAAACCGCTGCGGATCGGTTCCGACGGAATCGGAGAAGGTTGTGGCGGAATTAGTCGCGGTTATGACATCGCCTGTATTGGTCCAATTGGCCTGAGAAAGATTGGTTTTATACTCCGCCTGATACCTCAAGCCCGTCAGGGCATTCCAGGTGAGCTGCACCGTGCCGTTCGTTTTCGTCACGGTTAGGAATGCCGTTGCAGGAATGCGCACGACGCTGATGTCGTCAATGCCCAAATAGGAAGGATCATCCTGGAAACCCAACTCGAGGACCGTGCTGGGTCCGGTCGCCGAGACCACAAACAGCATGTTGGTCCAGCCGATCGCGGGAATATTCGCCTCATTGAAGTTCGTTTTCCCGTTCCACTCCACCAGAAATTGGTTGGGCGTCTGGCCATCAGGGCTGTCGAACCACAGGGAGAGCAGATAGAGCTGGCCCGCGGTGGTCGGCAGCGTCTGGGAGAGGTAGCCGAGCGAACCCACCGGGCCTAGTTCCACCCCATAGTTGCCCGAATAGGCATACGAGGAGCCGGTGATGACCGAAGCACCGGAGCTGTTTCCGGATTGTGTCCACCCGGTAAAATCGCCGGTCTCAAAGTCACCGTTCTGCACCAGTTCCGGCGGCACCACCTGCAACGTGAACAGTTCCGGATCCGAGCCGATGCCGTTGGCCACCACAACCAGCGAATACGTGCCTTGCGGTAAATTCGCCGGCAGCGTGAATTCTGTCGTCTCGACATCGGTCCCCGTCATGACGCCGGTGCTGCTCCAGTTGTACGTTCGTGCGTAATAGACGTTGCCGTTCCCATCCGTCAGCCGCAGTAGCGGATAGTTGCTGTTCATCTGGGCATCATCCCCATACGCGGCTCCTTCCGAAATCCCGTTGAGCAGGGTTCCAGTCAAGTGATACGAGCCGTCTCCGTTCCTGGTAATGCCGCTGATGGCGGGTTGCTCAACGGATCATACACCTCGGCCGTGGCCGATCCGGTACCGTACTCCGCGCCGGCGACGAAGACCCTGCCGTCCTTGAGGACATCCGAGGAAAAATAGAGCCGGGTATCGTGCATTGGAGCCAGCGTCGTCCAGGTGCCGTTCACATAACTCCCATGAACATCGGGCGTCAACCGATACCATGCGGTGCCATCTCCGTTCGCGGCCATCACGGTGCCGTCGGACAGCAACAGCATAAGCGAAATCGAATTCGGCGCGGGATTGGCCAGCGTCGTCCAGGTTCCTCCGGCCTCAGCCCACCGCTGAAGCAGGACCCCACAAGCAACGAGAATCAGCGCAACCGCGTGGCAGCGACCGCGGACGAAGGAAGGCGCGGCCCGGCCGCAACTCCAGGAACTGACGCGGGCTATCGCCCATCGAATGCAACTGCGCATGGAGAAGTTCCCCGTCCCACTGGCAGTACCTGCCCCAACAGGCGGAGACCGGCACAAACGAGATGAGTCGGTGTTGTGTTGTGGATAAGTGTACATTTAACCCGGATCACCTTCCGATCGCAACACAGAAGGGATGCCACCGAGATGCGGTGGCTGCATCTTTCGCCTTTTCCGCGCACGCCCGATGCTCCATCGTTTCCGTCGTGCGACCGCTCGATTCCGGAGAAATCCGCCGCGCCGTGAAGTTGGCGCTGGACGAGGACGTCGGCCCCGGCGACGCCACGACGCTGGCCACCGTGCCGGAAAGCGCCGTCGCGCGCGCCGTGATGCGGGCGCGCGAGCCGCTCGTCGCGGCCGGGCTGCCTCTTGCCGGCGCCGCTTTCCGGGAAATGTCACCGGCTGTGCAAATCCAGCGCCTCGTGGAGGATGGCGGGCGCGTGCAGTCGAACGGCGTTCTGATGGAAATCACCGGCCCCGCGCGCGCGCTGTTGAGCGCCGAACGCGTGGCGCTGAATTTCGTCCAGCGGTTGTCCGGCATCGCCACGCTGACGGCGCAATTTGTGGACGCCGTCAAAGGCACGCGCACGCAAATCCTCGATACCCGCAAAACCACGCCCGGCTGGCGGCGACTGGAGAAATATGCCGTGACCTGCGGCGGCGGACACAATCATCGCTTTGGCCTCTTTGACCGTGTGCTCATCAAGGACAATCATCTGGCCGCGCTTCGCGATGCCAAGCCCAACGCCGTGGCCGCCGCGGTCCGCCAGGCGCGAATCCACTATCCGAGCCTCCAAATCGAGGTCGAAGCGGACACGCTCGATCAGGTGGAGCAGGCCCTGGCCGCGGGCGCCGACCAGATCCTGCTCGACAACATGGACCCGGTGCAGTTGCGGCTGGCGGTGCAAAAGTGCAAGGACCGCGCACAGACCGAAGCCAGCGGCGGTGTGGGCCTCGCGACCGTGCGCGCGATCGCGGAGACGGGCGTGGACTTTATTTCCGTCGGCGCACTCACCCATTCGGCGCGCGCGGTGGATATTGGACTGGATTTCGTAGAGTGACAACCGACGCACAAATTCTCACGGCTTTGCGGAGCGCGGGCGCCGGCTCGGTGTCCGGCACCGATCTCTCCCACCAGCTCGGCGTCAGCCGCGCCGCAATCTGGGCGCGCATCGAGGAACTCCGCGAGCTGGGCTACGACATCGAAGCCAGCCCGCACCTGGGTTACCGCCTCCTGAACGTGCCCGATGTCCTGCACGCGGACGATTTGATTTCGCGGTTGAACGTCTTTGCCGACGGGACCCGTGCGGGTCTGGACGATCGGGTTCGGGAGCCAACTCCCGGGACACGAAATCGCCTCGCGGGGACGCCCGCCATGCCGACACGAATCATTGGGCGCGACATCCGCGTTTTTCAGGAAACAACCTCGACCAACGATGTCATCGAAAAGCTGGCCCGCGATGGAGTCAAGGAGGGCGCCGTGGTTTTCGCCGAATCCCAGAGCAAAGGCCGCGGCCGACTGGGTAGAAATTGGATGTCGCCTCCCCAAAAAGGCCTTTGGTTTTCCGTTTTGCTCCGGCCGGACTTGCGTCCCCAGGAAGCGACGCAACTGACGGTGGCGACCGCCACGGCGCTGGTGCGGGCCATTCGATCCGTCACCGACTTGAAGCCCGAGATCAAATGGCCCAACGACATTTTGATCGGCGGCAAAAAGGTTGCGGGCGTTCTGACGGAGTTGAGTGCGGAACTGGATCATGTGAAGTACATCATTCTTGGGATCGGAGTGAATGTGAACTTGGGCGCGGGCGAGTTCCCGTCCGAGTTGCGCAAGCTTGCGACGTCCCTGAAAATCGAAGCCGGCAGACCGATTTCGCGTCCCGAGCTCGCGGCGGCCATTTTGCGGGAATTGGATGAAGATTACGCGCGGATCGGCGCCGGTCTGTTTGGGACCGTGGCCGATGAATGGGAGGCGAGCTGCTCTNNCTGCTCGACCCTCGGCCGTGAGGTCGTGATCCGCACCGGCGACCACCAGATTCGCGGCCGGGCTGAATCCCTGGGAGAGGATGGCTCGCTCGTGCTGCGCACGGACCACGGACGTCTGGAACGGGTCACCGGCGGGGATGTGACGCTTGAGAAGTAGTTCCCGCGCAACACGCGCGTTGACGCGGATGAACCGGAGTGGTCAGTTGGATTGAATTCATTGATGAGAACAAGTCCTGAAACCCATGTGCGGAACGGCTTTCCGCCATCGATTATGTCCGGCGCGCGCGCTGGGCAGGATCTGTGGTTGGCTGCCTGATTCGCGGGCCATGATTCTCCTGCTCGACATCGGTAACACGAACACCCACCTGGGTCTGGCGAATGCACGGCGTGTGACCCGGCAAGCCGACCTCCCAACCACCCTTTGGTTTGCCGGCGGAGCCAAAGCCCGGATCAAAAAGTTCGCAGGCTCGGCGGAAATCGAAGCCGCCGTCCTCTGCAGCGTGGTCCCACAGGCGACACCGCTTTCGCGCAAAGTTGTCCATCAGCTCTGGCATTTAACCCCCTTCGAACTGACGGCAAGAACCCTTCGTGGCTTCGGAATCGATTATCCACAACCGGACACGATCGGCCCCGATCGCCTTGCCAACGCCGTCGCCGCGCGACATCACTTTGGCGCGCCCGTCGTCGTCGTGGACTTTGGCACCGCCGTTACTTTTGACGTGGTGGACCGCGCCGGCAACTACGCGGGCGGCATCATCGCCCCGGGCCTGGCCGCCATGACGGAGTATCTCCATGAGAAAACCGCCCTGCTGCCGCGAATCACCATTCGAGAAACGCGCAGCGTCATCGGCAAAAGCACCGAACAGGCGATGCTGATCGGCGCGGTGCAGGGCTATCGTGGGTTGATCCGGGAGTTGTTGCATGAATTGAGACGGCAATTGAAGACCCGGCGGCTTCCAGTGGTTGCCACTGGCGGCTACGCACCCTTGATCTCCGCGAAACTGTCTGAAATCACCGCAGTCCAGCCCGACCTCACCCTGGAAGGCTTGCGGCTTGCCTGGCTGGGGAACCACATCAAACGGACGGTCTGACGCAGCCTCGTGAGACTTGCTTCGTGTCGGTTCGTTTGTTGATTGCCCGGGTGCAGGGCGACCTTGACGCCGGAGGGTGATTCCAAACTTGCAACCCGTAACCCGAAACTTGAAACTTTCCCGCACATGAACCGCATCGTGGAAAAGTTCGCCCGGTTGAAACGCGAGGGCAAAAAGGGCTTCATCATCTACATCGGTGCGGGGGATCCGAACCTCGAGGTCACGCGCCAGTTGGCGCTCGCGTTCGATCGGGCGGGCGTTGACGTGCTCGAGTTGGGCGTCCCATTCAGCGATCCTCTGGCCGACGGCCTGGTGAATCAACTCGCGGCCCAGCGCGGACTGGAATCCGGCACCACACCGCCCAAGGTTTTGGAAACCGTTGCCGCCATCCGGAATGAATCACAGCTTCCAATCGTCCTCTACATCTACTTCAACCTTGTCCATCGTTACGGAGTCGAGCGATTCATCAACGAAGCAGCCAAGGCGGGTGTGGATGGCCTGCTGGTGCTCGATCTGCCTCCCGAGGAAAGCGAAGACTACGAAGTCCTGATGCGAAACGCCGGGCTGTGTCACATTTATCTGGTTGCGCCCACAACCCCCGACGATCGTATCGAGATGATTGTAAAGCGCGGCACCGGGTTCATCTATCACGTTTCGCGCGAGGGCGTCACAGGAATGCAACAGAAGGTTTCGGACACCATCAGCCAGATGACCGCAAAGATCCGCGCCCACACCGAGTTGCCCATCGCGGTTGGTTTTGGCATTTCGACTCCCGAACAAGCAAGACTGGCTGCGTCCAAATCGGATGCGGTAGTCGTTGGCAGCGCCGTAGTGGACAAAATCGCGCGTTTTGGAAAATCCGGGGACCTGGTGACAAAGGTGGTCGAGTTTACCAAGTCGCTCGTCGTGGCGATCAAAGAGGGCTGAATGGGGGGAAAACAGACAAGTGTATGGAATTCAGCCTGCCAGTGCCACTTTGGCGCGGTTTTGCCACTAGCATAATGGCAAACGCCGAGGCTGGCATTCTCATCCAGATGTCCAATGACGGCTCGAAATGTGCTTTTTTTGAACTTGTGTCGTTGGAAAAGTTCAAGGATTACAGGGGTTTTATGGGGCTGTCCCCAGTTTTGAGGACATGACTTTTGCCGCGAAATCGTCAATACTGACAACCGTTGTCGGAGTACACTAACCCGTGTGCTCTCAATTAAACCTAAAGACTATGAAAAGAACTATCCTCGGAAAATCCATTTTGGTTGCAATTGCGGCCCTGGGTATCAGCACCTGCGCTCAGGCTGATCTCCTGTACACGTTTGATACGAGTGCGACCGGCACTGCTGGTGGAGGTGGTGGAGGTTTCGATAAAGGTTCATTCACTTGGAACAGCACCTATCAGGCTGTCCAAGCGACCCCAGGTGTGGGTGGGTGGACGTTGCCATCCGGTCCGGGCCCGGTGTTTGATCTGAATTGGCCCGCACAATCGACTGGGTGGGCAATGTCAACTGACGGGGATGCTCACATCAGTTTCGATCTCTCCGTGAACTCCTCCAGCTTCCAGGGTGGTTGGACGCTTGGCGATTATTACCAGATCCATGTTGCCTTTAACGGCGCAGGAGGTTGGACACAGGATCCCGGGGCTGTCGGCGGAAATACCGTCTCTGCCAATTATGATGGACTCGATCACACCTGGCATTTCGACTACACGTTCGCACAGGCCGGTTGGGCTACGACCGGTGGGTTTTACCAAATCAATTTTGGTGGCAATTCGTCCAGCTCGGATGTGCTGGGGTTCCTCGTGGATAATGTCGATTTCTACGAAGTTGCCGTTCCTGAACCCACCACGTTGGCGCTGGCCGGACTTGGCGTCGCCGGATTGATGATCTTCCGCCGCCGCAAGTAAGCCGGGAGAGTTCTCTTTCAACCCCGCCCTTCGATCGAAGAGCGGGGTTTTTCATTTCCCCAGCCCCCCGCCGCGGTAGCCGGGCGCGGGGACCGCCTTCCCGATGGGCGCTCGGCAACAACAAAACTCATTTTGCATTTCGCCTGCTGTCCGTGTTCAATCAATCGCAATGAAATCGCAATCGGACGGCAAGAACCGCTTTGTCATCATCATGGCCGGCGGCCGCGGGGAGCGCTTCTGGCCCGTGAGCCGTGAGAAAACGCCCAAGCACCTCATCCATCTGCTCGGAAACCGTTCTCTTCTGCAACAGGCCGTCGATCGCGTCCTTCCACTCGTGCCGATCCGCAATGTGTTGATCGTGACCAACGCGGCACAAGCGCCTGAGGTGCGCAGGCAATTGCCCAAGCTCCCGAAGGAAAATGTCGTTGCCGAACCGGTGGGCAGGGACACCTGCGCGGCGGTCACGCTCGGCGCTGCGCTGGTCGGGGCGCGATCCACAACGGGGGTCATGGCCGTGTTGCCGGCCGACCACGTCATCTCCGAGGAAAGGAAGTTCCAGCAGGTGTTGTCCGATGCGTTCGACCTCGCCGGCCGCGGCCGGGCGATTGTAACCATCGGCATCAAGCCAACCGAACCGGCGACCGGCTATGGTTACATTCGTGTGGGTGAAGCGCTGCCGCCGCCGCCGGGGGTCAAAGCCTACAGGACCGCTTTCCACCGCGCGGAGCAATTCGTCGAGAAACCGCATCTGGACAGGGCCTTGGAGTATCTCAACAGCGGCCAATACCGCTGGAACGCAGGCATGTTCCTCTGGTCCTTCGTGACCATCACCGAAGGGCTTCAAAAACATCAACCCGAGATGTATGAAGCCTGCCAGCGCTGGTTCAAAGTCGCGGCCAACCCGGCCAAACTCGACAAAGTGCTCGCGAAGGAATACCCGGCCATCAAGAAAATATCGATCGATTACGCGCTCATGGAACAGGCGCAAAACGTCGTTGTCGCCGATGGGACGTTCGATTGGGACGACCTGGGCTCCTGGACGGCTCTGGCGCGCCACCTGAAGGCCGATGCCGAAGGCAACTGCGCCGTCGCGGAATTCATTCACGTGGATGCCGCGCGCAACATCATCTTCGACGCGCGTACCAAGGGTCGTCGCACGCTCATCGCCGTGGTCGGCCTGCGCGATTCGATCCTCGTCCAAACCGACGATGCCGTCCTGCTCGCCCACAAAAGCCAGGCTCAGAAGGTGAAGGAACTGGTCAAGAAACTCGCCGAAGATCCGAAGCTCAGGAAGCTCGTCTGACCGGCAGCCGCGCTTGTGAAAGCGCGGTTGGTCCGGATGGTCGTAGCCGCATTTGTAAAAATGTGGTTGTGTAGGATGGGGGTAGCCGCATTTGTAAAAATGCGGTTTTGGCCTGAAAAATCCGCGCTTTCACAAGCGCGGCTACAGGGGTACAGGGGATATGGAAAACATTCGGCAGAAAGGGAACCTGCCTCGGTTGCTGCGGCGCAACTACCAGGCTCACGCGGTTGTGATGTGGACTCTTACGTTCAAAAAGCGCGCCACGGGATGGCTCAACGACGTCTTCCACTACCGGTTTCGCGAACTCATGCTCCACGCATCTGCTCGGGAGCAAGTCTGGTGTCCCGTCTATTGTCTCATGCCGGATCATCTGCATCTTGTGTGGATGGGCATGAGGCGTGAGAGCGATCAGCTCAATGCGATGCGTTTCTTGCGCCGACGACTCGCGCCCTTGCTCGGACCGCACAAGTTTCAATATCAGGCTTATGATCACGTCTTGCGCGAGGAAGAGCGCAGGCGTGGAGCGTTCGCCGGCGCGTGCTTTTATGTGCTGGCAAATCCAGTTCGGGCAAATCTCGTCGAGCACGTCGCAGATTGGCCGTTTACCGGAGCCGTGGTGCAGGGCTATCCGGACCTGCATCCCGCGAGACCCGATTTCTGGGAGACGTTTTGGAAGCTCTATGTTGGTGAACGTGAGGGAGAACCGTCGCCGCCGTCTGTTCCGCCGCTGAGCCCTGCCTCGTAGCCGCGCTTGTGAAAGCGCGGTTGGTCCGGATGGTCGTAGCCGCATTTGTAAAAATGTGGTTGTGTAGGATGGGGGTAGCCGCATTTGTAAAAATGCGGTTTTGGCCTGAAAAATCCGCGCTTTCACAAGCGCGGTTACGGGGCAAGCGCGGCTATGAGACTATTCCCGCACGGCGGCCTTCAACTGCAGCTTGAACGCTTCCACCACTTTCGTGTGCGCCGCATTCACTTCAGCATCTGTCAGAGTCCGCTCCGGATTGCGATACGTGAACGCATACGCCATACTCTTCTGCCCGGCGGAAACATTCTGCCCGCGGAATACGTCGAACAATTCCACCGATTCCAGATTCGCCGGTTTGACCTGTTTGACTGTCTGCAGCACGACTTCAT
Organism: Limisphaerales bacterium; assembly: GCA_003159675.1. GTDB lineage: Bacteria > Verrucomicrobiota > Verrucomicrobiia > Limisphaerales > BOG-1460 > BOG-1460. The sequence continues at coordinate 57,228 of PLQC01000025.1, forward strand.
GCGTCGTCGATTCCGGCACCAGCATTGCCACGTCGCGTCGGACGGACGGGAACGCGGGGAGGGGCTTGAAGGATTTCGCCGTGGCGCGCCGGACCAGCAACTGATCCAGATTCAATTCAGCCAGAAAGACCGCATCGCGCAAGTCGCAACGCTTCGCCAGGGCCGGCTGCAGTTGGCCGAGTTCGCCGATCGGGAGTTTGCCCAGTTGAATGGCAGCTGATTCTACGAAAAGGCCGGTGCTGTTTGCGCGCCGGTTGAAAACCGCCCCCCTCATTCCAAATTGTTCGAAGAATTCCTCAAGCAATCCTTTCAAATCATGGATGTCAAACTTCGTCCCGCGCTCCGCGCCGCTCCAGAACAGGGGATCGCGCTGGCCTGACAGAGCGATGGCGACGCGGCGTTCCTCGGTGTGACGCAGGCTTTCTGCGGTTGCCACACCAAACACGCGCCCGATTTCGAACAGCGCCAGGTCGCCATTCTTGCGGCTGACGTTGTGACGCAAAATGTTCAGCAGCCCCGGCAGCAGGCTCGGCCGCAGCACATCCATATCCGAACTCAGTGGATTGGCCAATGCAACCGTTTCCGCATTCTGCGCTCCGCATTCCGCCTTCGAAACCAGGGTCTGGCCCTGCGTTTCATTCAGACCCGTGCCGGTCAGGAGACGCCGCGCCTCGGCGATCTGATCGTGCACGATATCATGCGGGTTCGAGCCGATCGCGCCGCGCGGCGGGGTTGACGGGATTTTGTCCACGCCATGAAGGCGCGCGACTTCCTCGATCAAATCCACCTCCCGCTTCAAGTCAACACGGAACGTCGGAATTTGAAGCGTCACCGGTTCTACTTCCGGGCTTTCCGCGCCGACGGGTTTGGGTTTGCGGCCGATCGATTTCAAACCGAGCTGGCCCAGGTAAAACTCGCTTTCCTCCGGCCGCAGTTGGATGCCGAGCAATTCGTTCACCTTGCGGTGGCGCAACGTGATCTGTCGCGGCGCGACCGGTTGGGGATAGACATCCACAACGCCTCCCGCAAGCCGGCCGCCCGCGGTTTCCAGAATGAGCTGGGCGGCGCGGCGGCTGGCCCAGTCGCAAATGCCAATGTCCGATCCGCGCTCGAAGCGATAGCTGGATTCGCTGCGCAGGCCGAGCGTTTTGCTGGTGCGGCGGATGTTCGTCGATTTGAAATGCGCGCTTTCCAGCAATACATCGACCGTCTGGCTGCTGATCTCCGTGTTCTGGCCGCCCATGATGCCGGCGAGCGCAATGCCCTTTTGTTCGTCCGCGATCAGCAGCATCTCATGGGTCAGTGTCCGTTCCCCGCCGTCGAGGGTCCTGAACTTTTCGCCTTCGGCCGCGCGGCGGACAACGAGGGTCGGTTTGCCGTCTTTGCCCCTGCCGATGAGGTGATAATCGAACGCGTGCAACGGCTGGCCGATTTCGAGCATCACGAAGTTGGTTACATCAACCACGTTGCTGATGCTGCGTATGCCGACCTTTTCCAGCATCGACCTAAGCCAGTCCGGGCTCGGACCGACCTTCACGCCTTTCAACACGCGCGCCGTGTAACGCGGGCAAAGCCCGGTGTCGTCAATCCGCACCGCGACAGGCTCTTCGCTGTCGGCTTCGGACTCCGGATTCCTGAGTTCCGGCATCCGCAGCGCTTTGCCCGTCAACGCCGCTATTTCCCGGGCGATGCCGATGACGCTGTTCCAATCCGGACGGTTCGGCGTGATTTCGAGATCATACACCACGTCGCCCGGCGCGCGGTTGAGATATTCCGCAAACGATTTGCCCACCGGCGCATCCGCTGGGAGAATCAGGAGGCCGTTCACCTTGTCGGGCAGGCCCAGTTCCTGGGGCGAACACATCATGCCCTGACTGGTGATGCCGAACACTTTTCGTTCCTTGACGACGAACGGTTCTTTCTCGCCGGGCTTCAGCGGCAGCGCGAAGTTCGGCAGGATCAGCGGCACCTTGTCGCCGGCGTTGTGGTTCTGCGCGCCGCAGATGATCGTTCGCTCGCCCCGGCCGTCATTGACCTTGCAGACCGACAGCTTGTCCGATCCGGGCACTTTGTCTTTGGTGAGGATCTGAGCGACGACGATGCCTTCAAACTCGCCAGTGACTTTCCGGACGCCTTCGACCTCGAGGCCGAGCATGGTGAGCCTCTCGGCCAGGACCTCGGGCGTCCAGTCGAAATCAACGTATTGTTTGAGCCAGTTAAGGGTGAGTTTCATGATTAAAACTGCCTCAAGAACCGCACATCGTTTTCGTAGAACAGCCGGATGTCGTTGATCCCATACCGAATCATGGCGATGCGTTCGATGCCGAAGCCGAACGCCCAGCCGGTCCAGACCTCGGGATCATAGCCGACGTTCTCGAACACCTGCGGGTGCACCATGCCGCAGCCGGCGATCTCGAGCCAGTCCTTGCCCATCTTTTTCACCATCGCGCTCGTGAAATCGATCTCAAAACTGGGCTCGGTGTAGCTGAAGTAGTGCGGTCGGAACCGGATCTTCACGTCGTCGCCCATCAATTCCTTGAATACGAATTCCACCGTCCCTTTCAGGTCGGCCGCGGTCACTCCTTTATCCACGTAAAGTCCTTCCACCTGCTGGAATGTGGGGTTGTGTGTGGCGTCGGCGTTGTCGCGGCGATACACCCGTCCCGGCACGATGATGCGCACGGGCGGCGGCTGCTTTTCCATGACTCGGATCTGGACCGAACTGGTGTGCGTGCGCAGGAGGAGTTTCGAGTCCGTTCCGCCCTGCACATAAAACGTGTCTTGTGTATCGCGCGCCGGATGGTCGGCGGGCGTGTTCAGGGCGTCGAAACAATGATACTCATCCTCGACTTCGGGGCCGTCGGCGACGGCGAATCCGATTTTGCGGAAGCTGCGGACGATGTCTTCGGTCACCTGGGTGAGCGGATGCAGTCTGCCGAGCGTGCGACGCCGGCCGGGCAGGGTGAAATCGGTTGGTTCCGTTGGCAGGGCGGCTTCGAGTTCGAGTTGGGCGCGGCGTTCAGCCAGGGCGGCTTCGAGTTCGATTTTTGCGGCATTCACAGCCTTGCCGGCGGCGGGCTTTTCTTCCTTTGGCAATGTGCCAAGCTGTTTCATCAGCGCCGTGAACTTGCCATGGGCGCCGATCCATGCGCCCTTGATTTGTTCCAGCGCGGCGAGATCCGGCGCGGCCTTCAAGTCGGCCAGGGCGGCCTGTTTGAGCGGTTCGATTTCATCAGTCAATCCAGCCATAAATGGGTTGCGAAGTTTAGCCGCAAGAAGACACAAAGAACACAAAGAAGACAAAGAAGGAAAGTCTTTTTGAGGATCAACATCCAACATCGAACATCCAATGGAGAGATTGGATGTTGGATGTTCGATGTTTCCATTGAAAGCAAAACGGGCGGCCATTGCTGGTCGCCCATCATTTCAAAATTGAATTTTGAGATTTGATCCCTCAGGCCTTCGCGCTTTTGGCCTTGAGCGCGCCTTGGGCGATTTTGACCAGTTCGAGGAAAGCGGCGTTGTCGGTGGCCGCGATGTCCGAGAGGATCTTGCGGTCGAGGGCGCATTGGGCGGCCTTGAGCCCTTCCATGAACCGGCTGTAGGTCAATCCGGCGGCGCGGGCGGCGGCATTGATCCGGATCTGCCAGAGATAGCGGAAGGTGCGCTTCTTGCGGCGGCGGTCGCGATAGGCGTATTGGCGGCCGTGATCGACGGCATCCGACGCGTAGCGATATAGTTTGGAGCGGCGCATCCGGAAGCCTTTGGCGGCTCGAATCATCCGGGTGCGGCGTTTTCGGGAGGCGGGAGCGTTGGTAACTCTCATAAATCAGCTTGTCAGAGGAGGGTTGGGAGTTGCTAACGGCCTCGGTGGCTGAAAGGCAGGCTTCCCGTGATGCGATGGACATCGGTTGGATGCACCGTGGTGGTGCCGCGGAGGGCGCGGCGGCGTTTGGGGACTTTGGTTTCCGCCAGGTGCCGTCGGCCGGCGCGCGCGCGCAGCACTTTTCCGCCGGCCGTAATCTTGAAACGTTTGGCCACGGATTTCTTGGTTTTGATGCCTTTGGGACGTCGCATAATTCAATCCACTTTTCTCTCGAAAAAGAGCGCGCAATATAGACACCCCGGCGGCCGGGCGCAAGCGGTTATTTTGGCTCGTCGGCAAAAAAAGGCAGCGCCTCGGTGTCAGGCGCTGCCGTTCGAGTTAGCCATGTTTGCGACGTTACCCTCCTTTGAACTACGTTCTTCTGCCGCGGAAACACTGGACTATTCCTGTGGCAATCAAATGTCGGTGGGGTGACGTTGCGGCAACAATCAAAACGGGCGGCGGGGAGGGACAGGCCGGGACCGGAGCAGATAATTTACTTCTGCGGCCGCGCTGAAATCTCCAGCATCCGCTCGATGGGCAGCCGCGCGCGCTTCAGGATGTCTTCCGGCAATTCGATCCGGGGGGCGAGGCGCTTCATGCAGTCGCGCAGCTTCCCAAGAGTGTTCATCTTCATGTATTTGCACTCGCTGCAACGGCAATTGTCCGACGGCATTCGCATAACATCGAACGCCGGCGCGCAGAGGAATTCCTTGCCCGGGCATTCCTTCTGCATCCGATGGATGATGCCCGATTCGGTCACGATGACAAACTGCTTCGCCGGGCTGGTCTTGCAGTAGTCGATCATTCTTTCCGTCGAGCAAACCGCGTCGGCCAGATCGCGCACTTCGCGCAGGCTCTCGGGATGGACCACCACCTTCGCATCCGGGAACGATCGCCGCAGGCGCAGGATGCCGTCGCGGCGGAACTCGACGTGCGCGTAACAATTGCCGCGCCAGAGGGTCATCGGGCGTCCGGTCTGCTCCATGACCCAGGCCCCCAGGTTTTCGTCCGGGACGAACAGAAGATCCCTGTCCGGCGGCGCGGCCGCCACGATCCTGACGGCGTTGCCGCTCGTGCAGATGACGTCGCTCAATGCCTTTACTTCCGCACTGCAGTTGATGTAGGCGACGGTCCAGAAATTGGGATTGCTTTGCTGCAATTCGCGCAGCTTGTTCGCGGGGCAGCTTTCCTCGAGCGAACAACCGGCGTCTTTGTCCGGCAGCACGACGGTCTTGTCCGGGTTCAATATCTTCGCTGTCTCCGCCATGAAATGAACTCCGCAGAACACGATCACGTCGGCGTCCGTCTTCGCCGCCTGTTGCGAAAGACCGAGTGAATCCCCCACGAAATCCGCGACGTCCTGGATTTCCGGCACCTGGTAATTATGGGCGAGAATGACGGCATTCAGCTCGCGCTTGAGGTCGAGGATCTCCCTCGACAGCGGCTCCGCCTGCGCGCGCGGCATCGGTTCGCGAAGCGCCAATCGATCCGCGCCGTTTTGGACTGAAACAGCATCTGTCATGAAGACAAGTTACCGTCGCGACGAAACAGCGTCAATTTCGGGGATGCTGAGTCCCAGCGCGCGCAATTGTTGTTTCGCCTGCCAGTAATCCGGCTTGAGCCGCAGGGCTTCCTTGTATTCGAGGATCGCCTCGTCCCGGCGGTGCTGGGCTGCGAGCGCATTCGCCAGGTTGAAATGCGCATCGGCCCTTTCCGGGGAGGCACGGATCGCCCGGCGGAAACAGGTGATCGCTCGCGCGGATTCACCGCTCATGGCCAGGGCGCTGCCGAGGTTGCTGAGAATTTCGGCGTCATCAGGTTTTTGCCGCAACGCGAGGCGGAGGTGTTTCACCGCTTCATCCATTCTCCCCAGCCGGATCAGGACTGCGGCCAGATTTTCTCGCGCCTCGACATAGTCTGGATCGAGCCGCAGGGCCGTTTCGAAGTCCGCAGCGGCATCCTCCAGTTTGACCTGGGCGACGTGGACCTGCCCGAGGTTGAAGTGGGCGGACACATCGGCAGGTGCGAGTTGAATCGACCTTTGAATGCACGCTGCGGCGTCTTCAACGAGGCCCTTGTGAAGGAGAGCCGCGCCCAGATCGTTCAGCGCGGGCGCGTAGTCAGGGTTCGCCTTCACCGCGCTGGCGAAGCAGCCCTCGGCCTCCTCCATCCGCCCCTGGTCCGCGAAGAACATGCCGAGGTTGCAGTACGCCACATAATTGTTCTTTGTGACCGCCAGGGCGTGGCGAAAAAGCGTCTCACTGTTCCGCCAATACGCCAACTGTTCCCGGGTGCACACGGCGCAAGCGCCCAGGATGAGCGCCGTGCCGGCGCCGATGACCCACTTCGGGAAACGCCAGTCGCCGGCCGCCTCGCCGATGACCCAAACCAGGAGAATGAACAATCCGATGGAAGGCAGGTAGGTGAACCGGTCGGCCATGAAGTGTTCTCCCCATCGAATCATTCCGCTCACGGGCGCCAGCATCCCCAGGAACCAGAACCAGCCTGTGAAGATGTACGGCTGCTTCCGCCCGAGCCATATCGCCGCGACGCAGGTGCCGGCGATGAGCAATGCGGACAGCGCCACCACGTCCGGGGGCCAGTGTTCCACGCGCGGGTAGGGCAGCGCCATGTTGACCGGAAGAAACGTCCTGCCCAGATAGCAGGTGTACGCCACCAGCGCGTTGCCCAACCTGGCGGATATCGGAGAAGCGGAAAGCGGTGTCAAGGCTCCCAGCCGCTTGTGCACCACAAACGTAATGGCGCCGACGATCAGGCCGCACGCAAGAAACGGGATTTTCTCCAGAACGAGACGGGGGAGCGCTGTGCGGAAATTGGCCGTTGTGAGCCGTTGCAGCGGCCAGCAGTCCAACAACAGCATGACGAACGGGAGCGTCACGAGCATGGGCTTGCTCATCAGCCCCAGCAGGAAAAGCAACAGTGAGAGACCATAAAAGAGCTTGGACTTTGGGCTTTGGGCTTTGGATTTCGTAACATGGCTCCCGTACGCCAGCAACGCCGTCAGGGCGAAGAACCCGCTCAATACATCTTTGCGTTCTGAAACCCAGGCCACGGACTCGATCCGCAGCGGGTGCAGGGCGAACAGGGCGGCCACCAGCAAACTTCGCCGGCGGGCCCCGGTCAGTCTGTCGAGCAGCAGGAAAAGCAGGATTGCGTTCGCGGCATGAAGCGCCAGGTTTGTAAAATGCGGTCCGGCGGGTCCCGTGCCGAAACATTGCGCGTCCAGCATGTAGGACAACCAAAGCACCGGATGCCAGTTCCCCATTAAGCCCGTGCGGAACGCCCAGGACGCGCCGTCCAGGGTCAGGCCGTTCAGGACATGCGAATTCCCGGTGAAATAAACGGGATCGTCATAGGTCAGGAAGGCGCAGTGCACGACCGGCCAAAAGACCATCAACGTGGCCGCACCCAACGCCAGGCAGAGGAATGCGGGACGCCAGACCGCGTCCGGCAGATAGGAGCGGAAGTCCGGCGCGCGCTCCTGCGGCGGTCGATCCTTCGACGACGGCTTGACCGGTGATGCGTCCATGTCGCGGCGCTCCGCTCACTTTCGATGCCTGGCCAGGAAACCCGGCTCGGTTCCGGCGAGATCGGCGCGTCGCTGGCGGGCGAGCAACCCGCCATAAATCCGCGCGTCGCGAACCATCATGTTCAGTCGCTTCTCGAAGGAATCGCTTGTGATTCTTCCGTCCTTCACATCGACATTTTCCGTGAAGGAAACACCGTAGGGCAGCGACCATGCGTGGCATTGCCGCGCCACGGTGCGGAGCTGGTCGGTCACCGTCAGTCCCTTTTCGTGCGACGCCACCATCGTGGCGAACAGTTTGCCCGCGAACTCATGCCAGAAGTGGTCGAGGAAGTTTTTCAGGGCGCTGCTGATGCTGCCGTGATAATCGGGAGTGCCGAGCACCAGCACGTCGGCTCGGTCCACACGCGCCTGCAGCGCGACAAAGGCGGGGGTGTCGTAAGCGGTGTCGGGATTGTAAAGCGGCAAGGGCTCCGCCTGGAGATCCAGCATGTCCACGACACAACCCGCCGTTTGAAATCGATCCGCTGTCAGGTTGATCACGGTCCGCGTCACGGATTCGCGATGCAGGCTGCCGACGATGGCGAGCACATTCAGAGGTGATTCAGGCATAGGGCGGCAGAAACCTTAACGAAAAGGGGGTGCACCGGAAAGGATGAACCCGCCGGCTTTTTGCGGACGGGGATCCGGCCTCGCCGGCGCGTCTTAAAACGTCCAGCCCAGGGATTGGAGCGACCAAACGAGGATGTAAGCGAGCGCGCCGCTCGCCGGCAGGGTGAACACCCAGGCCCAGACAATCTTTTCGGCGAGGCTCCATTTGAGCGCGCTCCAGCGTTTTGCCGCGCCCACTCCGATGATGGCGGAGGTGAGGACGTGCGTGGTCGAAACGGGCATGCCGAGGAGGGCGGTTCCCAGGAGGACGCTCGCGGCGGCCGTTTCCGCGGCAAAGCCGTGGACCGGTTGCAGCCGGACCAGTTTGTGGCCGAGTGTTTTAATCACGCGCCACCCGCCGGCGGCGGTTCCGGCGCCCATCGTGAGGGCGCAAAGAACTTTGATCCAAAGAGCGATATGCTGGCTTTGGGGATCCGCCGCTTCCGGTGTCCGCAAAAACTTCAGCCACCCGGGCAGATGATTGAAAACCCCGTTCCGGGTCGCCGCCACGAGCGCCAGCGAGACGATACCCATGGTCTTTTGCGCGTCGTTGGTTCCATGGCTGAAACCCATGTAAGCCGAACTCACGAGCTGCAATTTGCCGAAGGTCCGGGTGACGGTGAGCGGACGCCAGCCGCGGAGGATGAGGTACAGGACGACCATGATCAAAAACGCGATCACCAGGCCCAGGATGGGCGAGACGACCATGGGAATGACGACTTTGAAAAGAAGTCCTCCGCCTTCCCACGCGTGTTTGCCCGCTTTGGGCATTTGGTTCCAGATGACCGCATGCCAGTCGTTGTGGGCGGTTGCCAGAGCCGCACCGCACAGGCCGCCGATCAGCGCATGGCTGGAGCTGGAGGGCAATCCGACATACCAGGTGACGAGGTTCCAGACGATCGCGGCGACCAGCGCGCAGATCAGCATCTGGGAGGAGGCGGCGGCAGGGATGGCATCGGCGTTGACGAGACCCGAAGCGATGGTGATGGCCACGGCGGCGCCGCTCATCGCGCCGAGCAGGTTTGTCACTGTGGCCAGCAGAATGGCCTGTCGCGGCGTCAACACCTTCGTTCCGACGACGGTGGCGATCGAGTTGGCCGTGTCGTGAAAGCCGTTTGTGTACGTGAAAACCAACGCCACCAGGATAACGGTCAAAACCAGTATCATGGCGCCTCAGGAATTCTTCAGCACAATTTGAGAAATGACGTTGCCCGCGTCGCGGCAGCGGTCGATGACCTTTTCGAGCAGTTCGTAAAGATCCTTCAGCATGATGACCTTGAGGGGGTCGTGCTTGCCGCTGAACAGGTCGCTATAGAGGTCCAGGATGGCCTTGTCCGCTTCACCCTCGACCTGCTGAAGTTTTTCGTTCAGCGCCTTGATCTCTTCGAGGTTGACCCCCTTGCGCAGGCTGCGGACCATTTGGAGAACGCAATCGGTGGCCTTGTCCAGCAGGTCGGTCTGCTTCGAAAAATCTACGCCGCGAATCAGTTCGGGCCTGAGCACGATGCGTTCGCCGAATTTTTCCACGGTCTTCGGGATGCGATAGAGCGCATTGCAGAGGCTTTCAATGTCCTCGCGTTCCAGGGCGGTGACAAATGTGGTGTAAAGCGCGTTGCGAATGGTGGTGGTGATTTCCTTGTCCTTGCGCCGGGAGCGGGAGAATTCCTCGATCTCGACGGGTTTGTCGAGCGCCTTGCTGAGCTTCACCAGGGCCTGCACGCTGGTGTGCGCCTCCTGCGCGCTGGCTTCCAGCAGGCCAAAAAACATGTCCTCCTTGCCGAGCAATCGTTGCAGCGAAAACATAGGGCCGTAGTTCTAGCTGACATGGCCAAAAGCGCACGACAAAAATGTTCCAGGTTCAACCGCGGATAGCCTCTGTCCGTGACTTTTGGACACCGCTCACAATCGAGCCGGACGGGAAGAATTTCCTGTCCGGGTCATTGTTTTGGCGGTTCGGATTCTGAACGGAATTTAATTTTCCGTTTACGGCGGGTTAATCCACAGAGGCTGCCTTTATTGTGTGAAACAGGCGAATCCGCTCTCTGCATCCCGACCACACGGGTCGGCAGGCGCCGGTTTTCTCCTCGAACAAACGACGTCAACCTCAAACCTGAAACAGGTCAGAATATGATTCCGACGAAAAACTCGTGCGGCGAGTGGACAATCGGAGCGGCTCCTTCTACCAGGATCCCGCCACGACCCCCCTGCCGGCCGGAACATACGAGATGGAAGGGCGCGCAACCAATTCCGGCGTCGTGCTCGTGCCCGTGATCATCGAACAGAACAAAACCACCGTTGTTGACCTGGAAGGCTCCCCTTGCCGCAGCATCGTCCAACCGGCGCGGGCCAATGGATCCGCGTGCCGAACGGACAGGTCGTTGGCGCCCGGGTGGAGTGATCCTCCGGACCGACACGGCGGGCTCGTGGTCCGGTTTGACCGGTTGAGGGGCCGGGGTTTACCCGGTCCCTGGAGAGGAGGTGCGCTGACCCAGGGACTCCGTCCCAATTCCGCGCCATTTCCGCCGGGCTCGCTCGTGGCTCCAGGAATCACGCGATTGTAACCGTTGCGACGCGGCATCGTCACACGGTGGGGTAATCTTCATGGCAAATGCTTGCACCATGAATGCCCAGGATTTCAACCGGCCGGCCGGATCGCAGGAAACCGGCGTCAGCCACCACGTCGCGGAGGCTTTGGAACTGTCCTCGTTCAATCGGGAACGCCAGCATGACGCCGCTTGCCTTTCTCCGGGGCATTATTTGATTCGCTTGCGACAATACCACGCGCCGGGTTCCCCACTGCGCAAACGCCGCTGGTTTGTCACCCAATCGTAACATGGTTGTCCTGGAACCGTAACCGTTGGCTTCTAGGGTCACGCCGGAATGCGGAACACATCAACTCAATACAACTCAAACAACTCGACGCAACTCATGGCAAAAAAACCAAAACGACTGAGCAGATGGATCATCGGTGGTGCGGGAGCAGTGGCGGCGATGGCGGCAGTGACCAACGGCCTGTGCGCGGATGCGTCCGACCCGCTGTTAGACATGCTGATCAAGAAGGGCATCCTGACCGAGCAGGAAGCCACGGACATCAAAACGGAGGCGGAAACAAACACGGTGCCGATTTCGGCCTCGAAGTGGAAACTGAGTGATTCCATCAAGAGCATCGGCCTGTTCGGAGATGTGCGGTTCCGTTACGAGTATCGCGGCGCCGACAATCCAACCGCCTATGCGCAGTCTGAGAGCGACACCTACCGGCGTGAGCGATGGCGATATGCGCTTCGGGCCGGCATCCGCGGCGACCTGTTCGATGATTTCAATTACGGTGTGCGGATCGAGACTTCCAGCAATCCGCGATCGCCGTGGGTCACCTTCGGCGACGACACCAGTCCCACGCCGACCTCCAAGACCAGCGACACCTTGTATATCGGCCAGATCTATCTCGGGTGGCATCCGACGGACTGGTACGAGATGACGCTTGGCAGAATGCCGATGCCATTATACACGACCCCGATGGTATGGGATTCGGACATCAACCCCGAGGGCGCCTTTGAGAAATTCAAGCTCTCCGTCGGTGACGCGGATCTTTTCGCCGACTTCGGCCAGTTCATTTATCAGGACACCAATCCCGACACGGCCATCCCGTCGAGCGACACCTTTCTGCTGACCTTTCAGGTGGGCACGACCATCAAGCTGGACAAGTATTCCTCGTTCAAAATCGCCCCGATGGTCTATGTCTATTCGGGCCGGGGCAGCACGAACCTTGCGAACGGGGTCAACGAACCATTCGTCGGGCAGGGCGTGCCGAACGGCCTGCTGAATGCCGGGTCGAACCCGAACGACGCCGCGCACAATGAGAACGGCATCAATGATCTGCTCATCGTGGAAGTGCCCGCCGAATACAACCTGAAGCTTGGCGCTTACCATGCTCGTCTCTTTGGAGACTTCGCCTACAACGTCAACGGCGACACCCGCGCTCGCACGGCTTATGCCGTCGGCAGCGTTGTGGGTGCATTCCCCGGAGTGGCCGGCGCCGTGACCGGCCAGAATACAGCCTACCAGGTCGGCATTGGTTTCGGGAGCGAGGGACTGGCCTATGGGCCGACCCAGGGCCTCGTTTACGGAACCACTTCAAAGAAGCACACCTGGGAGGGCCGGTTTTACTGGCAGCACGTCGAGCAATACGCCCTGGACGTGAATCTGATGGACTCCGACTTTTTCGAAGGCCGCGCCAATCTCGAAGGCTTTTACTCCGCCTTCGCTTACAGCTTCACCGATGCCGTCATCGGCACGGTCCGCTACGGGCATGCCAATGTCATCAACAACAACCTGGGCACGGGCGGCAACAACCTCGACCTGCCGTTGTTGAACCCGATCAAAAACTACAACGTTGTCCAACTGGACCTGACGTGGAGGTTCTGAAAAGCCAAGAACAAGCACCATGAAAACAAAATCATTGTTGATACCTCTCGTGGCATTGTCTGCCTGTTTCCTTGGGCCGGATCTGGCGGACCGCGCGTCGGCCCAGATGCTCATCAACGGCGCGGGCGCGACGTTTCCGTACCCGATCTATTCGAAGTGGTTTGATGAGTACGTGAAGGTGGATTCCTCCGTCCGATTCAATTATCAATCCATCGGGTCGGGCGGCGGCCAGAAGCAAATCCTGGCCGAGACCGTGGATTTCGGGGCTTCCGACGGTCCGATGAGCGACGCCAATCTGGCGAAGGCGCCGCGCAGGCTGCTCCATATTCCGACGGTGGCCGGGGCGGATGTTCTCACGTATAACCTGCCGGGCAACCCGCAGTTGAAAGTGGACGGTCCGACGATCGTGGACATCTTCATGGGCAAGATCACCAAGTGGAATGACCCGCGATTGGCGCAACAGAATCCGGGCGTCAAGTTGCCCGATGACGACATCATCGTCGTCCATCGGTCTGACGGCAGCGGCACCACGTTCATTTGGGTGGACTACCTGAGCAGCGTGAGCAAGGAGTGGGAGAGCAAGGTTGGCCGGGGCACTTCGGTCAATTGGCCCGCCGGGCTGGGTGGCAAGGGCAATGAAGGCGTGGCGGGACAGGTCAAACAGTTGCCGGGCGCGGTGGGGTATGTGGAACTGGCTTATGCCGTGCAAAACAAGCTGCCTTGCGCCCACGTGAAAAACAGCGCCGGCAATTACGTCGCGCCAACCCTGGACTCGATCACGGAAGCGCTGGCAACGGCGAAGATCCCGGAGGACTTCCGCTTTTCCATGGTCAATCCGCCGGGGGACAAGGCGTACCCGATCGCCGGCTGCACCTGGCTGCTGGTTTACCAGGAGCAGAAGGACGCGGCGAAGGGCAAGAAGCTGGTGGAATTCCTGAATTGGGCGATCGAGAAGGGGGAATCGATGGCCGAGTCGCTGAATTACGCGCCGCTGCCGGCAAGCGTGCGGCAACGCGTCCTCGAGCGGATCAAGACAATTAAGTACTGACTTGGTCGGAACAGCCGTTAAATTTTGGTCCATGGCAGGACGAAGAGCGCCGTTCCTCCCGCTCTTCGTCCTTTGGTTATAAGGGGCCGGGAGGCTGCGCGGTCCCAACGGATCGGGAATCGGCCTGACTCGGAATGACTCGGATAAAGACAGGAAAATGGCAAAAGCTGCCGCCAAAACTGAACTGCAGGCGCCGCCCGAAAAGCTCGTGCAGCGCCGATGGGGAGACGCGGTCTTCGAGCGCACCTCGCTGTTGACGGCCCTGTCGGTCTTCGCCCTCCTTGCGTTGACCGGCTATGAACTGGCTCATGGTTCCCGGCTGGCGCTCCACAAGTTTGGCTGGCGCTTCCTGGCGGGCTCCGAATGGAACCCCGTCAGCGAACAGCTCGGCGCGCTGCCATTCATCTTCGGCACCCTGGTTTCATCCGCAATCGCCCTTCTCATCGCGGTGCCGCTCAGCATCGCCACGGCGGTTTATCTGACCGAACTGGCGCCGCAATGGCTGCGCCAGCCCCTGACGCTGTTCATCGAACTGCTGGCGGCCGTGCCCAGCGTGATTCTCGGTCTGTGGGGAATTTACGTGATGGTGCCGTGGCTGCGGGAGCACCTGTTTCCCCTGCTGAAGACAACCTTCGGATTTCTGCCGCTGTTTCAAGGCCCGATCTACGGCGTCAGCATGCTGGCCGGCGGCATCATCATCGCCATCATGATCGTGCCGATCATCACCTCCGTTTCGCGGGAAATCCTCCGCTCCGTGCCGGGTCTGCAGCGCGAGGCGGCTTATGCGCTCGGTGCCACGCGCTGGGAAGTCACCCGGATCGCCGTGTTGGGCTATGCCAAAAAGGGCCTGTTCGGCGCGGTGATTCTCGGCCTGGGCCGCGCGCTGGGCGAAACCATGGCGGTGACGATGGTCATCGGCAACACCCCGCAGATCAAGGCATCGCTGTTCGCGCCGGGTTACACCCTGGCGAGCGTCATCGCCAACGAGTTCACCGAAGCGACGACCGACGTTTACCTGAGCGCGCTGTTCGAGATCGGCCTCGTGCTGCTGGGCGTGACCATCCTTGTGAACGTGGCGGCGCAGCTCCTGTTAAAAACCTTCGGCGGCCCGGGCGTGAAACCGCAGAATTGACGCCGTCGATGAGCGCAACCAACCACCGCTGGCGCAAATTCAAGAACGTCCTGATGCAGGCGGTGGCCCTGGCGTGCGCATTGCTGGTCGTCGCGCCGCTCGGCCTGGTGTTCTACCACCTCATCAAATCCGGTATCGGCTCCGTGAACTGGGCCTTCTTCACGCAACTGCCCAAACCGGTCGGCGAAAGCGGCGGTGGCATGGCCAATGCCATCGCGGGCACCTTTATCCTGCTCGGCCTGGCGGCCCTGATCGGCGTGCCGGTGGGCGTGCTCGGCGGCGTCTATCTGTCCGAATACGGCTCGTCGCGGCTGAACTGGTGGATCCGTTTCGCGGCGGACGTCCTCAACGGCGTCCCGTCCATCATCTGGGGCATCGTCGTTTACGCGCTGGTGGTCGTCCCCATGAAGGGGTTCTCCGCATGGGCCGGCGGCATCGTGCTCGGCATGATGATGATCCCGCTCATCATGCGGACGAGCGAGGAAGTGCTGCAACTCGTCCCGAACGGCTATCGGGAGGCGTCGCTCGCCCTTGGCATCCCGCGATGGAGGACGATCGTCCAGATCGTCCTGCGCACCGCGATGAAAGGAATCGTCACCGGCGTATTGCTGGCGCTGGCGCGGGTGGCCGGCGAAACGGCGCCGTTGCTGTTCACGGCGTTCGGCAACCGCTTCTGGAATCACAGCCTGTCAGACCCGATCGCCGCGCTGCCGCTGCAGATTTTCAACTATGCAATTTCCCCGTATGACGACTGGCATCGGCAGGCCTGGGCGGGCGCCCTCGTGCTGCTGCTGCTGATCACCGCTGTCAATGTGGGCGTGCGTGTTCTGACCCGCGATCGTTTCCAGAAGCCCGCATGAATTTGACCATGACTCCCCAGGAAGATAAACCCGCACCCGCGCCGCCCGTGGAGCCCCCGGCGGTTCCCGTTCGCGTCGAAGCGCCCGCCGCGCCGCAGTCACGGGCCGCCGCGGAACCTCCCGCTGGGGCGCCCGCGCTCACCGTCCGGAAGCTCTCCGTGTATTTCGGCGCGACGCAGGCGCTCAAGAGTGTATCGCTCGATGTTGCCGTGCACGCCGTGACGGCGATCATCGGGCCCAGCGGCTGCGGGAAATCGACGTTTCTGCGCTCCCTGAATCGGATGCATGAACTGGTTCCGGAAGCCCGAATGGAGGGGGAAATTCGCTTGTTCGGGCAGGATATTTGCAGTCCCGGCGTGGAGCCCGTGACCGTCCGCCGCCGCATCGGCATGGTGTTCCAGAAATCCAATCCGTTCCCCACGATGTCCATTGCCGAGAACGTCACGGTGGGTTTGCGCTTGAACGGGGAGCGGCGCCGGTCGGTGCTGAACGACCGCACGGAGCAATCCTTGCGCATGGCGGCCTTGTGGGACGAAGTCAAGGACCGGCTGGGTGCGCCGGCGATCAGCCTCTCCGGCGGCCAGCAGCAGCGCCTCTGCATCGCCCGGGCGCTGGCGGTGCAGCCCCAGGTGTTGCTCATGGACGAACCGGCTTCGGCATTGGATCCCCTGGCCACTTCGAAAATCGAAAGCCTGATTCTGGAGTTGAAAAAAGAGTACACCATTGTCATCGTCACCCACAATATGCAGCAGGCGGCACGTGTTTCGGATTACACCGCGTTTTTCTATCTTGGCGAACTCGTCGAGTTCGGTCCGACTGCGAAGATGTTTACCAGCCCGGCGAAGAAGCGCACGGAGGACTATGTCACGGGCCGGTTCGGTTGAGCCCGCTTGAGTTATGGAACCCCTCTTCAACATAGGATTGGAAGCCTTGAAGCAGAAGTTGCTGACGATGGCGAGCCATGCCGAGACGGCGGTCAACGAAGCCCTTCGGGCGCTGGTCGAGCGGGATTACGATCTTGCGCTGCGGGTCAAGGAGGATGATCGCATCCTGGATCAATTCGAGCTCGAGATCGACGACATGGCGATTCATTTGCTCGCCCAGGCCCCGTTGGCCAGCGACCTGCGCTTTGTCACCGTGGCCATGAAGATTTCCCAGAACCTCGAGCGGGTGGGGGACGAGGCGTCCAAAATCGCCAAACGGGCGAGGGATTTAAGCCAGGAACCGCCGGTCAAGGTGCAATTGGACCTGCCGCGCATGGCCGCGCTCGCCCTGGGCATGCTCAAGAATGCCCTGGATGCCTTTGTCAACCGCGACCCCGTCGCGGCTCGCGACGTCATCCCGCGGGACAAGGAGGTGGACGCGTTGAACCGGCAGATCAATCGCGAGTTGGCGGAGCACATGATGGACAATCGGGACACCATCATCCGTTGCCTGAGCCTGATCATCGTCTCCAAGAGCCTCGAACGCATCGCCGACCACGCCA
The DNA here is from genome assembly GCA_003159675.1 of Limisphaerales bacterium. Taxonomy (GTDB): domain Bacteria; phylum Verrucomicrobiota; class Verrucomicrobiia; order Limisphaerales; family BOG-1460; genus BOG-1460. Next base: position 74,242 of record PLQC01000025.1, read on the forward strand.
AGAATGTCGCCGAGGAAGTCGTTTATCTCTACGAAGCGCAGGACATCCGGCACCCGGCCAAAAGCGGATCGGGCGCAGCGGTGTGGGATCAGGGTGCAGGATGACAAACCCACACGATCCTCGTTTGCCGCGTCCGACCCGTTCACTGCGTTTGGCAGGTCAACGACGAAGCAAGGGCAACTAAACCCGAATTTCATATGAGAACTAAACTCTACTTCCTGTTCATCGCGCTGGCTTTGCTCGCTGGCATCAATCAAGCCGCTGCCCAAGGGATGCGGTTTTTCCGGATTTCCGGTCCGCCTGCGACAACCATCACTGTGTTTAACCGGGATGGCACGTTGGTCTGGAGCAACGCGCAGCCGGGCGCGACTTATACCGTCCAGACCGTCTCATCCCTGCCCGGCGGAACCAATTGGGTGGACTATGTCCAGATTCCCGTCACCAATGGCGTCAACACCAACCTCATCTTTGCTTTCAACCCGCCCGCCGGCATGGCGCTCATTCCGGCGGGGTCGTTCACGATGGGGGACACTTTGGATGGCGAAAGCGATGCCATCCCCAAGAACGTAACGGTGTCAGCATTTTACATTGACGTGAATCTGGTGAGCTACAGTCAATGGCAGACGGTCTATAATTGGGCCACGAACCAAGGATATGGCTTTGTCAATGTCGGTGCTGGCAAGGCGGCGAATCATCCGGTGCAGACGGTGGATTGGTATGACACGGTGAAGTGGTGCAATGCGCGGTCGCAGCAGGCGGGTTTGACCCCGNNAGTGGGAGAAGGCGGCGCGGGGCGGCTTGAGCGGGCAACGGTTTTCGTGGGGTGACACGATTTCGTGGAGTCAGGCGAATTACTACAGCTACTGGGAAGGCGGTGCGCCCTACTATTCCTACGATCTCGCGCCCACGAGCGGCTATGATCCGGCGTTTAACAACGGAGTGACTCCCTACACGAGTCCAGTGGGATCATTTGCGCCGAACGGGTATGGGTTACACGACATGGCTGGGATTGTGGATGAGTGGTGTTGGGATTGGTATGGGACGCCGTATGGTCAAACAACTACAACTAATCCAACCGGACCGGCATCCGGGAGCTACCGTGTGTTGCGCGGCGGCGGTTGGGCCGGCAGCGCCAGCTTCGCGCGGTGCGCCGATCGCAGCAGCTTCGGCCCGCTCAATGCCTACGGCGACTTTGGGTTTCGGTGTGTGAGAGGGCTTTAGTTTTTGGCCAGGGACTTGAACCTCCAAAAACACGCGCCCTGATCGAACCGGGGGATTCCGGGTTTGACAGTTACGGGCAACGCATTTATATACACCTGCACCGACTGAACAAAACATTTAACTCGATATTACTATGGCTCTATCTGTTGGCACCAAAGCACCTGATTTCACCCTGAAATCCAAGCAACCCTCGGGGCTCGTCGAGGTCAAGCTCAGCAACAATTTCGGGAAGAAAAACACGCTCGTTCTCTTTTTTCCGCTCGCCTTCACCAGCGTTTGCACGAAGGAGATGTGCGACGTCACCGCCGGATTGAATGGGTACTCCGGCCTGAATGCCGATGTCATCGGCGTCAGCGTGGACAGCCCGTTCGCGCAGGAAGCGTGGGCGCAAAAGGAGCGAATCAGCATCACCCTCGCCAGTGACCTGAACAAGGAAACCGCCAGGGCCTATGGCACGCTGTTGCCGGATTTGCTCGGCCTCGGCTCGGTGAGCGCGCGCGCCGCGTTCGTCGTGGACAAACAGGGCACCATCCGGTACAGCGAGCAAACGCCGACGCCCAAAGACCTGCCCGATTTCAAAGCGATCAAGGATGCGTTGGCGAGGCTGAACTAGACGGTCTTTCCGGAAGCGATCGGGTCCGGGCCGGGCGGCAGGCCGGACTCGAGTTTGTCTTTCCGCCGGTTCACGGGCTTCTCGAAGCGGGGCGATATCAACGTAATTCCGGCGGGACGGCATTCGGGAGCACCCAGTCGGCGATCGGGTGGAGGCTGCCGCAGTCCAGGCAGACAGTCGCGGAGTATTGAGTCCTGCAATGCGGACACACAGCCTGCGTCAGAAACGTGTCGAACGCTTTGCGGCATTTTCCACATCCCCAGAAATCGCCGATCGGGGGTGAGGTCTTGCAGTTGGGGCAGGCGAACCCGGCGCGTCGCGGCAGGCGGGCCACGCGGGCCAGGGTCCGGGCCTGGTTGAATCCCTGCCAGAGATTCAGCAGAACGAACGCCGCCAGGATGTAGTACCATCCGAAGTTCTCCTTGATGATCAGGGGAATCAGGGCAGCCATTCCGAGGAACCCGACGATGGTTGCGATCATGAGGCTGCGCGCCCGGCCGAACGGGAACCACAGCAGCGAACGCAGGATTTGCCCTCCATCCAGCGGATAGATTGGCAGCAGGTTGAAAACCAGGAGGCCGGTGTTGATGAACCAGATCACGAGGATGAACGTGTAAAGATCGGGCATCGTGCCGCCCCAGCCGGCCCACTGCGCCAGGAGGAGTGCGACGCTAAAAACGGGGAAGAGAGCGACGTTCACCAGGGGCCCGGCGGCAATGCTCCAGAGCATTGCGCCCGGCCGCTGCGGCGGCGCCACGTAGGCGACGCCGCCAAGGGGCCACAAAACGATCTGGTCGGCGTGGCCGCCCACCTGGCGACAGGCCAGCGCATGGCCGAACTCGTGCATCAGCACGATCAGGAAGAGCGTCATGTATTCCGCCAGGTTCCAGGCGAACGAACCGTATTTATGGGTCGAATCGTTTAGCTGGTAGAGCGCGACCAGAAACCACGACCAGTGGAGAAACACGTCGACTCCGAACAACCGGAACAAATGAAGCGAACCTTTTCGTGTCGGCATCATGCGTGGGACATATCACACAGTTCCAGATCTCAAACAAGTCTTTTGGGTTGCAGCACCGCCGGATGCCCAATTCGCCGGCGCACCCCGCGACTCTTCCCCACACTCTCAACCTTGTGGCGTCCGGGCGGCGACGGCATCGGCGCTCTTTATCAAAGCCAGCGTGTCAGGGATAAGAAGGGTTGCGACCGGCATCTCCGAGAAATAGAACAGCGATTCGCCGGCCTGGATGAGTTCATTCGAACAAAGTTTATGGGCCGAAACCCGCGCGCCGTTCACCCAGGTTCCATTGCTGGAGTTCAGATCAATCAGGATGTGATCGGCGCCTTCGCGGGCGATCAAAAAGTGGCTCCTCGAAAGGGCGTCGTCCTCGATGAATGCATCGGCGCATTCGCCGCGGCCAACCACGAGCGGTTTTGCGCCCGTCTCCCAATGTTGGACCTGTGCTCCATCGATCCGGATCTGGTAGAGAATGGCCATGAGTCAATGTCGTTCGTCTGGCGGCAGTTTAGCAGAGATTGAAGGGAAAGGAAAGGCTGCCTCGCGGCAATTCGTTTTTGGTTGCGGCACTGTTGGAGAAACTCAATCGGAAGCCGGGGATCCGGCCGGAGCCCGGCTGGATGGGGTGCAGTGCCGGGGGTACCGGCCTATCGTTGCAGAAGATCGAAAATGGTCGCCACGGTGGCAATCGCGAGCAGGCACCAGAAAAGACATCGATAGAGCCGGAGTTCCTCGGTTGACCGGCGCACGACGCTCGAGAAGTAAGCTCTGATCTGGTCGGCCGTCGCTTTCGAGCTGGCCAACTCTTCTCGAAGCTGTTCGAGCTCCTTCTGCTCGTTTTGGGTCATCGAATGGTTCCTCCGATTGCCGCCCTGTTCAGTTCGCCAAAAGCAGCCTTATAAGGACAGCCAGTTCCAAGAATAAGACAGTCAGCAGGAGGACATCCGCCGCGCCTATCCGCGCTTCTGTCTGATGATCCAGGGGGGCCAGCGTGGTTAGGTAGAAGTCGCTCTCTTGTCGATTGGTATTGTCGGCTGCTGCTTTCATCAGTATGGCAGGAAGCAAGGATCGAACCAATTTCGCAGCACACGCCGCCGCGGGGTGAGGATGGCTGGGGACGCATCCGCCCGCAGGGAACCCGGGATTTCACCTGGACCCGATTCCTGCATCACCCCGGATTGTGGCGGCCGCCCTCCGATGCGACACTAAATCAACCTTTCTGTTCAGTATGCGATCGGGGGCGGCTGGAGAACCAGCCGCCCGTTTTTTATGACTGGATCGACACAGCGACTCGCCTGGGCGGGCCCCGCCAGACCCAGTCATCGGCGAGCCGCAAATTCGCTTTGCCTGAGAGAGCCGGCTGATTTAGACTCAACGGAATCCTGAGCGGGTGAATCGGCTCGTAAATCAACAGAATATGAAAGCAGTCTCGTTCCCGGCGTTGTTGTTCTCTCTGATCGCGGCGGCTCCATGCGGATTTTCAGAAGAACCGGTCCTGCCGCCCCTGGGCGCGGCAATTGCCACAAACCTGGCCGGGGCCGGGATTCAATTTGCGTCAACGGTCTATGAGTTTGGCCGGGTGATTGCCGGCGAGCAGGTCCGCCATGATTTCGTGTTCACCAATGTTGGTTCCGCCGTGCTGGAGATCAGCGGCGTTTACCCATCCTGCGGCTGCACGACGGCAGGAACGTGGTCGCGGCGGGTGGACCCGGGGCAGACCGGTCTGATTCCCCTCCAGTTCAACAGCTCTCGTTTCATGGGTTCGATCGTAAAAACAGCGAATGTCATTTGCAACGATCCGAGCCACCCCCAAATCACGCTCCAGATCAAAGGCACGATCTGGAAACCCATCGAGGTTCGTCCGCAGATGGCGGTCATGAACGCCATTGCGGGTGCCTCGTCGAACCCTCCGGTCACCGTCAGCATCGTGAGCAGCCTGGAACAACCGCTCATTCTTTCGAATCCCGAAGTCCAGGGAGGTCCCTTTGCCGCCGAACTCAAAACGATCCAGCCGGGCAGGGAGTTTCAGTTGATCATCAGTCCCGTGCCGCCCCTTGGACCGGGCAATGTGCAGGGAACGATCCTCCTGAAAACCTCCTACACCAACGTGCCGACCCTCACCGTCACTGCGCTCGCCATCGTCCAGCCGGGCCTGGTCGTGACACCTCAACAAATTACGCTGCCGCCCGGGCCCCTTGTCAATGCAATGCCATTCGCCGTTTCCATCCGACATAACAGTGGCGAGCCCCTGACGTTGTCCGATCCCGCCGTGAGCGCCAAGGACGTGGACGTTCAAGTCAAGGAAATCCTGCCCGGCCGCCAATACACGCTGATGCTGACTTTTCCGGCGGGGTTTCAAATTCCACAGGGTGAACAGGTGGACTTGACGATCCAGACGTCCGATCCGAAGTATCCGGTGCTCAAAGTGCCGATTTACCAGGGTTTGTACGGTGGTCCGCCGGTGTCTCATCGGGGCCCCATGCCGCCGATTCCGACTGCGTCCTCGCACGCCGGCGGGCAGTGACCCGATCCGGCGCCCGCCGGCGGGTTGACCCGGTTTTCGAACGAGCGCGGACGGGCTTTTCTGTGAACGACGACTCCAATAATTCCACGACATCCGATCGAGCGGTCGAGGTCAGGCGGGTCCTGGTGGAAGCCGCGGTGGTTGCCGTGGTTGGCGCCGTCATTGCCTTCGCGGCGAACGCGATCTCCCCGCGCGGCCTGGCGCTGGCGCGGAATTACTTTCCGAGCACCACCGGGGAATCCGTTCGGCCCCCCCTGATGCCGTTGGTTGCGGGAATCAAAGCAAATGGCCTGCAATGGGTGGACGGGAATCGGGCTGTGCGCCTTTTCAAGGATCCTGCGTTTCGAGAGCAGAGGATCCTCTTCATTGATGCCCGGGACGAGGAGCATTACCGGGAAGGACATATTCCCGGGGCCTATGAATTTGACCCTTACCATCCGGAAAAGGAGATCGCCACCGTGCTGCCGCTCTGCCAGGGCGCCGAGAAGATCGTGGTTTATTGCACCGGCGGAGATTGCGAGGACAGCCAGTTTGCGGCCATCGCGCTTCGGGATGCCGGGATACCGAATTTGAAGCTGTTTGTTTTTGCGGGGGGCATCGGGGAGTGGATGACGAACGGCCTGCCGGTGGAAACAGGCGGACGCAACAGCGGGGCGATGCGCAACGCGGACCGATGAAGACGCTGCGATCCACCAAGAACGTCTGGATGGCGGAGATGGCGGGCTTGCTGGCCCGATGGTTCCTGGGCGCGGTGTTTGTCTGCCTGGGTTTCAGCAAGGCGCTGCATCCGGTCGAGTTCTTGAAGCTGATCCGGCAATACGATGCGGTGCACACCCCGTGGCTGTTGAACTCGATTGCGGCCGCTTTGCCATGGTTTGAAGTGGTCTGCGGCGCCCTGCTGTTGGCGGGCATCGCGGTGCGCGGGTCGGCCCTGCTCGTGACGGGGTTTTTGGTGCTGTTCACCTGGATGGTGGTCCACCGCGCGCTGGCTCTCCAGTTGGGGATACCCTTCTGCGCGATCAAATTCGATTGCGGCTGCGGCGCCGGCGAGGTCTTCATCTGCCGAAAGCTGCTGGAGAACGCCGGTCTCATCCTGCTTTCGACCTGGCTCCTGGCCGGCCGCGGGCGGAGGTTCTGTCTCCGATACCGGTTGACGCAGCACGGTGCTTGACGAGAAATCCTCCTGCATCCACTTTTTGTTCCTGCAACCCGCGTTGTGTAATTGAACCGGGTGACGATTATGAAACACGCACAGAACCTGTTTGATGCGCTGCAGCCGTTCGATGCCGGCAATGGCAGCCGGGGATTCTTCCATTCATTGCCGCAACTGGAAAAGGCCGGCATCGGACCGGTCTCCAAATTGCCGGTCTCCATCCGGCTTGTGCTCGAATCGGTGCTCCGCCATTGCGACGGCGAAAGGATCGCCGAACCGAGCGTCCGCGCGCTGGCCAACTGGCAGCCGACTGCGCCGCGCACGGAGGAAATCCCGTTCGTCGTGGCGCGCATCGTGTTGCAGGATTTCACGGGCGTTCCGCTGCTCGTCGATCTCGCCGCCATGCGATCGGCCGTGGCGCGCCTGGGCAGGAATCCCCGGATCATCGAGCCGCTGGTGCCCGTGGATCTGGTCGTGGACCATTCCGTGCAGGTGGATTTTTTCGGAACCGGCGACGCGCTTCGCAGGAATCTGGAGATGGAATTCCAGCGCAACCATGAACGTTATCAATTTCTCAAGTGGGGCATGCAGGCGTTCGACACCTTCAAGGTCGTTCCGCCAGGCATCGGCATCGTCCACCAGGTCAACCTCGAGTACCTCGCCCAGGGCGTCCTCTCCGTTGAATCTCAAATCTCAAATCTCAAATCTCAAATTTATTTCCCCGACACCCTGGTCGGGACCGATTCGCACACGACAATGATCAACGGCCTTGGCGTCGTGGGTTGGGGTGTGGGAGGCATCGAGGCGGAGGCGGGAATGCTCGGCCAGCCGGTTTATTTCCTGACCCCGGACGTCGTCGGCGTGCATCTCGCGGGTTCGTTGCGCGAAGGGGTCACCGCCACCGACCTGGCCCTGACGCTCACGCAAATGCTCCGCAAGGCGAAGGTGGTGGGGAAATTTGTCGAGTTTTTCGGTTCCGGTGCGAAGGCGTTGCCGGTGGTGGACCGCGCCACCATCGCGAACATGGCCCCCGAATACGGCGCCACCATGGGCTTTTTTCCCGTGGACGAGGAATGCGTGAATTATCTCCGCGCGACCGGCCGCACCGAGGCGCATTGCAGGGTTTACGAAAACTATTATCGCGCGCAGGGCCTGTGGGGGATACCCCAGAAAGGCCAGGTGAATTATTCGCAAGTGCTCGAACTCGACCTCGCAACGGTCGTCCCCAGCGTCGCCGGGCCCAAGCGGCCCCAGGACCGGATCGAGCTGCCGGATCTGAAACGCGAGTTCGTCGCGGCCTTCTCCAGGCCGGTCGCCGAAAATGGTTTTGGAAAGCCGGGCGGCGATTTGAACCGGACGTTTCCTGTCTCCGGTCCCGATGGATCCGCCTCCGGCGACGGCGGGATCCGCCACGGCAGCGTGCTGATCGCGGCCATCACCAGTTGCACCAATACCAGCAACCCATCCGTGATGCTGGGCGCCGGTTTGCTCGCCAGGAAGGCCATCGAGCGCGGCCTGCGTGTGAACCCGCGGGTGAAGGCGTCGCTGGCCCCGGGATCGCGGGTCGTGAGCGATTACCTGAACAAAACGGGGCTGCAAACATATCTCGACCAGCTCGGCTTCAATCTGGTCGGTTACGGGTGCACGACGTGCATCGGCAATTCGGGCCCGTTGCCGGCGCCGATCGACGAAGCCATCAGCAAGTATGACCTGGTGGCCGCGTCCGTGCTTTCCGGCAACCGCAATTTCGAGGCGCGCGTCCACCAGAGCATCAAGGCCAACTTCCTGATGTCGCCCCCGCTCGTCGTCGCGTTCGCCCTTGCCGGCCGTGTGGACATCGACCTGACCCGGGAACCGATTGGAAAGGGGAAGGACGGCCGGGACGTTTATCTGCGGGACATCTGGCCGACCTTGCAGGAGATTCGCGACCAGATGCAGGCGGCGCTGACGCCGGAGGTGTTCCAGAGGCTTTACAAGGATTTCGCCGGGCAGAATCCCCAATGGAACGAGATTCCTTCCAGCACCGGCGACGTTTATGCCTGGGAAGCCAGGAGCACCTACATTCAGGAACCGCCGTTCTTTGCCGACTTCAATCTCAAACCGGACGAGATCCAGGAAGTCCGGGGCGCCCGCGCNNACCGGGTGATGACGCGCGGCACATTCGCCAATGTGCGGATCAAGAACCTCATGCTCGGCGGCGAGGAAGGCGGAACCACGCTGTACGTTGGAGCGCCGCGTTCCGACTCGGCGACTCCCGAGAAGATGAGCATCTACGACGCCTCCATGAAATACCAAGCTGCGCGCGTCCCGCTCGTCATCATTGCCGGCCAGGAATACGGCACGGGCAGTTCGCGGGACTGGGCGGCCAAGGGCACCGCCTTGCTGGGCGTGAAGGCCGTGGTGGCGCAGAGCTTCGAGCGCATTCATCGATCGAATCTGGTCGGCATGGGCGTCTTGCCGCTGCAATTCCACGAAGGCACCACCGCCCAAACCCTTGCACTCAACGGCACGGAGAGTTACGACGTGATCGGACTGGGACCGGACCTCAAGCCGCAGCAGGATTTGACGCTCCGGATCAGCCGGGCGGACGGCTCGAAGCGGGACGTGCCGGTGGGCTGCCGGATCGACACCCCGATCGAGATCGATTACTACCAGCATGGCGGCATCCTGCCTTTCGTGTTGCGGCAGTTGATTGCGAAGGCGTGACGGCGGTGTGACGGTGGACGACCGCCGGGCGGCGAGGGTGTTTCTTTGTTTATTTCTCTCCGGCGCTGAACGCCGCCACGAGCGGGCGGTGATCCGAGCCGACACCCCAGTCAGGCAGCGTCAGCACGTACGTTTCGGCCGGGAGCCATTCGCGCGCCATGCCGGGGCTGAGCAGGATGTAATCAAGCCGGCTGTAGGTGTCCTCCTTGCCGTAATAATGCGTCCAGGTGATGGTTCGAGGCTCGAACGGGGGATTCGGCGCGCTGTCGCCGTTGCGTTCGGCGGGGCGGGTGTCCAGGAGTTTGGACTTGCCGCGGCCAAGGATGGCTTTGATGGAGGCGGAGTCTTTGGTGTCGTTGAAGTCGCCAGCCACGACGAGATTGACATTCGGGTTGGCGGCAAGACGCTCGCTGATGATTCCACGCAGGATTTTTGCCTCTGCCAGCCGTTCTTCGGCTTCATCGGCCTCCGGGACGGGGCGCTTGGATTTCAAATGCGCGGTGATGAGCGTGAACGAGTAATTCGAGTTCACCTGGATGTCCACTTCCGCGAAGCCGCGGCTGACCCGGAACCTGCGTCCGCCGAGGAGGAAACTGTCGTTGGTATGCGGCCGGCGCGCGGTGATGGGAAACCGGCTGAGGATCGCCACGTGAATGTTGGTGTCGAAGCCGGACACGTGTTCCCAATACGGAAAATCAAGGCCTTCGGACTTGAGGGAATCACACAGTTCCTGCAAGGCCGAGACTCCGCCCATTTCCTGGAGCGCCAGCACGTCGGGATTCACGGCGCGAATGCTTTCGCGGACCCTGGCCCTGGCCTCGCTGGATTTTGGGTGCGGGCGCGATTCGGTGGGATGGTCCAGGTAATTCTCGACGTTGTAAGTGGCGACGCGGAAGGTTTGGGCCTGGAGCCACCCGGACCCGAGGACCAGCGCGCACAGCAAGAGAAAGAGCAGACACCCGAAGCCATTTTCCCGCCTGTTCATGGAGAATGGATTAATACGTGCGGCCCGAAGAGTCAAAGCCGTTCTGGATCCTGGCTGAGATAATTTTTGCAAAAGGCCCCGAGGCTGCTATTGTGAAATCATGCAATACAGCCTTCGCTCAAATGGCATTCATCGTCATGCGGGCTCACTGCGCAAAACTCCGGAGTTGATGCAGGACAAGCAGAGCGAGCGCGACCACCGCGAATTGCGGATCGACAAGGTGGGGGTGCGGGGACTGCGCTTTCCCATTCAGATTCGCGACAAGGCGCACAGCTTCCAGAACACCATCGCCACGATCGGGCTGTTCGTGGATTTGCCCAAGGAATTCAAGGGAACGCACATGAGCCGGTTCATCGAGGTGCTGAACGCGCACGGCAGCGTCGTGCACGTGGAGAACATCACGGACATTCTGCACGCGATGCAGAAGAAGCTGAATGCGGCGACGGCGCACCTGGAAATGGAGTTTCCATTCTTCCTGACCAAACAGGCGCCCGTCACGCGGTTGGACAGCGTCATGGATTACACGGCGCGGTTCGATGCCACGGCGTGCGGACGGGACATCGATATTTTGCTGACGGTGAAGGTGGGGGTGACGACGCTTTGCCCATGTTCCAAGGCCATCAGCGACCACGGAGCCCACAATCAGCGCGGCTTGTGCACGGCGCAGATCCGATCGCGGAAAGCGGTATGGATTGAAGATTTGATCGGGATGGTGGAGAGTTCGGCCAGTTCGGAGTTGTTTTCCCTCTTGAAGAGGCCGGATGAAAAGAAGGTCACGGAGCGGGCGTACGAGAACCCGGTTTTCGTCGAGGATCTGGTGCGCAACGTAGTGTTGAAACTGAACGCGCATCCGGACATCACCTGGTACAAGGTGGAGGCGGAGAACTTCGAGAGCATCCACAACCACAACGCCTATGCCTGCATCGAGAAGGGGTGAACGAGGACGGGCGAGTCGCAAATTATTTTAAGATTTTTATGGATTATTTGAATTCTTTTGATACATTCCCGGACCCTTATCGGGAAGGACGGGTTCCTCGTTGAGGAACCGTCAAAGCGAAACTGAAGCAAACCAATTTATTGAAGTTGTGACAGCGAAGAAAAAGACCGACAAACCGGGGGCGCGGAAACCAGGAGCACTGGCCACGTCCGCGTCCATCCTGGGCCGGCCGATCATTCAGGTAAGAAAGAACGGCGAACTCAAGATCAAACCCGAGTGGCAAAAATTCTACAACCACCTGCTCGAACTCCGCGAACAACTCCTCCGGCAGATGAACGGCCTGGCAAAGGAATCAGCGCAGGAGATGGCGGGATACAGCCTGCACATGGCGGATTCCGGCACGGACAACTTCGACCGTGATTTCGCCTTGAGCCTGCTGTCGTCGGACCAGGATGCGATTTACGAAATCGAAGAGGCCCTGAAGCGGATCGAGAAGAGCACCTACGGTGTCTGCGAATTGACGGGCAAGGCGATCCCCCGCGCCCGCCTGGAGGCGATTCCATGGACTCGATTCACGGTGAAGGCGCAGGCGCAGCTCGAACGCGACGGGGCATTGCGACAACGTCGGATCGGCCAGCTCGGCAGCGTGGACTCCGTCGGCGCCGCCGAAGTGGAAGGCGAGGAAGAGGAGCCTGAGGAGAAAACCAAGGAAAAGGAATAGTTATGCCGCGCGAAATCATCACCATCGAATGCACGGAGGCGCGGAAAGAGGGCAAGTCGCCGTCACGCTACACCACGACCCGGAACAAGAAGCTGAAGACGGAAAAGCTGGAGATCAGGAAGTACAATCCGGCTCTGCGCCGCCACACGTTGCATCGCGAGGTCAAGTAATCTATGCCACGCAAAACTCGCACTGAAAAACGGGAGAAACGCGGACGATCATCAATGTCCGAAAACCGGACGCCTCGTCCAAAACCGAAGATTGATTTCACCGTGGACGCATTGGATTACAAGAACGTGACCCTGTTGCGGCAGTTTGTAACCGATCAGGGGCGGATTCTTCCCCGCAAATATACCGGGTTGCCGGCCCATTATCAGCGCCGGCTGAACCGGGCGATCAAGCGCGCCCGGCAGATGCTGCTGATGAAGTAGTCGGCGGAGGTTTCCTCAAAAACGAGAAAACGCCACTGGTGAGTGGCGCTTTCTTCTCAGGTTGTCCAAAAATTGAACTCAGGCGGGTTCCTCGGTGAGCCAATCTGCAAGATGGAGGTATTCCTTGATTTTTCGGCGCTCGTAACGGTGTTTTAGCGCTTTTTTGGGCTGATTATCGACTTTACGGAAGGGATGTTTGGGGTCTTTTACTGCTTCATCGATCACATCCAGGGTCTTGGTCATAACTCGATTCCTTTCTCGAGGGTTAACCTAGCGTGAAGAATGCCAACGGGCCTGCCCGGCTCTCGCCCACCGCGCATCAAAAATTGGCATCGGTTGCTTCAAGCTTTCATAATATAAGACTGTCGGGCCCAAAAATCATTCAAAACATCAGCCGGCGATCGCGAACGCTCCCGAACGCCATTGCTTCCCCGCCCGGCTGGCGACGAGCTTGAATCCCCCCTTCTCATAGGCCCGGGCAACCGCCCCGAATTCGGCGTTTAATATCCCGGCCAGAACCAATAAACCGCCCGGCTTGAGTCTGGAAACAAGGCGCCCCCGCTCAAATATCAGCAGGGTGGAAATCAGGTTGGCGCACACGATGTCGTATGTCCTCGCACCTTGACTCGGCAACCGGGCGAGATCGGCCCGTCGGAAACGAACCCTTTCCTGCACGCGATTCCGGCGGGCGTTCACGCGGGCGGTCCGGACGGCTTCGCGGTCCAGATCGATGGCTTCGACCGGCGCATAGCCCAGCTTCGCCGCAGCCAGGGCGAGGATCCCGGAGCCGGTCCCGACGTCCAGGAAGGATTGGCGCCGCTCCGGATCGCGGTGCCGGACCAGTTGTTGCAGGCAAAACGCCGTCGTCGGGTGCCGGCCGGTGCCGAAGCTCAGGCCCGGATCCAGAACGACCAGGGCTTGCGCCTTCTTCGGGCGCCGTTTGCTCCAACTCGGCTTGATGAGCAACCGGGAACCGAACTCGAGCGGCTGGAAATGTCGCTTCCAGGACTCCGCCCAGTTTTGCCGGCGGAGCCTTCGCAGTGAAATGGCGCCGACTCCCGTATCGAGTCCGAAACCTTTGATCCGGTGCAATCCTGCCAGCAGCGCGGCGCGGAAGCGCCCGGGTTTTCGGGACAGAAAGACCGAGACGGCGACCTCACCGCTATCGGCATCGGCATAGCTGGAAGCGGGCAGGGAAAACAGCGTTTGAAGCAGTTCCGTCACGGCGTCGGCCGCCTCGGCGGTTGTTCGCACCGAGATTTTCCACAGCACCTCGTCCTTCACACCTGAGACATCAAGCAAGCGCCGCCTGCTGCGTGTCCAGCAGTTGACGGATGCCGGTTTTGCCCAGCGCGAGCAATTCGCCAAGCTGCGCTTCGCTGAAGGCGGCTTCCTCGCCGGTCCCCTGCAGTTCGATGAATTCCCCGGCGGAATTCATCACCAGGTTGAAATCCACCGCCGCCGCCGCATCTTCCACATAACAAAGATCCAGCAGCGGCCGGCTGTTAACGATGCCGACGCTGACGGCGGCGACGGCGTTGAGCAGGGGATTTCCGGTCAATTTGCCGTCTGCCAGCATCCGTTTTACGGCCAGGGACAGGGCCACGAGGGAGCCGGTGATGGCGGCGGTGCGGGTGCCGCCGTCGGCCTGCAACACGTCGCAATCCACCCAGATCGTCCGCGATCCGATCTTTTCGAGGTTGATGGCCGAGCGCATCGCCCGGCCGATGAGCCGCTGAATCTCCTGCGAGCGTCCTTCGATTCTGCCTTTGGTGATGTCGCGCGGTTTGCGTTGGAGCGTGGAGTAGGGGAGCATGGAGTACTCCGCGGTGATCCAGCCGCCGGTCACATTCTGTTCCTTCATCCAGCGCGGGACGAAATCTTCCACAGTGACGCCGCAAATGACCCGAGTGTTGCCCCACTCAATCAGTGTGGAACCGGTGGCGTAGGGTGCGATGCCATTTTGAAACCGCACCGGGCGCAATTGGTTCGGCTGCCTGCCGTCGGGTCGCGCGATGAGAAAAGGGGATGGTTGGGGCTCAGCCATAGACGCGGCGATGGTAGGCGAGGTCCGCCGTCGGGGCAACTGAAACTGTGTCGCCGGAAAGTATCGCCGGGCTATTGTTGCGGAAGATCGATCGAGTTGAAGATGCTTTCGAGGCTGTTCAGCGGAGCATCCTTCTTCGGATTCAGCACCTCGCGTAGGTAGAACACGGCGTCGGGAATGGTCCGAACCGATTTTGGCAGAGTGGCGCCACTGGCGTTCGGATGGCCGCCGCCCTGGAATTTTTCAGCCACTTTCAAGGCTTCGCCATTGCGACTGCGGAAACTGGCAATGATCTGGGCATTGGAGCGGCGGAAGAGCGTTACGAGCACGGGAAAACGCAGTGCCTGGCATTCCAGCAGTTGATGGACGATGAGGTTGTTGTTGCCGATGACCGTTTCCACAAAACCCACCTGCGGACTGATTTCACTGACGTTCTCCTTGCTCCAGTCGAACCCCAGCGGATTCTCCACACGCCGTTTCACCTCCATCACTTCCAGCAGCGGATGGTCGAGGAGCTTTTCGATTTCGCCGTTCAATAGCGCATGCAGGTTCCAGAACTGATAACTCTTCACCAGGTTGGCATAATCGCTGGCGAGCATGAAATCGGGATCCTCCTCCAGAAACAGGTCTGCGACGTTGTTGAGATGGACCAGGCGGTCAAGCGTCGGCGAGCCAAGACCCTGCTGCTGGCATAACTCATAACACAGCAGCCCCGCCGATTTGCCCCGGTCATGGATCAGCAGGGCTTCTTTCGCAGCGACCTCGGTGACGTGATGATCGACGACCACCCAGTTGGCTCTGTCCATGCGCTGTTCGAATACAAAATCTGTCACCCACGCGCATTTTTCCCGCAACTCGCGCTGCTTCCAGTAATTGTAGTGGTAGGCCTCCAGCCGGACCTCGACGCCGAAGAGCTTCCGCGCCAACCGCTGCAACAACACGCCGGCGATCAGCCCGTCGAGGTCGCTTTCATGGGTGAGGATCATTTCCGGTCGCGGGAACGAATTTGTCATCCGCTTCAACCTAGCCGATCCCGGACCGGGTGGCGAGTGGGGAATGAAGTTCGAGTGCACAAGCGGTGAGTTTCACGTGCTGTTCCTCACCAAATAATTCTTCTTCTCGAGGCTCCTTTGTTCCACAATCCATGCCTGATTATGAACTTATTCGATTTGTCCGGAGAGGTGGCGGTGGTCATTGGAGCGACGGGCGCGCTGGGAGGGGCGATTGCGGAGGGTCTCGGCGAGGCGGGAGCGAAAGTGGCCGTGCTGGGCCGCAATGAAGAGCGTGGACGCGCGCGCGTCCATGCCATCCAGGGCAAAGGTGGCCAGGCCGCCTTCTTCGCCGTTGACGCGATCCGGAAGGAAAGTCTTCATGCCGCGCATCTGGCGATCGAAAAGTCGTTCGGTGTTCCGACGATCCTGGTCAACGCGGCCGGCGGCAATGATCCCAAAGTGACCGTGACGCCGGATCATCCGTTTGAGAAAATCCCGCTGGACGCCTGGCACGGGAATTTTGATTTGAATCTGCTGGGGGGCGTGGTCCTGCCCTGCCAGGAATTCGGCCCGGCCATGGTCGCTCGCGGCGGCGGCAGCATCATCAACATCGCCAGTGTTTCCGCGCACGTGCCCCTGTCCCGGGTAGTCACCTACTCCGCGGCCAAGGCGGCCTTGCTCAACCTGTCGCTCTTCCTCGCTCGCGAATGGGCGCCCAAGGGCGTGCGTGTGAATACGATCACGCCCGGATTTTTCCCGGCGGAACAAAACCACAAATTGCTGTTCAACGACGACGGCTCGCCGACCGCCCGCACCAGGTCCATTTGGGCCCATACGCCGCTGGGGCGCTTCGGCGAAGCGCGCGAACTCGTCGGCGCGGCGGTTTTCCTCGCCAGCCCCAAGGCCAGCGCTTTTGTCACCGGCACGGACATCCGGGTGGACGGCGGGTTCCTGAGCCAGACGATTTAGGTCCATGAGAAACCTTGTGAGCAGGGAACAATGAATTTCTCATTACACATTAATCATTTACCATTTATCGAGCGAGGGAGGGACAGCCATTATGAATTCGGATGAACTTTCAGACCGGCTTTGGCATTTCGCGGCACGGGTGGGGAAAGTGGTCGATGCTTTGCCTGAGAGCCGGCTAGGACGGCACGTGGCGGGTCAATTGGTGCGATGCGGCACTTCTGCACCGCCGAATTACGACGAAGGCTGTGCTGCCGAAAGCCGGGCCGATTTTGCTCACAAGTTAAGCATTGCACTCAAAGAGTTGAAAGAGACGCGCGGTTGGTTGAGGTTTATTCGAATCTCGGACTTGCTGCCTGAAAGCACAATCACTGGATTGCTTGATGAATGCGAACAATTGATCAAGATCCCGGGAAAGTCTGTTGCCACTGCAAAAGGAAAATCAAAGCGGCCGCCACCAATTTGAAATGTTCAATGAACAATGAACAATGAACAATGAACAATGAGTAATGAGTAATTTACAGTGAACTCCCTTTCCAAATCGCCCCCGTCCGCTGCGCTCACCGGCGCCCAGGTGGCTGACATCATCGCCACGGCCTGCCCGGTCGAGAGCTGCCGCGGCAAGCGCGTCCTCCTGATCGTGCCGGACAACACGCGGACCGCGCCGGTCGGTCTGATCTTCAAAACGCTGCACCGGCAAATTGCCTCCGCGACCCATGCTTTCGACGTCCTTATCGCCCTCGGCACGCACCCGCCGATGACGGAGGAGGCGATCGACCAGCGGCTGGAAATCTCCGCCGCCGAGCGGCGGGGGAGTTATGGTGACGTGCATTTTTTCAATCACGAATGGGACAATCCCGCCGGCCTGAAGGAAATCGGTGTCATCCCGGCGGGCGACATCAGCGAATTGACCGACGGGTTGTTCTCGATGGACGTGCCGGTCGAAATCAACAAGCTTGTTTTCAATTACGACAGGGTCCTCATCATCGGCCCCGTGTTTCCGCATGAAGTCGTCGGGTTTTCCGGCGGCAACAAATACCTTTTTCCGGGCGTCGGCGGCCCGAAGATTTTGAATTTCTTCCACTGGCTCGGCGCCGTCTGCACCAACCCGATGATCATCGGTAACAAGTGGACGCCGGTCCGCAAAGTCGTGGACAGGGCCGGCGCGATGGTGGCCGTGGACAAACTGTGTTTCGCCATGGTGGTGGCGCCCGACAAGTCGCTGGTCGGACTTTTCGCCGGCACCCCCGAAGGCGCGTGGGCCGACGCGAGCGAATTGTCCGGGAAAGTCCACATTACACGCAAGCCGCACCCGTTCAAAACGGTGCTTTCGTGCGCCCCGCCGATGTATGACGAAATCTGGGTCGCCGGCAAATGCATGTACAAGCTGGAGCCGGTCGTGGCCGACGGCGGCGAACTGATCATTTACGCGCCGCACATTCGCGAGATATCCGTGACGCACGGCAGGTTGATCCAGGAAGTCGGGTATCATTGCCGCGATTACTTCCTCAAGCAATGGGACCGCTTCAAGGAGTATCCCTGGGGTGTGCTGGCGCATTCGACCCACGTTCGCGGCATCGGCACGTTTGAAAACAACGTCGAGAAATGCCGCATCCAGGTCACGCTGGCCACCGGCATTCCCGAGGCCGCCTGCCGCAAGATCAACCTCGGCTACCGCGACCCGCAGAGCATCCGTCCCGCGGACTTTGCGAATCGCGAGGACGAAGGAATCCTGCTCGTGCCGAAAGCCGGCGAGATGCTTTTTCAGTTGGAACAACCGCCGAAATGGGCGGGCGGCTAGCCGGACGCATCAGGCGTGTGAATTGGAGCGAATCTTGGCCCCTGGCACTGGGTGGAACGGGCGACCCGCCCGTTCCGGTCGGCGACTCGCCNNCCCTCTCCATTCCGTCCGGCGAGTCGCCGGACGGGACGGCCCAGTGGCCCGTGCCACCCATTGCAGTTTTTCACACAGGCTCGGAGAAAATTTGTCTTTGAAATTCGGCCGCTTTCCAGCCACCTTGCTCATTCGCTTCTGAACCGCAGCCGCGTTTGTGAAAACGTGGTCGGCGGTTCTCAGAGTGTTTCCGCGCTCTCACGCGGCGCGGTTACAGAACGACATGAAACGCACGCATCATTGCAACGAACTGCGCCCCGCGCACGTCAACCAGACCGTGACGCTCGCCGGCTGGGTCCATTCCCGTCGCGACCTCGGCGGCCTCATTTTCATCGATGTCCGCGACCGTGAAGGCCGCACTCAGACCGTCTTCGACCCGTCGAATCTGTCGAAAGAGTTGTTCGAGCGCGCCGCTTCTCTGCGCAGCGAATGCGTCGTCAACATCACCGGCCAGGTCCGCCGGCGTCCGGAAGGGACGAACAACCCGAAAATTCCCACGGGAGAGATCGAAATGGTGGCCACCGGACTCGAAGTGCTGAACATGGCCGAAGTGCTGCCGTTTCCGGTGGACGACCCGGAAGTCGCCGGCAAGGTGAACGAGGAACTCCGGCTGAAATACCGTTACCTGGATTTGCGCCGGCCGGAAATGGCGCGGAACATTCGGCTGCGCAGCAAAGTGGCGACCGCCATCCGTGTGTTCATGGAAGAACAGGGCTTTCTGGAAGTCGAAACGCCGATCATGTTCAAGTCCACACCGGAGGGCGCGCGTGAGTTTCTTGTTCCCAACCGCCGCGAACCGGGCACTTTTTATGCCCTGCCGCAATCTCCCCAACAATTCAAACAGATGCTCATGGTCGGCGGTATCGAACGGTACTATCAGCTCGCGCGTTGCTTCCGCGACGAAGACCAGCGCGCCGACCGGCAGTTGGAATTCACCCAACTTGATCTGGAGATGAGCTTCATCGATCGGGAAGACATCTACAACCTCATCGAAGGCGTGTTGAAACGCATCTGGAAAGTCGCCTTGGGCATAGACATCCCGACGCCGTTCAAGCGAATCTCGTTCGGGGAGGCTTTGAACCGGTGGGGCATCGACAAACCCGATACGCGCTTCGGGATGGAACTGGTGGATTTCACCGAAGAATTCCGCGCGAGCACCTTCAAGGTGTTCAGTGGCGCCATCGCGAACGGCGGCGTTGTGAAGGCGCTCAACGCCAAAGGTCTTGCCGGCGCAACGCAAGGCCAGATCGAAACCATGACCGAATACGCCAAGAGCTTCGGCGCGAAGGGCCTGGCGTACATCAAGGTCGAAGGTGGCGAATGGAAATCGCCGATCGTGAAATTCTTCAACGCTGCCGAGAAGGCCGCGCTCGCGCAGAAGCTGGCGATCGAAGAGGGTGATTTGATGCTGTTCGCCGCGGACCAATGGCTGAACGCGTGCGAGATTCTGGGCAAGATCCGGCTTTACTGCGCCGACGTTTTAAAAGGGCAGGGGAAGCTGACGATCCCCGCCGATCGATTTGAGTTTTTGTGGGTTGTGGATTTTCCGCTGCTCAGCTTCGACAAGGAACAGAACCGCTGGTATTCGAGCCATCACCCGTTCACAGCCCCGGTGGCGGAGGATATTCCGCTGCTCAAGACCGACCCGAAAAAAGTCCGCGGCCAGCACTACGACATCGTGGTGAATGGGGTGGAATTGGGTGGCGGCTCGATTCGTATCCATCGTCCGGATGTGCAGAAGACGGTATTCGAAGACGTGCTGCAGATTCCGCCGGACCTGGTAAGGGCGCGATTTGGTTACATGCTGGAAGCATTCAAGTATGGCGCGCCGCCGCATGGCGGTATCGCGCTTGGGTTCGACCGCCTCATGGCGATTCTCTGCGGCACCCCGAGCATCCGCGATGTGATCGCATTCCCGAAGACGGCCAAAGGCACGGATCTGATGACCGATTCACCGGGCGCGGTGGAGCCGAAGCAATTGCGTGACCTGCATCTGGAACTGAAGGTGGCGAAGAAGGAGTAACGCGGGCGTCAGTCCGGCAGCTCCAGGGCGCGCCAGAGATACCAGGCGGCCGTGGTGCGGTGGGGCCGCCAGCGTTCTCCGTGCTCGAGCACTTCCTTGGGACTCGGCAGCTCGCGCCGGCCATAGAGGAGAGCGAACCCTTTGCGCACGCCGTAATCGGTTGCGGGCAGGACATCCCTCCGGCCAAGTGTGAACATCAGCAACATTTCGACGGTCCACGGACCGACGCCGCGCACGCAGGTGAGCCGTTCCAGAATCTCCGCATCGGTCATCCCGGCGGCCGCGCGCGCTCCGGGGACGATGCCCTCCAGGGTCTTTGCGGCGATGTCCTTTAAGGCGGCCGTTTTCGCAGCCGAAAGGCCGGCGTTGCGCAGCCTTTCGTCGGGCGTGCCGAGCAAGTCACGGGGTGTGGGAAAGCGTTTGCCGGGGTAAAGCGCCAGGACCCGGTTCAAAATCGTTTTGGCTGCGGCCCCATTGAGTTGCTGATGGGTGACCGCTTCCACGAGCGCCTCGAAAGGCGCTTTACGGGTCGTGGGTTTCAACGTGCAGGGTCCGACCCTGACAATCAGCCGGCCCAGAATTTTGTCTGCGCGGCGCAAATGGAGGACAGCTTCGGGGATCATCTGGATTCGAGACTATCCTTTTCCTGGAAACTACGGAAGACTTAACGGTGCGAACCGGAGTGATAGGTAACAAACGAACCGTGAAAGGGTCGGTCCTAGAAAAGTGACAGTTTAGGTTTGACGGTGGATAATTATGGTTTGGCAATATTCGTTGCGATGCCACGCAAGTTACGCTTGGAATAGAGAGGGGCGATTTATCATTTGATGTGCCGTGGCGACCGGTGGGAACCCATTTTAGAGGATGATGCCGACCGGAAATGTTTCCTGGAAACCCTGGCCGAGTGTTGCGGAAGGCTGGAAGAGCAGTTGCGACAATGTCTTCACGGACTCAATGCGATAGATCAGCCACTGGCCGCCCACCTTTTTCAGCATGAAATTGAATTCCTGCACAAAAAAATCGTGCTGGCCCTCCACAGTCGCCCTGGCCGTGAGGTTGGCGATGGCGGTTTGGTTGTAGGGGCCGAGAGTGACGTTGACGTCGAGGAACTCGATGGTGATTCCATCGTACCGCGACGCCGCCAGGGCTGCCTGTTGCAGTTCATCCCGCCCGGTCAGTGTTCGAGGGTCATAGCCGCGGGAATCGAGGTTGATGACGGCGTCCGTGGTGAAAAAACCAATCAGTTTCGCGGCTTTGTAAGTCCGCAGCACCATTCCCTGTTCCGGTTGGAATGAGGCGGTGGCCGCCAGCGCGGCCACGCGCCTGCGGATGACCCGTTCCGGGCTGGGAAACAACACTCGCCAGCCCCAGATTCCAAGTCCGATCAAAACCGCGGCGATGAGGAATCGAAGAGACTTTTGCATAACAGGATTTTCCCCACGATGCGGTTTCGGGAAGTCTTGCCTTCTTCGTGGAAGTACTCGGGCATGGAACGGTTGTCGCCGACGACGTAATACCAGGCGGGGGGAAGCGACTTGGGAGGGCTGTCCCAGTTGCATTCGGTTGCATAGGGCTCGTTCAGGATTTTGCCATTCACATAAAGACGTCCATCGCGGAACTCGATGGTCTCACCGGGGAGGCCGACGATCCGTTTCATATACATGATGCTCGTTCCCGCCAGCCGAATTGCAACGACGTCGCCGCGTTTGGGTTCCGACCGGAGATAGGCAAGGCGATAGACAAAATTGATGCCTCCCTCGTGGTAGGTGGGCATCATGCTTGGGCCTTTTACCCGGATGGGAAGCAGCACGCAGGCGCGCAACACAAAGACGGCCGTCACGAGAATGACAATTCGTATCAGGGTCCATCTGGGATTTCGCCCGATGACGATGATGCGCAGCCATCGCGGAAGACGGTAATCTTTCCCGCCAGCTTGCATTTGATCGACCATTTTATCGTGTTCGGCCAGTTTCACGGCGTTCGGGCGTTCAAACAAGCAAAGATTGAGCCTGTTCAGGGAAATCGGCCGGATTCGGGCTTGGCTGAAGTGCAAACGAATGGAGGGGACCAAGATACCAGATTCCGAAGTCCTGCGCAGGCTGGGAAACTGGGCGGCGTCCCTCAGGCGCCTTCGACATCCTCGGGGTCGTCGAGGTCGAAGGTCTCGCTGAAATCCTTGCTGCTTTTCTCGAGAATCTGTTTGATTTGCGGCGACGTCCATTTTTTCTGCTGTTCCTTCTTCACGCGGAGGCAGTAATGGCCGGTGGAATCCGATTCCAGAATTTTCTGCTCCACCAGGCTGGCCAGCACCGGGGCCGCCCACTCGGGGTCTTCGCGGTACCTCCATTTCCCGCTGGCGCGCCGCGCGATATCCCGTCCGTAAACAAACTGACCGGGCCACGCTTTCAAATAATTGCAGATGTCCCGCTCGTCGGCGTTCATTCGGTCCGGGCGGGGAGGATTACAGACGGGCGGAGATGAACTGGCCAAGTTTGACGGCATCGGCGTTGAAGAGGCGGATGCCTTCCGCCGTCTTCTCCGTGGCCATCGCGTTTTCATTGAGCAGCCAGCGGAATCGCTTCTCATCGAGGACGAGCCGATCGGCTTTCACGTCAGTGGCGACGAGTTTGCGCTCGACCGGCTCGTCGCTGCTCTGCAATTCGCCCAGCAACTGCGGGCTGATTGTGAGGAGATCACAGCCGGCCAGTTCGAGGATCTCTCCCTTGTTGCGGAAGCTGGCGCCCATCACCTCCGTTGCGTGGCCGAAGGTTTTGTAATAGTGATAAATCTCCCGCACGGAATGGACGCCGGGGTCTTCGGCGGGTGCAAAATCCCTTTTCTCCTTCGCTTTGTACCAATCCAGGATGCGGCCGACGAAGGGTGAAATCAGTTTGGCTTTGGCCTCGGCGCAGGCGACGGCCTGCTCGAGTGAAAACAGCAGGGTCATGTTACAGTTGATGCCCTCTTTTTGCAGCACCTCGGCGGCGCGGATTCCTTCCCATGTCGAGGCAATTTTGATGAGGATGCGTTCGCGGGGTATGCCCAACTCCTTGTAACGAGAAATGAACCGGTGCGCCTTGTCGATCAAAGCCGCGGTATCGAACGAGAAGTTCGCGTCCGTCTCCGTCGATACCCTGCCCGGCACAATCTTCAGAATCTCAATCCCGAACAGGACCAGGAGGTGATCGGAGATCTGATTGAGCAGCGCCGCGCCCGTGGCACCGGACCGTCGGCCGTCGGCGATGGCCTTCTCGACCAGACTCTTGTAATGCGGCATCAGCGCGGCCTTCAGGATCAGGGACGGGTTGGTCGTCGCGTCCTGGGGCGCGTATTGTTTCAAGGTTTCAAAATCGCCGGAATCGGCGACGACCTTGGTGAATTGTTTGAGCTGATCCAGTTGGTTCAGCGTGTGTTTTGTGCGGGTGGCATCGAGTTCTACAATCGGGCTCATAACAATCGGATAAATTCCTTCATACCATGCTGCCAAGACGGCATCTCGGCAATAAATATTCCGGATCGAGCGGTTCCCGGCAGGGCCAATTCATGAGGGGGCGGGGCCTCGTCCCCACTGAGCTTGCAGGAACTCAAGGGATCGCGGGGACGAGGCCGTGCCCCGATATCGCCGCCTTCATGAATTGGCCCTGGGTTCCCGGGCGCGTCCGCACCGGCGGGTCAGCGCGCCGGGAGTGCATCAGGGACCCGGATGGCATCCCCGGGCTTGAGTTTCCCGAAGTCGATTCCCGGATTGGCGGCCTGGATCGCATCGAGCGACACTCCGTACGCCGTGGCCACCGTGGCTGCGGTTTGTCCGACTCCAAGCACGTAAGGGTGTGTGTGCACCGGCAGGCTCGGGGCCTGGGAATTTGCGGACATGGGCGACTGGTCCTCCGATCCATCCTGGCCCAGCGCCTGGGCGTTGGCTTTCGCCTGATCCAGTTCGGCCTGCTTCAACTGAACGGCCATCTGTTCGGGCGACAGATTGGTGTTCGCCCGAACCGACGCCTGTTGCTGTGCCGTGGCGAGGTTGATCTGGTAAAGTGCCTGGATCGCGTCGGGATCTCCCGCTTGCTGCGCGGCCGCGAATGCGTCCCGGTAAGCCGGATCCTGCAGCAGCGTGAACTCGGCATAGCGGTCGGGGCCGAGCGCGAGCTTGATGGCATTGTCCCGCTGCTGCTGCAGCGCGTTGCGTTGCGCCGCCGTGTTGGGGTCGTTGCCCGGGCCCAGGAGCTGAAGCTGTTGATCGATCGAATCCGTCGCGCGGAAAATGGAACGGAATTCATCGGGGGCGGCGTCAAAGTACTTCAACTGGCCGATCTGGGCGCGCAGGCTGCTGGCGTCCTGGGAATAGCGCAGCAGATATTCCTCCAGTTGCTGCGGGGTGAGTGTTCGCGCCAGTTCATCCCGTGTTTGCTGGCGAAGTTTCGCCAGCTCGGCCGGATCGGGGGACTTGCCTGCCAGGCTTTGCGATTGGAGGTAAGCCTGCAATCGTTCCTGGGCGCGAACGCTGATGTCCTGGACCGCTTGTTTTGTTTCGGCGGGCAACACGCCCAAAACCGGGCCGTCGAGAATCACGGGCGGCCGCGATGGCCGCTGCAGGCTTGCCAGGTCGCCCGACTCCCAGCTTGGCCCGAGCAGTCGCGTCAGCAACGCGCGCCGCTCCGCGTCGAGCAAACGCGTCCGCTCCGCCGCCGCCCGGACGAGCGTCGGGTTGGGGTTGCTTCGCCACCATTGTTGCGCGGGAGTCACCACCTCGGTGGCCAGCTTCCGCGCATACAAGGCGTTCACATCCGCGATAATGATGTCGCGAATGGTTTGTCCCGGGCAGCCGATGCTGCGCAGGTTGGCGATGTAAGTGGGATAGTCGGCGGACTCGACCTCCGACCAGGAAAAGTATTGGCGCCGGACGAGGACGTTGGTCTTCGCGGGGCCCGTCGAGTCCAGCAGGCCGGCGGCGGTTTGCGTCGGGGCCGGGTGGCGGGCGAAGAGAAGCCAGGCTGCGACGAGGGCAAGATTGACCCCCAACGAAAGAAAAAGCAGGATGCGCCGCTGCATAGGTTTTTCACTCCCATCGGTGCCATAGCGGATCCAAAAAAGCAATGGTCAAATAAATTGTTCTCCGCAGGGGGCGCCAGCTAAAGCTTGAACTCTGAACCGGGGTGACCGTTAATCTTCCTGCGCATGAAACGAAAAGCTTATGCCTGTGCGGGAGTGGACATTGATTTGGGCAACGAGGTCAAGGCGACGCTGCCGAAGCTGCTGGCGGCCGCGCATCGCCGGGAAGTGCTTGGCAAAGTGGGAGGCTTCGGGGGTCTGTTCGCTCTCGACATCCGGAAGTATCGCGAGCCGGTCCTGGTTTCCAGCGTGGACGGCGTTGGCACAAAACTCAAGGTTGCCTTCGCAATGGACACGCACGACACCATCGGGGCGGATCTCGTCAACCATTGTGTCAATGACATCGCCGTGCTCGGCGCCGAGCCGCTATTTTTCCTGGACTATCTGGGCACCGGCAAGCTCGAGGCGCGCGTGTTCGTGGATATCATCAAAGGCTTCGCGCGAGCCTGTGTTGAGAACCATTGCGCCCTGATCGGCGGCGAAACGGCGCAGATGCCCGGCTTTTATCAGGCCGGCGAGTACGACGTCAGCGGCACGATCGTCGGTGTCGTCGAAAAATCCCGGATACTCGACGGCCGGAAGGCGGTGAAGCCCGGGGACGCGGTGATCGGCATCGCCTCGAGCGGTCTGCACACCAACGGTTATTCATTGGCGCGAAGGATCCTTTTCGATCAACTGAAGCTTACGCCCGGGAGTTACCTCCCCGAACTGCGAAACACAATCGGCGCGGAGCTGCTGAAAGTGCACATCAGTTACGGCGGGCTGGTGCGGGCCCTGCTGAAGCGCTTCAATCCGCCCCGTGTCGTCAATCGCAAATCCCAGGTCGTGAAGGCCTTTGCCCACATCACAGGCGGCGGCTTTGTGGACAACATCCCGCGCGTCTTGCCGCAAAATTGCGACGTCGTCATCCGCAAGGGGACATGGGATGTGCCGCCGATTTTCAGGCTCCTCGAGCGCAGCGGCGGCGTCCCGGAAGCCGAGCTCTACCAGGTTTTTAACATGGGGATCGGGATGGTGGTTGTCGTCGCCGACCCGCAATCCGGAGAGGTTTTGAAGTTCATCCAGGCGCACGGTCACAAAGCGTGGGCGATTGGGAAAGTGACGAAGGGCTCCGGGAGGGCCCGGATCGGATGCTAAATCTTTTGAAGCATCCGGACTGAATTCTCGTAACGCCGGTTATCGGCGCGGATGCGCGCGGACAGGGTTTTGCCGATGGCCACCAGAAACGGCGTGGCGACGTCGGGCGCTTCCGCGGCCAGCCTGTCGAATGCGGCGGAGGAAATCTTGAGCAGGGTGGCGTCTGTGTTTGCGACGACATCCGCCGACCGTGGCCCCCGGTCGAACAGGGAGATATCGCCAAAGAAATCACCGATGGAGAGCGTGGTCAGGGTCGTTTCCTTCCCGGCCACGATGGTTCGAACGCGGAGTTCGCCGTCGAGGATGAGGTACATGGTGTCGCCATGTTCGCCCTGTTTCACCACGACCTTCCACTGCGGCACCGCCTCGATTTCCATGTAGCGGATGAACCGTTCAATTTGTTCGTCGCTGAGAGTGGCGAGGATTTTGATGCGGCGCAGCGCGCCGGGTTTCAGGTCCAGGGACTGCTTTCTGCCGGACAACACATCGGGGAGTACCCTGGCTTCGGTGCGGAAAAACAACTGCAACTCGGGGATCTGCGCGGCCTTTTGCCAGTTCTGGTCCTGGCCGAGAAAAACCCAGGTATCGCCTGTCACCCTCTCGTCTTTGACCCAGGAGATGAGCGTGGGCAGCTCGACGGGACCGTAGGGGACCAAATCCGAACCCCACACGATGAAGTGCGCCTGGGTGTAGTCGGGGTTCATGGGAGTTTTCATAACACCCGGAACGGCAAAAGTAAAGCCGAAACAATCGGAGTTCACGACCGCGCGAGCCGGGCGACGAAGGCGCCGTCAACCTTGTCGATGAAAGGAAACAACTCCCGTTCGCGCACGCTTGTAAATTCCTGATGGTCATGGAGGAACTGCCGGATCACCTCGTGGTTTTCCTCCGGCTCGAGGCTGCAGGTGCTGTAAACCAGTGTTCCGCCCGGCTTCAGGAGCACGGCCGCCCGCCGCAGCAGTTCGCCCTGAAGCGTCCGCAGGCGCTCGATTTCCTCGGGACGAATGCGCCAGCGCACCTCCACGCGGCGGCGCATCACGCCGGTGTTGGAGCAGGGCGCGTCCACGAGGACCCGGTCGAGGGTCGCGGGCGGAACGTCGAGGGTCGGGGGCAGCGCCGGTCTTGCGATGGTGACGCCGAGGCGCGCGCAGTTTTCTTCGAGCAACTTCAAGCGCGTCGGATCCGTGTCCTGGGCGATCAAACGTCCCTGGTTTTTCATGAGTTGCGCGATGTAAGTTGTCTTGCCCCCCGGCGCGGCACAGAAGTCCAGGATGCTTTCACCCGGCTGCGGATCCAGCTCCCGCACGGCCAGCAGCGTGCTCGGATCCTGCACATAAAACCAGCCCCGCTGGAAGCTGGGCAGCTTCGGCAGGGGCAGGTGCGCGGTCAATTCGAAGACGAAATTCTCGTCCAGCCATTCACGGTGGACGAAGTCGTATTCGACCTTTTCCTCGCGCCATTGTGCCAGCAATCCGGCGGGGTCGGCCTTCAGCGCATTGACGCGCGCGCAGACGTGAGGCGGCGTGTTGTTCCATTCCATCAACTGCGCCGCTTTTTCAACACCCCAGCGCCGTTGCCATCGCGCCACCAGCCATTCGGGATGCGAATAACCCACGTGCGGATGCGTCGTCTTCAGATCCGAAAGCAGCCGTCGGGTGGCGTCGAACTCGCGCAGATAGCGGCGCAGCATTGCGTTCACGAAGCCGGCTTGAGCGCCGAATCCGCCGCGTTTGGCCATCTCGACGGTTTCGTGGACGGCGGCGTGGCTCGGGATCCGGTCGAGCCAGAAAATCTGGTAAAGCCCGAGCCGCAGGAGGATTTGCAGCATTGGTTTTTGCAGGGCGCGATCCGCCTGGCGAGCGATCAACCAGTCCAACGTGGCCTGCCATCGAACCACTCCGCAGACCAATTCCTGGGCCAGACGGCGGTCGGCAGGAGCCAGCTGCGACCCGGCAAGCGCCTTTTCCAGAATGCCTTCCACGAAGGTTCCTTCGCCCGCTTCGCGTCCACGCAAAACCCGGGCCGCAATTTCTCTTGGTTTTTGTCCACTCAACACCTTTAATGATGGCAGCTCCCTCCGGGGACGCGAGCGTTAAGGTGTATTATGCGAGAGGAATTTGAGAAAATGGTGGCGGCCGGAAAGATCGAGGGCCGCCATATCGAGCCGCTGGTGCAATTGACGACCAGCGGCTACTGCATGCATCGCAGTTGGGGCTTCGGCCGCATCCGATCGGTGGACACTGTTTTTGCGCGCTTCACGATCGATTTTCAGAACAAGCCGGGTCACACCATGGACCTGGGCTTTGCGGCGGAATCGCTCAAGCCGATTGCCAAGGACCATATTCTGGCGCGCAAAGCTTCGGATCTGGAGGGACTGCGACAGATGGCGGCCACAAACCACCTCGAACTGGTCAAACTCGTCCTCAACAGTTACGGCGGCAAGGCGACTGCGGATCAAATCCAGCAGACGCTGGTTCCGGACGTGATCCGGGACGATTGGAAAAAGTGGTGGGAAGCGGCCAGGCGCGAGCTCAAAAAAGACGGCCACTTCCAATTGACGCTCAAGAAGACCGACCCGATTGTTTTTCAAGCGAAGGAAGTCTCGCTGCAGGACCGGTTGATGGGCGACTTCCGCTCCGCCAAAGGTCTGAAGGCCCGCGTCGCCGTCGCCGGCGAACTCCTGCGGAACGCCCACGATCTGGCCGATAAAGTGGCTGCGGCCACGGAAGTGATTTCTGCGCTCAATGCGGAAATCGCCAGTTATCAGCGGACACAGCCCGCCGTCGCGCTCGAAGCCGTGTTCGCGCGGGATGACATGGAGGCCCTCGCCGCCCTGCCTCCGGTCGCGGGCGATGTTACGGCCAGGATCATCTGGCTGCAGAACTTGAAGCTTGGCCCGTTGATGGAACAATTGCCGGCGGCCAAACATCGCCGCGCCCTGGAATCGTTCAAGGAGACCTTCCCGGAGAAGTGGCATGAAGTCCTGAGGCTGACGCTGAATTCCGTCCCGGCCAAGCTGTGTCGCGAGTTTGTCAACCTGCTGGTGCAGGAAGGGCATATCGCGGCCTTGAAAGAGGCGCTCGTCCGCGCCATCAGCCAGCACACCGCCAGCAGCGAGTTGCTGCTCTGGCTCGCAAAGGAGCGGACGGACGCGTTTGCCGACATTCTTGGTCCGGAGGTGTTCCGCGCCATGCTCACGTCCATGGACCGCGACCAGTTCAACGAGAGGCGGTCCAATCGGCTGCGCGAATATATCCTGAACGATCAGGATTTGCTGCCGGAACTGACGGCCTCGGCCGAACTCGAGGTCATCAAAGACCTGACCCGGGCGCTGCAGCTCTCAACGGTGTTCGACGACATGGACAAACGCTCGCTCCTCGCGCGCATCGTCAAGAGCCATCCCGCGGTGCAATCGCTCATCAGCGGCGAACCGACGAAACAGGATTCCTCCCTGATCGTGTCCTGGGAAAGCCTGGAGCGGCGCAAGAATGAATATAACGACCTGGTGCACAAGAAGATCCCGGCCAATTCGAAGGAAATTGCCATCGCCCGCAGTTACGGCGACCTGCGCGAGAACCACGAATACAAGGCCTCCAAGGAAATGCAGAAGGTTCTTATGCGCCGCAAGGATGAATTGGAATCGCAACTCGTCCGCGCCCGCGGCACCGACTTCGCCGGCGCCCGCACCGAGGTCGTCAGCATCGGGACTGCCGTGCAGGCCACCGATCTGGAAACCAATCACCGCGAGGGCTTCGTCATACTCGGCGCTTGGGATTCCAACCCCGACAAGGGAATCGTCAGTTATCTTACCCCGGTTGCGCAGGCCTTGCTCAACCGCAAAGTCGGCGACGAAGTGGAGTTTGAAGTCCATGGGGCGCGGCACCGCCACCGCATCGAGAGCATCGACGCCTGGCATAACCCGGACCCCGGGTCGGCGGCGCCGTTGAGCGAGACACATCCCGCCGGTGATACCGCTCCGGCCCAGGCGTGATCCCAAGGTGGAAACCGCCGCGGCGGTTGGCTGAATTCCTCGCTCCCATCGACGGCCGGCAGCGCGGGATTTGTTCAGGATGGGGCAGCGCCCGGCTGCCCCCGGAGTTCAAGCCTTCCCGCCAAAACTGACATAATCATCCACGTCGAGCATTTCAAACCACGTAACGATGTCCTCGCGTTTGGGCGCGGTTTTGGAATGGAGCTCGTTGAAAAACGCGCGCGACTCGGGATCCGCCGGTGCGCGATGCTCAACGAAGGCCGACCACGATGCGATCTCTGGTTCCGTCCGCTTGTGTTTCGCATTCGCTTGAATCCACGCCAGGATCTCACCGTCACCTTTGCCCTTGGCGAGTTCCTTCTTGAGCGCATTGGGATTGATGCCTGTGAAGTCGAGAAACCGCTCGTCCAGCGGACAGGCGTAACGGTACTCGCCATTCTTGCCGGCGATGGTGGCGCGTCCCTTGTCGAGCATGCGCGGCAGGACGACGAATCCGCCGAGGCGGACACGTGGACTGCGCGGTGGTTGTTGGGTCAAATCAGGTGTTTGTATGGCCATAGTGTTTGTTGCAATGGAATGGTTGTATTGTGCAATGTCGCTGCCAGCCGGCCTCTGCCCGGGCCGCAGCGCGACACAAAGTGCATTGAAAACGGGAAAATGCAAGGAACCCGGCCGGCGGATAGTGTCCTCATTTCACGGGCAGGGACGACCTGCGGGTCGTCCGAGGCCGCGCAGCAGCACAGCCCTGCCGTCATACGCATCCAAAGCTCCGCGTTCCAAGCGGGCGCCGACCGGAAGACGCTGGGCTCCTGACTCAGAAGCTCTATCCAACCCCTGCGTATTCTTCGTCCGTGCGCAGATTCAGCGTCATCACCACGTAATCGTGGGGTTTGGATTCCATGTCCAGCACGTAATCGGACAGGCGGAACAACTGGGTGAAGCCGAGTTGCTCCATGGCGCGGATGGCAACCTTGCGTTCACCGTTCAGTTCCGCCTCCAGTTTCCTGAGTCCCAGATGCGCCGCCACCTGGACGATCTGGTCCACCAGCAGCTTGGCTGCGTCCACGCCGCGATAGTCCGGGTGTGTCAGCACCGTGATGACCCCGATATGCCGCTTCCAACCGCCTTGCCGCTGGTGCAAGGTGACTTCCCCCGCGACCGTCGGTCCGTGTAGCATCAACAACACGAGGTTCTTTTCAAAATCCACTTTCCGGCACCATTCGCGCACCACCCGCCGTTCCGTGGGGCGCTTTTTGATGAACAACCGTTCCACTTCCGGAACCCCCTGGAAGAATCTCTGCAACCTGGCTTCGTCCCGTTTGGTTAGAGGACGGATCATGCACGGGGTGCCATTCTTGAGCTTTACCGGCAGCGGGAACTTTTCAAGCGCGTACTCGAGTGACATAAGACAATCTATTTTATAGATATATATAATACAGAATATCTGATTGTGAAGCGCGGATTTTAACATTTTATAGCCGGGGATTGGCCTGGCTGAGGAGCGCGGACAGCCAGGGTTCGCAAGATCACCTTGCCGGGTTCGTGCGGGCAAGGCTGTCCGCGCTCCACGGGAAGCAAGGCCGATTCATGAAGGTGGCAATATCGGGGTGGGGACTCGTCCCGGTGCTTTCTTGAGTTTCTGCAACCTCAACCCGTCTCCACCTCGTCATGAATTGGTCCTGCGCTGTGCGGAGGGGCGCATCTAACACTGCCCCAAACGCCACGGCATTCAGTGACTATCTCTGGAATGGGTAGCACGGGCGACCCGCCCGTTCCGGTCGGCGACTCGCCGACCGGGAGAGCTTGACGACCGGCGACACTTTGGCCTGAATTTCAACTCGAACGTCCCTCTCCATTCCGTCCGGCGGGTCGCCGGACGGGACGGGCTCGTGGCCCGTGCCACCCATTTCAGTATTCACACAAACTCCATACAACGCGCTCCGCCTGTTTCCGATCGGGGGAGTGTCAAGCAGTTCTCTGCGAAGCGCCGCCCGAAAGAAAGATTGCCTCGCCGGTGGCTTTCGCGACAGAATGCGCGACTTTACCAAATGCAAACAGCCGCGCCGCCAGCCACTCCCGCGCCGTCAGTCCCAGCGACCGGCGTTGAATTTTCGCGTCCGGTGGCGCGCCGATCCAAAAGTGCTTTTCAGCTCTTCAAGGATGTGCTGGACCATGGGGGGCCGGGGTATCTCCAATTTGCGATCACCAACATCTGCAACGCGGATTGCGGTTTTTGCGGGTTCGCCCGTTCCAAGTTCGACCCCAAAGCCCGCCGCAGTGTGACGCTCCAGGAAGCGCGCGATGTCATCGACATCTGTGTGAAGAACCACATCGGTTATCTGCTCTTCGTCGGAGGGGAACCAATGGTGCACCGCGAATTGCGGGCGATGACCCGCTATGCGGCCGAGAGCGGCATTCATCCGATGATTTGCACCAACGGGGGGCTGTGGACTGAAGAGAACATGCGCGGCCTGGCGGACGACGGCTTGAGCAGCGTGATCATGTCCATCGACGCGCACGACATTTCAATACACGAGAAGAACCGCGGGTTGCCGGACGTCTGCAAACGGATCAGGCGCGCGAACGAGTTCTTTCGTTCCGCGGGCATCCAAACCACGGCGAGCATCACCGCGAGCCGGCTGATTGACGATTACGAAAAGCTGCCGGCGTTCCTGGAATCGCTTGGGTTCAATAGCTGCACGTTCAGTTATCCGCTCACGTCGCTGGCCAGCAGTTATCTCAGCTTCAGCGACAGCGGCCTGGTGAATTATTCGAAGGACGAATTGCTGGTGGTGTTCGAAAAAATCAAGCGGATGAAACAGCGCAGCGGATTCCCGGTGGTGAACCCGGCCGAATCCCTGTCCGAAATGCAGCGGCATCTGCGCGGCGAGAAGGAGAAGTTCGGCTGCCTGGGCGGGCACAAGTATTTTTATCTCGACTGGCATCTGAACCTTTACCGCTGTCACTTCTGGGAAAAGCCCATGTGCACCATCTACGAGTTCGACGAGTCGAAGCTCATCCGCGACGGCTGCACACGCTGCATGATCGATTGTTACCGCGACCCGAGCGTGTTGCAGTTCGTGGCCATCAGCGCCAGCGACGCCTTCCAAAACGTCAAAAAGGGCAACTTTTTGTCGGCTGCCAAAAACATCTTCGACCGCCGCAACCTGACCTCGATCAAGGCCGTGTGGGATGACCGCAAATGGATTGGAGGAGTGTAACCGCATTTCCGTCTTGTCATCCCGCCCCGGCGTGTTAAGTTTTCCGGCCTTTTATGAAAGATGCGATTCATCCGAAGTATGTGGACGCGGAAATCCGGTGCGCGTGCGGCAACGTGATCAAGACCCGGTCCACCAAGCCGGTCATCATCGTCGGCATTTGCAACGTCTGCCATCCCTTTTACACCGGCCAGCAGAAGTTCGTGGACACCGCCGGTCGCGTGGACAAGTTCCAGCAGCGCATGGTCAAGACCCAGGCCGCCCAGGCCGCCGCGGCGACCCGAAAGAAAAAGAAGTAGCCTTTCCGAATCCATCGCCCGCACTTCCCTCATCGGGGAGTTGCGGGTGGTGTGTTTTGATCTTCGATTTACGATTTACGATTTACGCGCGTTCAGGCTAGGAACACGATTTCCGACTTACCCGCGCCGAGGCGAAGGACTCGTAAATCGTATATCGTAAATCGTACATCGAAATGGATTTAACACCTCAAATCGAAAAGTTCTCGCGCCGCTTCGCGGAAGTGGAATCGGCCTTGAGCGATCCCAAGGCGTTCGATCATCCGCAGCGTGCCCAGGAATTGTCCCGCGAATACGCCCGGCTGAAGGAACTTGTCGGGCACGGCCACGCTTACCGGAAGATGACCGCGGACCTTGCGCAGAATCGCGCCTTGCTGCAGTCCGAGCCGGCCGAGTCCGAACTGGCGCAGATGGCCCGGGAAGAAATCGCCCGGCTCGAGGCGGAGGGAAGGCGCCTGGGCCAGGAGATTCAGCGCGGCATTTTGCCACCGGACCCGGCGGACTCGCGCAACACCATTTTTGAAATTCGCGCGGGCGCCGGCGGGCAGGAATCGGCCCTGTTTGCCGCCGATCTCTATCGGATGTACACGCGGTACGCCGAGGCGCGGAGGTGGAAATGCGAAAGCCTGGACTCCAGTCCGTCCGATCTGGGCGGTTACAAGGAAATCATTTTCCAAATCTCCGGCCGGGACGTTTACAAGCGGCTCAAATACGAGAGCGGGGTGCATCGGGTGCAGCGCGTGCCCGCCACCGAGGCGCAGGGGCGCATCCACACCAGCACCTGCACCGTCGCCGTGCTGCCGGAGGCGGAGGAAGTGGACGTGGAAATCAAACCGGAGGAACTGGAGATCACCGTCTGCCGGGCGTCCGGCCCGGGCGGGCAGGGGGTCAACACGACGGATTCCGCCGTCCAGATTCTGCACAAACCGAGCGGCCTGATCGTGCGTTGCGCGGACGAGCGTTCGCAACAGAAGAACAAGGCCAAGGCGCTCCGGGTCCTGCGTTCGCGCCTGCTCGACCGGCGGGTCGCCGAGGAAAACGCCAAGTACGCCGCCCAGCGCAAGGCGCAAGTCGGGACAGGCGAGCGCAACGAACGCATCCGCACCTACAATTTCCCGCAAAACCGGGTGACCGACCATCGCATCGAACTGACGCTTTACAACCTGCCTCGGATGCTGGAAGGCGACATCGATCCGGTCCTCGAGCCGCTCATGACGCATGATTTGGAGGAAAAGCTCGCGGCGCTCAAGTTGTGAGTTTGCGGTGGCCGGTTTCCTCGCCAACGCCGCGGATCAACCTTCAACCCGCAACGGTCAACCGGGAACTGTTTGCCATGATTAAGGGTCTTATTTTTGACTGCGACGGCACGCTGGCCGACACGATGCCATTGCATTGGCGCGCCTGGCAGGCCATTGCCGCGCGCCACAAACTCCACTTCCCACAAGACCGGTTCTATGCCCTCGGTGGAGTGCCTTCGCGCGACATTTTGAAGATGCTTGGGAAGGAGCAGGGCATCCTGCTCGACCCGATCGCCGTTGCCCGGGAAAAGGAGGCGGAGTACCTGCCGCTGATCGCCCAGGTCGAACCCATCAATGCCGTCGTCGGCCTCGCCCGCGAGAATTACGGCAAGGTTCCCATGGCGGTTGCGTCGGGCGGAACGCGGGAAATCATCGGACAGGTGCTGGAGCGGGTGGGCATTCGGTCTCTTTTCAACGCCATTGTCACCAGCGAAGACATCGTGAACCAAAAGCCCGCGCCGGACATCTTTCTCGAAGCGGCGCGCCGCATCGGGGTGCCGCCGCGGTTCTGCCGGGCATACGAGGACACGGATTTGGGCTTGCAAGCGATCCGGGCGGCGGGGATGGAGGCGGTGGATGTGAGGCAATTGCGCGGCCTGAACCGCTGATGGGTTCGCTCGGATCCCATCCTGCGCCGTAACGATTCAACGATTCAGCGATTTCTGGCGTTTCCACACATACCGCGCCAGCAACACGCGCAGCACCGCGGTCAGGGGGATGGCCAGGATGCCGCCCAGCAATCCGCCCAGGAGCGTCGTGCCGGCCATGACGGCGATGATGATCGCCAGCGGGTGCAGGCCCACGCGGCCGCGCATGATCCGTGGCGAAATCACCAGTCCCTCCAGGGTCTGCACGATCGCAAAAACCCCCAGCACCAGCGCCGGGTGCAGCCAGTCGCCATATTGAACCAGGGCGATGATCAGCGCGGTGGCGCAGAGCGCCATGGCGCCCAGAAACGGGATCATGGTCAGGCCGACGGCCGCCGCGCCGAGCAGGACGGCGTAAGGCAAGCCGATGCTGAGGAAGCCGATGGTATAAAGAATGCCGTCGCAGATGGCCACGAGCACCTGGCCGCGGAAAAAGGCGATGAGATAACCGTTGATCGAGCGCAGGACAAACACGAGCTCGTCTTTGAAGCGCGAGTCCGACACCGGCAGATAGTCGGTCCAGTTGGACTCGATGCCGCGCTTCTCCAGCAGCAGGTAGAAGGCGTAGATTGGAACCAGGGCCAGTCCCGCCAGAAACCCGAACCACGCGGCCACCCGGCCGACCTGTCCGAACAGCCACCGCCCGGCCTGCGGCAGCGCCTGGGCCAGCCAGCCGGTGGCGGAGTGCAACGTCTGCTGATCGAACGTCCCGCCGAACAGCGCGGGACTGTTCGTGCCCGCCGCAAGATCATTCGTCGTGCCGGCGGTGAGGAGCAGCGGGGCCGCGGGATCGGTCGCCTCCGAATCCGGCGGTTTCATCGGGGCTGCTTCGCGCCGCAACAGTTTCTGGAGCAGAGGCGGAGGGTTATTGACCCAAACCTCGATTCGCTGCTGCACATTCACGGCATAGGCCGGCACGCGCGCGACGAGTTGGCGGGTTTCCCGAACCACTTGTGGTCCGACGCTGCCGAACACGGCGGTCAACAGCAGCAGGGCAATTCCGAAGACGCAGAGGATGGCGCGCGTTCGCGAAAGCCCCTTGCGCTCGAGCCCATCCACCACAGGATCGAGCAGGTAAGCGATGACCGTCGCGATGGCAAGAGGCCACAGCACCGGCGCAAGGATCTGGAGCACCTGGCCGAGTCCCCAAACCAGCGCCGCAACCAGCGCCACCAGCGTCGCGATCGCCAGGCCCGTGAGCGCGAGCCAGATCAGGCGCGCCTGGGCTGGAGTGGGAGGAGGCATAGGAATTTCAGATTTGAGATTTGAGATTTGAGATTTGAGATTTCAGATTCGGAATCCTTGCGGCGCAGAGGGTGGTTGGGCGGCAGCAGGCTTCGAAGTCGTTCTTGGAGCGCTTCAGCTTTTTGTTTTTGATCGAACTGACGACGCTCCCGTTCGTTCAGGTGCCGCTGGCCTTTGATTCCAGAGTTCTGCAACGAATCCGCCCACGCCCGCAGCTGGCGGGAGCAGCTTTCCGCAGCCGATCTCAAATTTGAAATCTCAAATTTCAAATCTCAACTCACCCCGCCTGTCCGAGCTTCTTCGACTTCTCCGTCGCCACCCGGACGGCGCTGATGACGGTGCCGCGGAGCTTGCCTTTCTCGAGTTCGTGAAGGCCTTCGATGGTTGTGCCGCCGGGGCTGGTGACCATGTCTTTGAGCGCCGCGGGATGCAGGCCCGTTTCCAGGACCATTTTGGCCGAGCCGAGAACCGTCTGCGCCGCGAGTTTGGTCGCCATGTCGCGCGGCAGGCCCGCCGCCACGCCGCCGTCGCTCAAGCCTTCAATGAACAAATAAACATACGCCGGCCCGCTGCCGCTCAAGCCCGTCACGGCGTCGAGAAGCGATTCCTTCACCTGGAACGCCACGCCCACGGCGCTGAGAAGTTTCTGCGCCAGCTCGGCGTCGGCGGGGAGCGCGGACTGGCCCAGCGCGAAGGCGCTCGCCGAGGCGCCGACCAGGGCGGGTGTGTTGGGCATGACACGAACGACTCGCGCGCCCGCACCCAGCCCGGCTTCCAGCTTCGCCAGGGTCACGCCGGCGGCTATGGAAATGAGCAGGTTTTTGTCGGTGAACCGCTCGCGGATTTCAGCCAGGGCGCCGGTTACCTGGTCCGGTTTGACCGCGAGGATCAGCACTTCGGCAAACTTGACCACCTCCGCGTTGACAGCAGTTGTTTTCGCGCCAACTTCCCTGGCGAACGCGGCGCGGGCCGCATCGCTCGGATCGCTGGCGATGAGTTGTTTGGGCGTGACGAGCCCCGCTTTGACGAAGCCCTTCGCCAGAGCCGTCGCCATTTTTCCTGCACCGAGAAAGCCGATGGTCGATTTGGAAGCCATGGGCGGGTTGTAGCAGGTCAAGGGGAGGCATAAAAGCCAAAATGCTCAAGGAAGCTCCGTATTTGCGATTTACGATTTACGATGGTCGCGGGTGATGAATGCAGCGCGTGATTCGTAAATCGTAGATCGTAAATCACCTTTTCTGCAATGTCCCATCCCGCCGCAGGCGATACGGTTGGCCGCGCCACTCGATGTGATTACCGGCAAAGGCGCAGAGCCAGATCCCGGCTTGCAGCAGATCTTTGAACGGCGCAAGCCAGAGGAATGGAGCGTGCCCCAGCGACCGCGTCAGCCGCGATTGCAAATCCAGCGCGGTGAAAATTCTCACACACAGCACGGCGGCAAAAATCGTCAACGACCCTTTCGCCGGCGCGAGCAGGAGCCAGAGCAGCGGCCAGAGTGTCGCGTTGCTCAGGATGCTGAAGAAGTAGGGCGCAGGCTGGCACACGCGGATCGTGCGGGCCCAGCGCAGTTGATGTTTCCAGACCGCGCGCCAGGTCATCGGCGGGTCCCAGCACTCCACGACCACCGGGCACAGCGCGATGCGATGTCCCTTGCGCGCGATGCGATTGCCGAGCTGGTAATCGTCCGCCAGGCAATCCGTCAGGGCTTTGAATCCGCCGATTTCTTCCAGGTGTTTGCGACGCGTCACCATTACCGCGCCCAGCGCGAAGTCGAGCGGCTTGAGGCTTTGAGATTGCAGCACCTGGCTCCAGAAATCCGCGTTGATCGCAATCGCCTCCCACTGCATAGCGAGCGTGGCTGGATTGGCCAGGCGATAAAAGCAACTGACCAGGCCGACTTCACGCTCCCGCTTGGCAGGGCCGGCCTGCTGGTCGGCCGGGACGCGCGGCAGCGCGTCCCTACCGGGGTTGTTGTGGCGGCCTGGCGGGTTCAGAGGCGCCACCACGTTCTGCAAAAAGTCCGGTGGCGCCCGCACATCGGCATCGCTGATGACGACAATGTCATGCGTGGCGAGTTTTTCCATTTCCACCAGTTTGGACGCCTTGGCATTGGCTCCGAGCAAGGGTCCGCAAACGTTCAACCGCGCGTCTCGCGCCGGGAATTCCAGGATCAGCTTATGCACGAGCGCGCAGACCGGGTCGTCCGCCGCCGCAACGCCCAAAACAATTTGAACAGGGCCGGCATACTCCTGCGCGAACCAGCTTCGCAGGCAGGCTTCCGTTGCTGCATCGCAACCTTTCAGCGGTTTGAGCAATGTGACAGCGGGCGCGAACTCCTTGTCGCTCACGCGCTCGTGAAGCGGGAAACGCCTGGCCGCCATCCATTGCCAGAGCAACAGCGCCAGGCTGAGCAGCGCGAGGGAACCGAAGATGGCGTTCAAGATCACCGCCTGTTCCTAATCGGAATCAGACCCGGGCGGCAAGGGGATTCTCGATTTCGTAACTTTAACCGAAGGACGATGAGGAGGACGAGAACTCTGCCAACGCATTTTTCAGACAAAACGATTCGCCGGTTGCGTCGTCTAAGTAACTGAATGTCGGCTGGGTTGGAACTTCAGCGAATCTACGACGAACACGCCGATGGGTTGTTCGCGTTCCTCCTGAATTTCACCCGCGACGAAGAGGATACGCGCGATCTGCTTCAGGAGATTTTCGTTCGGCTGGCCCATCAACCCGAACTGCTCTGGCAGGCGCGGAATGAGCGGGCATTCCTCATCG
Organism: Limisphaerales bacterium; assembly: GCA_003159675.1. Lineage (GTDB taxonomy): Bacteria > Verrucomicrobiota > Verrucomicrobiia > Limisphaerales > BOG-1460 > BOG-1460. Next base: position 114,195 of record PLQC01000025.1, read on the forward strand.
GCCTGGCTCACCATGCCGCAATTGACCTGATGCGCCGGCGGGGTACGCGCGAGAAATATCACGAGATCTTCGGAGCCGAGCCGGTTTCCGTGTTTGCGGCGACGGGTAATCCCGATGAACTCGCGTTTCGCGCCGCCGTGTCCGAAGCACTGGGTGATCTGCCGTCGGAACAGCGCGCGGTTGTCCATTTGAAACTGTGGGAGGAGTTGACGTTCGACCAGATTGCGGAGGCGCTGGGCATTCCGCCGAACACGGCCGCCAGCCGATATCGCTACGGCTTAGACAAATTGCGCGAGCGGCTGCGTCCTCTATACGAAGAAATCAAATAAATGAATCCCGACGATTTTGAGAAACGGCTGCAGCGGCAACCGCTGCGACAAACACCGTCCGCCTGGCGTGAGGAGATTCTTGCTCGCGCCGGCGCAGCCGCCGATTCGAATCGGCGGACTCGTGCCGTCCGCGAGTTCACATTCGCGGTTACGACTTTTCGCGCGCTGCGCTCCACCCTCGGCCATCAACTCTCAACCCTTTTGCAGCCTTCGCCTCAAGCCTGGGCCGCGCTGGCCGGAGTGTGGGTGGTGATCCTGGCCATCAACTTTTCGCTGCGGGACAAGCCGAAAACCGTTGCCCAGGAAAGCGCGTCACCCTCGCCGCAGGTCATCGCCGTGTTGCAGCAGCAAAAGCGTCTTTTGACGGAACTCATCGGACAGTCTTCCGCGCTGGAAGCCGGGTCGCAGAAACCGTTTTTGCCCCGTCCGCGGAGCGAGCGGCGAGTGGTGGTACATTTTGCGGCTTTCGGTGGGGCGAGCGTACTCGCGAGCCGGCTCGTCAGTAGCCTCGCCCCACCAAACTGTACNNACCCAAAAGCATCTGGAAGAAACCTTGGAAAGGGCCGCGCGCGCTCCTTCTGTGGTTTGTGCTGCTGACTTGCAGCGTCTTTGTCGTGGTCTTTTGCGTGAGTTGGTTGTTGTCCAGCAACTCCGCACACATGATAGATTTGGTGATGCTCGCGTTGGTAACGGCGCTCGCCCTCGCGTTGATCGTCATGTTGGCGTCCGTGTTCATCGACTGGCTTTTCTGCTGGCGCAACCTGCGCCGGTGTCTTTTTGGCGTCGCATGCCTGGTCACGCTGGTCGCGCTTTTTTACGCCGAGGAGGATTTGCGGGGCAAATGGGCTTGGGAAAAATTCAAGCACGAATGGGAGGCGAAAGGAGAGCATTTCGATCTCGCCAGCCTGGCTCCGGCGCCGGTGCCCGACGATCAAAACTTTGCGATGGCGCCGGTTGTGGCCAGCACCTACAGCCAGATGTTGGATCGCAATGGACATCAAATCAGACCTCGCGACACAAACATCGTGAACCGTCTGGAGATGCCGATCGATGCCATGGTGCCGGGAGCATTGCACGCGCCAGCCACTGGGAGCTGGCAGGCGGGAGTCAGGACCGACTTGTCGGCGTGGCAGGCCTATTACCGGCAAACGGCGGTGCGGACCAACCTGTTCCCGGTCGCTCCCCAACCGCAGTCGCCCGCCGCCGACGTGCTGCTGGCGTTGAGCAAATACGATCCGGTCATTGAAGAATTGCGCCAGGCGGGCCGGCGTCCGTATTCGCGATTTCCGCTGGAGTATGATGCGGATGACCCGGCGGCGATTATGCTGCCGCATCTGGCGATTTTCAAAGGCTGCGCGAAAGTGCTTCAATTACGCACGTGCGCCGAACTGCAGCTTGGTCAAACCGAAAGAGCTTTGGATGACGTCAGCCTGTCGTTGCGGATGGTTGAGGCGCTCCGCACCGAACCGATACTGATTTCGCACCTGGTGCGCATCGCGGTGGTCAACATAACCCTCCAGCCCGTATGGGAAGGGTTGGCGGATCACCGATGGTCGGACGAACAGCTCCGCACACTGGACCAGGAGTTGAGCAAGCTGGATTTTCTCTTGGATTATCGCTTTGCCATGCGCGGCGAAGTCACCTTCTCGTCCGGGGTCGTTGACTACCTGCGGCGAACGGGCAATCTCGGTGCGATATTTGGTGGTTCGGACAATTCCCCCGACGCTGCTCGCATCTTACGCCTGATTCCCAGCGGCTGGTTCTACCAAAACCAGCTTCGCTGCGAACGCTTCATGTTCCAGTGGTACGTGCCGCTGGCGGATCAGGAACAGCGTATCATCTCTCCAACCTCAGCCCGGCATGCGGACGCCGCTCTCGCGTCGGATACGAGTCATCCAGCCCCCTTCAATTTACTCGAGCGGGAGATGCTTCCCGCTCTCGGGGCTGCTGCCAGGAAATTCGCCTTGGGACAGGCCAATGTCGATCTTGCGCGAGTTGCCTGTGCGTTGGAGCGTTATCGTGCCGCTCACGGTTCCTATCCTGAAATGCTCGCGCTGCTGGCTCCGCAGTTGATGGAGACAATCCTGCACGATGTGATCAACGGTCAGCCGCTGCATTACGAGCGCACGGCGGACGGGCGGTTTGTGCTGTACTCGGTTGGCTGGAATGAAACCGATGACGGCGGTAAGGTTGCTTTGGGAAAGAACGGCTTGGACATTCAGCAAGGCGACTGGGTCTGGCAGGTTCCAAAATGATGTTTCATCCGCGAATTTCGCGAATTCTCACCAATTGAATCGCGTCAATTCGCGAAATTAGCGGATATAAATCTTCGCTCCGTTGAACCTTTTCTCGCCTTCGGCATTCCACTGGTTGTAAATGCTGGTAGTGGCTGAACGCGAACAACTGCCCGTAACACAAGCCAGGGCCGGAGAACCGGAGGCTTGGGACGTTCTCTTCAAACGCTACCAACTGCCGATTTACGTCTATGTGTTTGAGTTGGTTCACGACGAACAGACCAGCCTCGACATCGTTCAGGAAACGTTCATCAGCGCTGTCCGGCACATCGGCGGCCTGCGCGATGATGACAAATTCGGAAGCTGGCTTTTCGGGATCGCACACCAGAAGTGCGTTCAGCGCTGGCGCAAACAAACTCGCGAGGGTGACGCGCTGGAAGAAATCGCTGGGGCGCAGGACGAATGTGAAGACGATCCCAGCGAGCTGCTCATCCGCCACGAACGGGAAGCTGAGTTTATGAACTTGCTGAATCGGTTGCCGCCTCCGCAGCTATCCGTGTTGCTGCTCCATTTCATCGAGGAGTTTTCGCTGGAGGAAATCGCCGCGATTACCGGTGTTCCACCCGGCACCGTCAAATCGCGAATTCATTACGCCAGGAAGGCTTTGAAAACCTTGTGGGAGGAGAAAAATGAAAACGCCCCGTGAAATTCTGCTGAAGCGCCACGCGCCGGCCAATGAGAAGCTGGACGCCATCCGCCAAAAAGCCATCCGGGTAGCGGCCGAGGCGAATCGACAGGGCGCGCCCGACCGCGAATTTACATTCGCGGCTACGATATTTCATGCGCTCACCATTCCCTTCCGCGAACTCATCTGGCGCGCATGGCGCATTTGGGCGGGCTTCGTTCTCGTGTGGCTGGCGATTGTGGCGGTCAACCTGGCGGATTCAGACCGTGGGGAGATCGCCGAGAGCAAATCGAGGTCCGTGCAAAGTGGAACGTTGATGGCTTGGGGACAGGAACAAAAGCTTTTCACGGACCTGCTCGGGCCGGCGGACGCGTACGAAGCGGACAAACCCAAATCCGTTTCGCCCAAACCCCGGAGTGAACGGCCGCTGTCACAGGCGATGGGTTGAGGCATGGCCTATGGAAACGACACCTTCCACCGAAACCCAAAGCAAGGCCGGCTTCATCACCCGTTTCGTCCGCTGGCTGTTCAGTTGGCGCACCGTGCGGCGCGGATTGATTGCGTTGGTCGGCCTGATCACTTTTGTCGCCCTGCTGATCACCGAGGAAAACTGGCGCGGCAAGCATGACTGGGAAAGGTACAAAAGCGAGTGGGAAGCAAAAGGCGAACGGTTTGATATGGCCGGCGTGGCCCCGCCACCGGTTCCGGACGACCAAAACTTCTTTATGGCGCCGATCTGGGCCGGAGTGCTGAACAAGCAATGGGACCCCAAGACTGAGGATTGGAAATTGCGAGACACAAATATCGTTGACCGGTTGCGGATGCAACGCGACGCAAACCTGCTCGGGGTGGAGAGTCCTAATGGCGGTGGGAGCTGGGAAAAGGGCAGAATTACCGATTTGAAACCCTGGCAGGACTACTATCGTCAAGCAGCTCTGCAAACGAACCTGTTTCCCGTCCCGCCTCAGCCACGGGCACCCGCGGAGGACGTGCTGCTGGCGCTGAGCAAATCTGACTCAGCGATTGAGGAATTGCGGCAGGCGAGCCGGCGTCCCTATGCGCGGTTTCCGATAAACTACGATGCCGGCTTCGACGCTGTGGCTGCGTCGCTGGACCACTTCGCGGAATTGAAGAGGTGTGCGCAGATGCTCCAGCTGCGAACGATAGCTGAACTGCAACTGGGGCGGACCGAAGATGCCCTGGCCGATACAAAGCTTATGCTCGGGCTGACGGATGCGCTTCGCACCGAGCCCTTCCTCATTTCACACTTGGTGCGCGTCGCATTGGCCAGCATAACGCTGCAGCCGATTTGGGAAGGTTTGGCTCAACACAAATGGTCGGACTCACAGCTCGCCGAATTGGGCGAAGTTCTGGCCAAAGAGGATTTTCTCGCCGATTACCAGTTCGCCATGCGCGGTGAGCGAGCCTGTGGCAATGAAGCGATGGCCCGGTATCGCGTCGGCCATTTTTCAACAGGCTCTGACAATGCGCAGGACCTGCCTCGCTGGCTGATGCCGGGTGGTTTCTTCTACCAGAATCAAATCGTCGTCGATCGCTTGTACCAACAGTTCAGTCTGCCGGCTGTGGACGCCGCTGCGCGCCGTGTGCATGTCGAGATGTGCACCACCAACGCCCTCAACGCCGCGCTGGGCGCGCGCACTCCATACACTATCTTTGCCCGGCTGCTTTTCCCGGCTTTCCAGAAGGCGGCGCTGCGTTTTGCCCGGATCCAAACCAGCGCTGACATGGCTTCCGTCGCCTGCGCCCTGGAGCGTTACCGGCTGGCACATGGCGACTATCCGGGCGCGCTCGACGCGCTCGCGCCGAAGTTCATCGACAAGGTTCCGCACGACATCATCAACGGCCAGCCTCTCCACTATCGCCGAACCGACGACCCGCCTCCGCAAGGCTCCGGCACGGCGGGCGGCCGGTTTGTGATCTACTCGGTCGGGTGGAATGAAAAAGACGACGGAGGCACCGTGGTCGTCAAGAAAAGCGGAACGCCTGACATTGAACAAGGAGACTGGGTTTGGCAGATCCCCAAATGATTTTGATCCGCGAATTTCGCGAATTGACGCGAATTCAATTCGTGAAAATTCGCGAAATTAGCGGATAAGTGTTTTCTTTTTGAACCTTTTTGTCTTTTCCGGGGATTGATAGACAGATGGTCATCACGGACGACCAGGTCGAGTCAACGGATGCCGCCGAACTCCTCTCACGCGCTCGTCAGGGAGACGCGCAAGCCTTTTGCCTTTTGCTCGAGCCGCTGCAAACGCGGCTTCTGCGCCAAGCCGCAGCCTTGGCCGGCGATCTGAGCGCGGCGGAAGATCTCGTTTCGGAGACCCTGGTCGAGGCGTGGAAAAGTCTGTCGCGTTACAATGAAACGTGCCGGTTTTCCACCTGGCTCTATGCCATTCTGCTTCATCGCCACCAGAAATCTCTTCGCCGCGCCCGTTCCCGGCCGATCTCTTTGGCCCCACTGGCAGCTACCGAGGACCAGGAACTCCGCGATCAGCAGGAGAACATTCCGGGGCCGGACCTTTCGCCGGCGGAAGCGGCCGCCCAAAGCGAAGCCCTTTTTCAATTGAAGCAATGCATCGAACGGCTGCCGGAAAAGCATCGCAACGTCATTTTGCTCCGATTCTTTGAGGATGCCTCCTTGCCGGACATGGCAGCCCTTCTGGGTTGCTCGGTGGGCACGGTCAAATCCCGATTGCATCATGCTCTGGAAAAACTACGCAAAATGAAAATGAACCTTCCGGATCTGAAAGGGGATGAACAGATATGAGCTGGTTTAGAAACCCATGCGGGCGTTATCGCGAGAGCATCCGCCTCCTGGCGAGCTGCGCGCTGCCGGGAGCGGAGAAGGCCGCAGTCGAAAGCCATCTGGCTGCGTGCGTCGCGTGCTGGAAATACAGCGAAGAGATAAGAATCTTGACTGTGCCGCTCGACAACTGGGAACGAAGCTTCGCGCACATCAAGCCAAACGAGACTGTCCAAATGCGCTGGTCCGAGGCGGTCCGGGCGGCAGGCAGGTCACAGCCCGTTCGCCGGCTCACGCCTTACCGCATATTCGGTGCCTTATGGCGCGAATTGATCTGGCCTTGCCGCCGCGCCTGGGCTGGGATGGCTGCGCTTTGGCTCGTGATGTGGGGAATTCATGTCCACCTGTCGGACCGGCAATTGATCGCGGTAAATGCGCGCCCTGAGTCCGCTCCGGCAATTTGGCAAAGTATTGAAGAGCAAAGGCAGGTGCTCGCCCAATTGCTTCCACCGGCAAACAGCCAGCCGATTGAACCTCCGCGCCGAAGCCATCCGCGACCGCGGAGCGAGCGACTGGTGAATTGGAAAGTCGGATAACTCGAATATTTCACGAACCGCCGCTCTGTTTGGGCATCGCCGCACTTTCATGAATACTCCCCAACCTGCCTCCGTTCCAACCCGGCCGACTCTCGTCGTGCGGTGTTTCCGTCTGCTTTTCAACTGGCGCACCGTCCGGCGCGGGTTGGTCGGCCTGGGTGTGTTGATCACGCTGATCGCTCTGTTCTACACCGAGGAAGACTGGCGCGGCAAACGGGCGTGGGAAAACTTCAAGCGCGATCTGGAAGCCAAGGGCACGGTGTTGGATTGGAACGCCATGATCCCGCCCGCCGTACCGGACGACCAGAACATCTTCAAAGCGCCAAAGATTCAGGAGTGGTTTGTCCGGGGAGAAGCGAAGAATGAATTGTTTAATCGCATGGATTCCCAAACGCTCCCCGAGTTCGTCGCTCGGCGGAACGGCAATTGGATCGCAGAGGTGACGGTCGTATCTACCAACGCAAGCGTCGCTCCGCAAGCTGCCGACATTGTTCTGCATTACGGGAGAGTGGACGCGGATATTCGCCGGCAGTTGGAAGGCCTCTTACAGGGTGCCATGGGGGAGAGCACGAACCACTATGGAGGCACGCGGCTGCAGAGTCCGCTGGGGTACGCGCTTCTGGCCGGATCGCTGAAGCCGGGCAAACCGGTTCGCATTGTGGTTCGGGTGGACACTGTGCCGAAGACGGAAGAGGTCGCGGCGTTTTTGAACGGCCCTGCGCCGGCGACAGCGAGGCCTGGTGACAGTCTGCTGGGCCTGGCGGCCCTCGGCGCGAATTCGTTTCGCGCATTTTTGAATTCACCGCGCGCCTACGCCGCTTCCGATTATCTGGCCTGGAGCGACCAGTTTGAGCCGGATTTCGATTCGATTCGGGCTGCGCTTAAACGGCCGTACGCGCGGATGGAGGGCGATTACCAGGAGCCGTTCGCAATCCCCATTCCGAGATTTGTCCTGTTCCGAATCCTCGCGCAAACGCTTGCCCAACGGACCAAGTGTTTTCTGCTGCTGGGCCAGCCCGAACCGGCGTTGCGTGACTTGACGCTGCTACACGACCTGAGTCGCCTGCTGGAAGGCAAACCCACCGGTCGTCCGATGACTCTGGTAGCGGCGATGATGAATGTGGCGATCACGGGACTTTATGTGGACACGATTGCCGATGGTCTGCGATTGCAGGCGTGGCGTGAACCGCAGTTGGCGGCGCTTGAACAACAGCTCGGGCAGGTTGATTTGCTTCCTTTCGTCGCGGACGCCTTTCAATCCGAGCGCGTCTCGGTGCCCTGCATGCTCGAGAAAACTCCGCCCGCGAGGATTTCCGATCAACTCATCCTGTTTGAAGGTGGCACGACGAACTGGTGGCGGCGGTTGCAGGATCCTGTTTACACATTCCTGGCTTTTGCTCCTCGCGGCTGGGTTTATCAAAACATGATCGTCCACGTCGAACTGATCCAACCCGCGATTGACAGCATCGATCCGGCAAACCACGTGATATTTCCAGGCAAGGCTCGCGGTGCGAGCGAACAAATTCATACGCTCCACAAATCGCCCTACACCATTTTGGAGTCCATGCCCTTGTTTCTCCCCAATTTCATCAAGGCAACACAAACCCTGGCACGAAATCAGACCCTGGCCGACGAGGCACAAACTGTCTGCGCGCTGAAGCGTTACCACCTGGCCCAAGGGCGATATCCGGAATCGCTCGAAGCCCTCGTGCCGCAGTTCATTGACAAACTACCGCACGACATCATCGGCGGCCGGCCATTGCACTATCGCCGCACGGATGATGGGAGGTTCTTGCTCTACTCCGTCGGCTGGAATGAAAAAGACGACGGCGGAACCGTTGCACCGAACAGGGACGGAAGGGAAGATTTGGAAAACGGCGATTGGGTTTGGCAGGTCCCCAAATGATTTTTTATCCGCGAATTTCGCGAATTTTCACCAATTGATTCGCGTCATTCGCGAGGGTATGAGTTTT